>NZ_JBVVQX010000005.1:196400-491742 GCF_055811675.1 Mesorhizobium sp. WSM4808
AACCCAATCCCGGCGGGCTGCCCAACCCCCGCCTTTTACCCCTGCCCCCGCCCTTTTCCCCCCGGCTCCCAACCCCTTGCGTTATCCCCCCGCCCCTATGTCCAAACCCAAATGGGGCCGGTGCGCTTTGACCCGTATCGGCTCGTCGGCACCGCGCCTACGCTCTGCCCCAACAAGAAGCCTATATCGGGAAGCGCTCATGCCATTTGTCACCATGCGGAGTAGCACGGCTGTTCGCGCCGGGAGCCGATGATGTCGGTGTCGGCGCGTGCGCGCCATTCCGGCTTCGACGATGTCGTCGGCGATGCGACCATTGAGACGGTGGCGAGCGGCTTCGGCTTCCTCGAAGGGCCGGTCTGGCACCCCTATGAGAAATGGCTGGTCTTCTCCGACATTCCGGAAAGTCGGATCTATCGCCGCAGTGCCGAAGGCGAGATCGAGCTGTTCCGCGCGCCGAGCCACAAGGCCAATGGCAACACGCTGGACCGCCAGGGGCGGCTGGTCACCTGCGAGCACGCAACAAGCCGGGTGACCCGCGCCGAGCCCAACGGCGGCGCGACGGTGCTTGCCACGCACCATCAGGGCAAGCAGCTCAACAGCCCGAACGACATCGTCGTTGCCACCGGCGGATCGATCTACTTCACCGATCCGGGCTATGGCCGGAGGGAATTCTATGGCGTGCCACGGCCACAGGACCTGCCGTTCCAAGGCGTCTACCGCATCGATGGCGACGGCGCCCGGCTGACATTGCTGGCCGACGATTTCGGGCAGCCGAACGGGCTTTGCTTTTCGCTGGACGAGTCGCGGCTGTTCATCAACGACACCGAACGCGGGCATATCAGGGTGTTCGGCGTCGAAGCCAATGGCGACCTCGATGGCGGCGCGGTGTGGGCAGTGACCGAGGGCGAGGGGCCGGGGGCGCCCGACGGCATGAAGATCGACAGCCGCGGCAATCTTTACTGCACCGGACCCGGCGGCATCCACATTTTCGACGCGTCGGGCGCCATTCTTGGCGTCATCCGGACACCTGAAGATTGCGCGAATTTTACTTTCGGCGACGACGATTTGCAAAGCCTCTACATCACCGCGTCGACGTCGCTGTACCGGCTCAGGGTGCGCGTGCCGGGATTGAGACTGTTTTGAGCTCGCGACAATCCGTGCTCAAATCAGAGTTGGGAGTGAGGCCGGGGTCAAAGCCGGTGGGAATGCAGCAGTCAACACATCTGGGAGGATAACGACATGAAGAAACTGTTCGTTCTGGGAGCCTTGGCGGCAATGCTCGCCTCGGGCACGGCGCTGGCCGACACCAGCGGCAAGAAGATTGCCTTTTCCAACAATTATGCCGGCAATTCCTGGCGGCAGGCGATGCTCGACAGCTATGGCATCGTCACCAAGAAGGCGGTCGCCGACAAGATCGTCGGCGCGGCCGACATCTTCACCACCGCCGACAAGGAGGTGCCGACGCAGGCAGCACAGGTGCAGAACCTGATCCTGCAGGGCTATGACGCGATCGTCATCAACGCGGCCTCGCCGGATGCACTCAACGGCGCCATCAAACAGGCCTGCGATGCCGGCATCGTCGTCGTCTCCTTCGACGGCACCGTGACCGAACCTTGCGCCTACCGTGTCGTCGTCGACTTCAAGGACATGGGCAAGCAGGAAATCGAGCAGATGGCCAAGTTCCAGCCCAAGGGCGGCAATCTTCTGGAAATCCGTGGGCTTGCCGGGACCTCGATCGACGATGCCATCCATGCCGGCATCCTCGAAGGCGTCGCCGCCCATCCCGAGTTCAAGATCGTCGGTTCGGTGACCGGCGACTGGGACCAGACGACGGCGCAGAAGGCGGTTGCGACCATCCTGCCGTCGCTGCCCGACATCGTAGGCGTCGTCGACCAGGGCGGTGACGGTTACGGGGCGGCCCAGGCCTTCGCCGCCGCCGGCAAGCCGCGCCCGACCATCATCATGGGCAACCGCCAGGACGAGCTGCAGTGGTGGAAGGAGCAGAAGGACAAGGACGGCTACCAGACCTGGTCGGCTTCGATCGCGCCCGGCGTGTCGTCGCTCGCCTTCTGGGTGGCGCAGCAGGTGCTCGACGGCCGCACCGACATTCCGCACGATCTGCTGGTGCCGTATCTGGCCTTCACACAGGACGATTTCGAGGCCGAGCTGCCGAAGATCCCCAAGGGCGGCGTCGCCAGCCACGAATACACGCAGGAAGACGCGATCGCGGCCATCAAAGCCAACATCAAGTGAGCCTTGAACAAGCGTTGCCCTCCGGATCATCGAGCGGATATCGTTGAGCATGCCTGAAGGGAACGCTGACATCATCAGACTGAACGGCGCCGAAAAGCATTTCGGCGCCGTTCGCGCACTGGGCGGCGTGGATTTCCATGTCGGCCCCGGCGAATGCGTTGGTCTCGTCGGCCACAATGGCGCCGGCAAATCGACGCTGATGCACATGGTGGCGGGCACGCTGGTGCCCGACAGTGGGCAGATCGGCGTGCATGGCGACACCGAGGACAACTACTCGGTGTCGCGCGCGCAGCAACTCGGCATACGCTGCGTCTTCCAGGAACTGTCGCTGTGCCCCAATCTCAGCGTCGCCGAGAACACGCGCATCAACCACGCGTCGCTGCGCGGCTTCGGCTGGCGGCGCAAGGCGGCGGATCTGATCGCCGCCAAGCTCGACGAGATCTTTCCGGGCCACAGCATTTCGGCGTCCGATATTGTCGGCGACCTGTCGATCGGCCGGCGCCAGATGGTGGAAGTGGCGCGCGCCTTCACCGTCACTCAGGATCGGCTCGACCTCGTCATCCTCGACGAGCCGACATCGTCGCTCGATGCGCATACGGCGGGCCAGCTGCTGGCCTTCGTCCGCCGCTTCGTTGCCGGCGGCAAAAGCTGCATCCTGATCTCGCATGTGCTGGGTGAGGTGCTGCGCAACGCCGATCGCATCGTGGTGATGCGCGACGGCAAGGTGGTTGTCGCCGACGCCGCCAGTGCCTTCGACCGCGACCGGCTGGTGACGGCGATGGGCGGAGCGGAAGCGCGCCAGAAGATCGCGGCGCAAATCGCTGCCGCCAAGCCCGGCGCCAGTCCGCTACGGGTCCGGGCGCGGCCCGCCGCGCAGAAGGACGGCACCGACCTTGTCGCCTGCGCCGGGGAGATCATCGGCCTTGCCGGTCTGGCGGGACACGGCCAGACCGACCTGCTGCTGGCGATCTTTAGCGCGGCATCGCGCGCCAAGGCAGGCATCGAGGTGACGGCGCCGGTGGCGCTGGTCGCCGGCGACCGCCAGTCGGACGGCATCTTTCCGCAATGGTCGATCGCTGAGAACATCGGCATCCGCTCGCTGGCGCGGCTGCGCAGCGGGCTGCTGATCTCGCCGCAGCGCGAGGCCGAACTCGCTGCATTCTGGCAGAAGAAGATCGGCATCCGCACGCCCGATATGAACAACAACATTTTCTCGCTGTCGGGCGGCAACCAGCAGAAGGCGCTGTTTGCCCGCGCGCTCGGCTCGGATGCGCAGATCGTGCTGATGGACGATCCGATGCGCGGCGTCGATATCGGCACCAAACTGGAGGTCTACGGCCTCGTGCGCGAAGAGGCTGCCCGAGGCCGCACCTTCCTCTGGTACACCACGGAAACCGAAGAGCTCGACAATTGCGATCACATCTATGTCTTCAAGAACGGCCGCATCGTCGCCAATCTGCGCCGCAACGAGTTGACCGAAGAGAAGATCATCCAGTCCTCATTCGGCGATGCGGCCTGAGATGACGGCCGCCAGCCTCGACACCGCCGCCAGGACGTCCGCCGAGCGAGGCGCACTGGCCCGTGCCCGTCTGTTGCGCGGGCTGCTGCCGGCGCTGTCGCTGGCGCTGGTGCTGCTCGCCATCGCCTGGCTCAACCCGCGCGCCATCAGCTATTTCGGCTTCAGCCTGATGCTCAACCTGGCGATCCCGATCGCGCTGGCGACGATCGCGCAGATGTTCGTCATTGCCGGAAACGAGCTCGACCTGTCGATAGGCACCTTCGTCGGCTTCGTCGGCTGCGTCACGGCGACCTGGCTGAAGGACGCGCCACTCATCGGCGCCGCCATCCTGCTCGGATCAATCGGCATCTATGCGCTGCTCGGCGCGCTTATCCATCTGCGCAATCTGCCGTCCATCGTGGTGACGCTCGGCATGAGCTTCGTCTGGCAGGGGCTGGCCATTCTCGTCCTGCCCAAACCGGGCGGCAAGGCGCCGGACTGGCTGCTTGGGCTGATGGCGTTCAAGCCGCCCTTCATTCCGTTCCCGATCATCGCCGCGCTGCTCATCGGCGTCATCGTTCATTTCGGCCTGATGCGCACTTCCTATGGCGTGATCCTGCGCGGCTCGGGCGGCAATCCGGCGGCGCTTGGCCGCGCCGGCTGGTCGCTGCTCCGAACCAAGATCGTGCTGTTTGCGCTCGCCGGCCTGTTCGGCGTGCTGTCCGGCATGGCGCTGATCGGCATCACCACCTCGGCCGACGCCAATATCGGCAACGGCTACACGCTGCTGGCCATCGCCGGCGTCATCCTCGGCGGCGGCGAATTCGTCGGCGGCCGGGTGTCGCCGATAGGTGCTGTGATCGGCGCGCTGACGCTGGCGCTGGCGGCCTCGCCACTGCTCACCTTCATGCACATTCCACCCGATTGGCAGGTTGCCGCCAACGGCGCCATCCTCATCATCGTGCTGGCGGCGCGGGTGCTGATCAGCCGCAAGGAGAGGTGAGCGATGACATCGGTGAAATCGCTGCTCGCCAAACCCTGGATCTGGTCGTTCATTGGCGCGCTTCTGGTGTGGCTGGCGACCATCGCCTTCACCGGCGGTTATGGCGCCGGCGGCATGGTGACGGCGGCCCTGTCGCTGGCGGTGTTCACCGTCATTGTCGGCGTCGGCCAGATGTTCGTCATCACACTCGGCCCGGGCAATGTCGACCTGTCGCTGCCGGCCAATATCGGCCTTGCCAGCGCCGTCGCGATGAAAGTGATGGACGGCAATGATTCCATGATCGCGGTCGGGCTGCTGGCGGCGCTTGCCTGCGGGGCGGCGATCGGCGCCGCCAACTACCTGCTGATCTGGGCGCTGCGCATCCCACCGATCATAGCCACTTTGTCGGCCAGCTTCATCATCCAGTCGATCGACATCAGCTACGGACGCGGCTTGCAGATCAAACCGCCGCCGGGCTTCGCCGATTTCGCCAACTGGCAGATACTCGGCATTCCGGTGCTGGCGATCCTCACCGTGCTGTTCACCATCGGTGCGGCGGTCGCCCTGCAGCGCATGATCTATGGCCGCTCGGTGCTGGCGATCGGCCAGAATATCCGCGCCGCCTGGCTCGCCGGCGTCAGTGTCGGCCGAATTCGTTTCCTCACCTACACGCTGTCGGGCGCGCTCGGCGGCATGGACGGCGCGCTGCTGGCCGGCTATTTCCGGGGGGCCAATGTCGATATCGGCAATGAGTATCTGCTGGCCTCGATTGCCGTCGTCGTCATCGGCGGCACGTCGGTCGCCGGCGGCAAGGCCAATGTGCCCGGGGTCTGGGGCGCGGCGCTGTTCCTGGTGCTGCTTTTGACCATGCTCAACACGTTTGGGGTGAGTGCCGGGGTGCGATTGCTGCTCACGGGGCTGATCATTGTCGGGGTGATCACGGCGGCGGGCGGGCAGAAGGCGCCGCGGTAGGCTCCGCCTTCGTCGTCCCAGGCCTGTAATCATTGTGCCAGGCCGACATCCGGTTCCCTTCGACGTCATGGCGCTGTAAATCCCGTTCGCGCGGCCACGGCCGCTGAATAGCGCTGGGAGGTTTGCGTGTCCGATTTCCTCAGGATCCACCGTGATGGCGACGTCGCCGTCGTCATTATCGACAACCCGCCGGTCAACGCGCTGAGCTTCCATGTTCGCGAACCGCTGATGCAGGCGCTGGTTGAGCTGCGCGACGATGCTTCGGTTGCCGCCATCGTCATTGCATGCGCCGGCCGGACCTTTGTCGCCGGCGCCGACATCACCGAATTCGGCAAGCCGATGCAGCAGCCCGAGCTACGCGCCATCGTGGCTGTGCTGGAGACCATCGCCAAGCCGACGGTGGCCGCCATCCACGGCACCGCGCTCGGCGGCGGGCTGGAGCTGGCGCTCGGATGCCATTTCCGCGTTGCCGATGCCGGCGCCAAGCTCGGCCTGCCGGAGGTGAAGCTCGGCCTGCTGCCGGGGGGCGGCGGCACGGTGCGGCTGCCGCGCCTGGTCGGCGCGGTGAAGGCGCTGAAGATGATCGTCTCCGGTACGCCGATCGGTGCGACCGAGGCGCATGAAGCCGGTCTCGTCGATGCCGTCTTCGACGGCGATCTGACGACGCATGCCGTGAACTTCGCCAGGGAAATTGCACGCAAGGGTGGCCCCTTCACGCCAGTGCGTGATCGCGATGAGGGGCTCAAGGAGACCGACCTCGCGGCTTTCGACGCCGAGGCTGCGGACCTCGCCAGGAAGGCGCGCGGGCTCGAGGCGCCGATCGCCTGTGCGCTGTCGGTGCGCAATGCCGTCACGCTGCCCTTCGATGCGGCACTGGCGGCGGAACGTGCGCTGTTCGTCAAGCTGGTCGGCAGCGATCAGTCGCGGGCGCAGCGTCATTTGTTCTTCGCCGAACGTGAGGCGGCAAAGCTTCCGGGCAAGGACACCGTCAAGCGCCGGATTGCCCGCGTCGGCGTCATCGGCGCCGGCACGATGGGCGGCGGCATCGCCATGGCTTTCGCCAATGGCGGCTATCCCGTAACCTTGCTGGAATCCAGCCACGAGGCCCTGCAGCGCGGCTTGGCGACGATCGACAGGAACTACTCGGTGTCCGTCACGCGCGGTTCGCTCAGCGAAGGCGCCAAGCGCGAGCGGCTCGCCCAGTTCAAGGGTTCCACCGACTATGCCGATCTCGCCGATTGCGACCTGATCGTCGAGGCGGTGTTCGAAGACATGGCGGTCAAGAAGGAGGTGTTCGGCAAGCTCGATGCCGTGGCCAAACCGGGCGCGATCCTCGCCACCAACACCTCCTATCTCGACATCAACGAAATCGCCGCTTCGACCTCGCGGCCGCAGGATGTGCTCGGCCTGCATTTCTTCTCGCCGGCCAATGTCATGAAGCTCCTGGAGATCGTGCGCGCCGACAAGACCGCGCCCGATGCGCTGGCGACCGTCGTCGACCTGGCGCGGCGGATCGGCAAGGTGGCCGTTGTCGTCGGCGTCTGCCACGGCTTCGTCGGCAACCGCATGCTGGCCGCGCGTGGCTCGGAATCGGAAGCGCTTCTTCTGGAAGGCGCGACGCCCAGCCAGATCGACCAGGTATTCACCGATTTCGGCTGGCCGATGGGGCCTTTCCAGATGGGCGATCTCGCCGGTCTCGACATTGGCTGGCGCAACCGCAAGGCGCGTGGCCTGTCGGCCGTGATCGCCGACACGCTGTGCGAACAGGGGCGTTTCGGCCAGAAGACCGGCCGGGGTTTTTACCTTTACGAGGCTGGCGCGCGTACACCAGTGCCGGATCCCGAGGTTGAAGCGCTGATCTGCGACAAGGCCGCCGAGAAGGGCATCGTGCCGCGCGCGATCAGTGCGGAGGAAATCATCGAGCGCACGCTTTACCCCCTGGTCAACGAGGGCGCCAAGATCCTTGAGGAAGGCATAGCGGCCCGTGCGTCCGACATCGATGTCGTCTGGGTCAATGGCTACGGCTTTCCCATCGGCAAGGGCGGACCGCTGTTCTGGGCTGGCCTTGAAGGCCCGGCCAGGATCATCGAGCGGCTCGAGTACTGGCATCAACGGACAGGCAAGGACGTGTTCAAGCCGGCGCCGCTGCTGAAGCAGATGGCCGAGACCGGATCGTGGGAAGCCGGCGGTTAGGGGTCCTGCCGGATCCGCGCGTCGATGATCTCGACGAAACGTGCGAACAGGCCGGCCTGCGACTTGATCTTGAGCTTGCGGTAGATGTTGCGGCGATGGACCTTCACGGTGCCCGGCACGATGCGCATTGCCCTGGCGATCGATTCCGTCGAATGCCCCTGCAGCACCAGGTCGACGACATGTTTTTCGCGCGGCGTCAGCGACAGGCTCTGCCAGATGTGGGCGCGGTCGAACTCGTTGACCGGAGTGGTCGTCTCGTCCTGCTGCGCTTCTGCCGGTTCATCGGCCGGAAGGATAGGCCAGCGCAGCCTGGCGAAGCTGATCACCGCCGGCGCCATGTCGCGCAGCAATCTGGCATCGGCGGTGCCGAACGGGCCTGAAGCGCGCAGCCGCATCAGTGAGAGCACCAGCGCATCCTTGCCCGGCAACGGCACGAAGAAGCCGACCTCCTCGGCCAGCCTGGTCTGGCTGTAGTAGGAGCGGAAATACTCGCTGGCATAGAAGCGGTCCGGCGCCAGTTCGCGCATGCGCCAGAAGCCTTCCTTGCGCTCGACCGCAGCATGATGGAACGGGTCGAGCAGATAGGGTCCCTCCTGATAGAGCGCGACGAAGACGTGGCTTTCGGCCGGCGAGAAGGTTTCGAACAGCAGCGGCGGGCGCGCCGCGCCGCGATAGCCGAACACCACGCAGTGGTCGAAGCCGACATGGAGCCGCAGCCAATCGACCAGCGCATTGCCGAACAGGTCGCCACTGGTCTCCCGCGTCGCCGCGACGAGCGTGGCGAGCTGGCTGTATTCGTCGCTGCGGGACAATCCATACCCCCTTAAACGAGAAAATAGATCAGATATACCACCTCAGAGGTATATACTAGCCGCCATTGGCTCTGGTAGCGTCCCGATATTGCCCTGTTGCTGGAGCCATCAGCCTTGACCGCAGTGCCCGACATCGAGTTTCGCGGCGTCACCAAGCGCTATGGCGCGGTGACCGCGGTAAGCGGCATCGATCTCGCTGTCCCGCCCTCCGCCTTTGTCGCGTTGCTCGGGCCGTCCGGCTGCGGCAAGACCACCTGCCTGCGCATGATCGGCGGCTTCGAACAGCCGAGCGAAGGCCAGGTGTTCATTCGCGGCCAGGACATGGCCGGCACGCCGCCCTACCGGCGGCCGGTCAACATGGTGTTCCAGCAATACGCGCTGTTTCCGCATCTCGATGTCGAGGACAATGTCGCCTACGGGCTGCGCCAGGCGCGACCAAGGCTGTCTTCGCGCAAGATCGCCTCAAGAGCGGGCGAGGCGCTCGAAATGGTGCGGCTCGCCGGCTATGGCCGCCGCAAGATCCATGAACTGTCGGGCGGCCAGCAGCAGCGTGTGGCGCTGGCACGAGCCCTGGTCAACAAGCCGGCGGTGCTCTTGCTCGACGAGCCGCTGGCTGCGCTCGACAAGAAGCTGCGCACCGACATGCAGATCGAGCTGCAGAACCTGCAGCGCGAGATCGGCATCACCTTCGTGCTGGTCACGCACGACCAGGAGGAAGCGCTGTCGATGAGCGATTTCGTCTGCGTCATGAACGGCGGCCGCATCGTCCAGCTCGGGCAGCCGAGCGAGATCTATGACGAACCGGCCGACCTGTTCGTCGCCGATTTCGTCGGCAAGACAAACCTGCTGAGCGGCACCGTCGCCGGACATTCGGGCGATCTGGTGGAGGTGGCGCTTGCCGATGGCACCGTCATTGCAGCGCGCAAGCGCACCGCCCTGCAGCAAGGTGAGGCCGTTTCGGTCAGCCTTCGTCCTGAATCGCTCAGTCTTGGTGCCCAGACAAGCGGTCCATTCAAGGGCATCGTCCGCAACCGAATTTTCCTCGGCTCGACAGCGGAATACGCGATCGAGGTCCAGGGCATCGGAACGCTGCTGGCCAGGGCCGATCACCTGATCGGCCACGGCAATCTCTTCAAGCCGGGTGAACCCGTCGCCATCGGCTTTGCCTCCGGAACGCCGCTGGCATTTCCGGAGACCAAGAACAACGGGACCAACCAGAGGGTAGATAAACATGTCGAAATCATATCGTGACGGACTGCCGATAAGCCCCGGGAACTTTGTCGACCAGCTGATGCGTTTGAAGCGCGGCTCGATCGGCCGCCGCGACTTCCTCGGCCTCACCGGCCTTGGCATTGCCACGGCGGTAATGGCGCGCGAGATCGGCATCATGCCGACACCGGCCTTTGCCGCCGAAAGCCTTGGCGACCGCATGTCGATCGCCACCTGGCCGAACTACCATGACCCGGCGACGTTCGAGAATTTCAAGAAGGACACCGGCGTCGCCGTCGAGGTCAACGTGTTCGGCTCCAACGAGGAGATGCTGGCCAAGCTGCAGGCCGGCGCCTCGGGCTGGAGCCTGTTCGTGCCGACCAACTACACGATCTCGACCTATAAGAAGCTCGGCATCATCGAGCCGCTGGAGATGGCGAAGCTGCCGAATTTCGACGGCTCGCAGCAAGATCCCCGCTTCACCGGGGAAGGCACGATCGATGCGGTGACCTACGCCGTGCCGAAGAACTGGGGCACCACCGGCTTTGCCGTCAACACCAAGAAGCTGACCCAGCCGATGACCACCTGGAAGGAGTTCTGGGATACCGCCATGGCCGAAGGCGACAGCCGCACCATGGTGCACGACTACCAGCTGACCACGATCGGCAATGCGCTGAAATATTACGGCTATTCGTTCAACTCGCTCAAGCAAGAAGAGCTCGCCAAGGCGGAGGAACTGCTGCTCAAGGTCAAGCCGCATCTCTTCGCGGTCTCCTCCGACTACCAGCCGGGCATGCGCGCCGGCGACGCCTGGATGACGATGTGCTGGACGAACGATGGCGCGCAGTTGCATCGCGACATTCCCGAGATCGCCTATGTGCTGGGCAAGGAAGGCGGCGAGATCTGGACCGATTTCTACGCCATTCCGAAAGATGCGCCGAACAAGCCGGCCGGCTACGCCCTGCTCAACTACCTGATGAATCCGCAGGTGGCGGTGAAGGAGCATTTGGCCAATGGTGCGCCGTCGACCGATGCGCGGGTCAACAAGCTGCTGCCCAAGGAAGTGCTCGACAATCCGATCCTCTATCCGGCGGCCGACCTGTTGACGCCGCTGGAATTCGGCGCGGCGGCAACGCTGACCGATCCCGGCCGCGCCGAACTGATGGCGCGCTTCAAGTCGGCCTGAGCGGCGGTCTGGCGCGGACAATTGACCGGCGGGCATATGTCCGCCGGTATCGGGGCGGTTTTCAATGCGCGGCAATAGATTTCGTTACAACCTCACGACCGCTTTGCTGCTCGGTCCGGCGACCGCGTGGCTGGTGGTGTTTCTGGTGCTTCCATTCATTGCCATCGCGGTGTTCAGCGTCGGCGAACGGGCGCCGGAAGGCGGCTATCAAGCGGCTTTTACCTTCGCGCAATATGCCAATCTTCCTGCGCGGGCGGCTGCCTTCTGGAACACGATGGTGCTGGCGCCGATAGGGGCGCTCGCCTGTCTGCTCGTCGCTTATCCCGTTGCTTATTATCTCGCTCTGCGCGCACCGCAGCGCTGGCGGCTGATCCTGCTGGCGCTGGTCGTCATTCCGTTCTGGACCAGCCTTTTGATGCGGACCTATGCCTGGATGTATATCCTGGGCGGGCGCGGCATCCCGGCTCTGCTGTCCTATATCGGTTTCGAGGATATCAGGCTGATCAACACGCCGGGCGCGGTGCTGCTCGGCATCGTCTATGGCTACCTGCCGCTGATGATCCTGCCGATCTATGTCAGCCTTGAGCGGCTCGACCGCCGGCTGCTGGAAGCCTCCGCCGATCTCGGCGCGACGCCGCTCTCGACCTTCCTCGGCGTGACCCTGAAACTGTCGCTGCCGGGCGTGATGACCGGCTTCTCGCTGGTGATGATCCTGCTGTTGGGCGAATATCTGATCCCGACGCTGCTTGGCGGCGGCAAGGTGTTCTTTATCGGCAATGCGCTGGTCGACCTGTTCCTGCAGTCGCGCAACTGGCCGTTCGGATCGGCCATCGCGATCACGCTGGTGCTGGTCTCGGTGGTGGTGCTGATTGCCGCCAACCGCATTTCGACCCGGGTTTCGGGCGCGCGCCGGGTGGATTTGATCTGATGCGCGCCTTCGTCATTCTGGTGTTCGCCTTCCTCTATCTGCCGATCGCACTGGTCGTGCTGTTCTCCTTCAACGCCGGCCACCATGCCAGCGAGTTCACCGGCTTTTCGGTGCAATGGTACGGCAAGGCGCTGGCGAACCCGTTCCTGGTCGAAGCGCTGAAGAACAGCCTGTTCATCGCCACCACCAGCGCCTTGCTGGCGGCGTTGTGCGGCACGGCGGCAGCACTCGGCCTGGCTCGCGTCGGCATCAGAACACGCGCGGTCTTCGATGCGCTTCTGGGCGCCGCGATCGTCGTTCCGGGCGTCGTCATCGGCATTTCGACACTGGTCGCGCTCGTCCAGCTGTTCACGGTCGTCAATCCGTTCCTCGCCTCGATCTGGCCCGACGACCAGCCGCCGCGCCTGGCGCTCGGCTACGGCTCGATCATCGCGGCGCACGGCCTGTTCTCCATGGCGCTGGTGACGATGATCGTCGGCACGCGTCTCGGCAGCCTCGACCGCAATCTGGTCGAGGCGTCGAGCGATCTCTACGCGACGCCATTGACGACGTTCCGCTCGATCGTGCTGCCGCAGATCATGCCGGCCGTCGTTGCCGGTTTCCTGCTCGCCTTCACCTTCTCCTTCGACGATTTCATTGTGGCCTTCTTCGTCGCCGGGGCGCAGACGACGCTGCCGATCTATGTCTTCGCGTCGATCCGGCGCGGCGTGACGCCGGAGATCAACGCCATCGCGACGATCGTGCTCGTCGCTTCCGTGCTGCTTGTGGTGCTTGCCCAATGGCAATTGCGCCAGCGCAAGCCGTCGAACTGAAAGTCGCATCATGATCCTCAAAGACCGCATCGCCGTCGTGACCGGCGCCGGCTCCGGCATCGGGCGCGCCGGCGCCATGATCATGGGCAGGGAAGGCGCGGTGGTCGTCATCGCCGACAGGGATCAGGCCGCCGGCGAAGCAACGGCTTCGAACATAAGGGCAGTGGGCGGGCAGGCCGAGGCGATCGCCACTGACGTCGCGGACGATGGGGCGCTGGAAAAGCTCATTGCCGGCACGATCGAGAGGCACGGGCGCATCGACATCCTGCACAATCACGCCGGCATCCAGGTCGGCGGAACGCTGACCGAGGTCGAGGTCGGCGGCATGGACGCGTCATGGCGGGTCAATGTGCGGGCGCAGTTCCTGGCGGCCAGGATGGTCATGCCGTCGATGATCGCACGAGGCGGCGGTGTCATCCTCAACACCGCCTCCAATTCGGGCGTGTTCTACGACCGCGAGATGATCGCTTACGCCACTTCCAAACACGCGGTAGTGGCAATGACGCGGCAGATGTCGCTCGACTATGCCCGGCACAATGTCCGCGTCAACGCGCTCTGCCCGGGCTGGGTCGACACGCCGTTCAACGAACCGTTCATCGCCCAGATGGGCGGACGCGAGGCGATCGAAACCTATGTCCGCACCAAGATTCCGATGGGACGCTGGGCCAGCGCCGATGAGATCGCGGAAGCGATCCTGTTCCTCGTCTCCGACCGCTCATCCTTCATGACCGGCCAGGCGCTGGTAATCGACGGCGGTGAAAGTATCGGCTGAGACTTGTGCTTTCTTTATCAATTTCCCTGTTTCAAAGCCTTTCCGATATACCACGTCACGACTTTCACCCATGCCGCTGGATGCCGGCAGGACTATAGTCCTGCCGGCATGGGACTTCAGTGCCATCGCCGTTCACGAGCGCTGATTCGTGTTTAATATCAGATGGTTATGTTTCGGGCTGAGCGCCAGATCGCGTATTGAGACAGCATTTGTCTAAAGTTTACTCTGTACAATTAGCGATTTCTCATAGGACGGTCGCTAGCGGTCGGGCCAGGTGACGATTCCCGAGGAGATTACCATGACAAACCGGAAAACTCTGTTCGCGGCGCTTGCCGCATTGGCGCTTCTGGCGTCTCCGGCGCTCGCCGGAGCCGGCGGCAACGGGCACGGCGGCGGCAATGGCGGTGGCAACGCCGGCGGCAACGGCAACGGCGGGGGCAATGCAGGCGGTAACGGCGGCAATAGCAATGGCAAGAGCGGCGCTTCGCACGGCAAGTCGTCGTCGGCTCGGGGGCAGGTGGCAAAGGCCAAAACGGACGACACCACGGTCGACAAGACCACGAAGGTCTCGTCGGTCCCCAAGGAGAAGAACATCCACGCCAAGCTCGGCCGGCTGAACTCGCTTCAGCGCAACATCAACGCCTATATGAACTCGAAGAGCAAGAAGTTCGCTGCCATCCAGGCCTTCGTGACGCAGTCCGCCAAAGCCAAGGTCGCTCAGGCCGCCGCTGAAGCGGCCCAGGAGAAGCTGGATGCGCTGAATTCGCAGTTGAACGCGCTGACGTCGCTGACGCCCGAGCAGATTGCGGCCATGACGCCCGAAGATCAGGCGGCCTTGCCTGGGAAGATAACGGATCTGGAGGCCGAAATCACTGCCCAGGAGGCAGAGGTCACCGCCGCCAATGAGGCGGCTGCCGCGGCAGAGGTCGGCACCGATGATGCATCGCTCGACGCGGCACTGGCGGATATGGCCAACAAGCCGGTCGACGCTGCGGTCACGTCCTGGGCTCAGGGCGTCCTTGCCGACAAGATCGACCAGACGGCCGCCGCGATGGAAGCAGAAACGACGCCGTAACGACTTGCCGTTGAAACGGCAGTAGCCAATCGAAGAAAGATGCCGCCGGGCTTCGCCCGGCGGCATCGCTTTTTCCCGGCCATGGACTGGCTATCCGGAGCTGGCGAGGTTCGAAACACTCAGACGTGCTTGCGGCCACCGGTCTCGCGGAACCAGCTGTCGGGGTACGGATACCACCATTCCTGGATTGCAGGCTTGTGGTCGATGATCACCATTTTGGAGCGGCGGAAGGCGTCGAGCCCCTGGCGTCCGAGTTCGCGGCCGAGGCCCGAGGCCTTCCAGCCGCCGAAGGGCAAGGCATCATTGTCGATCAGCGGGTTGTTGACCCAGACCATTCCGGCTTCGAGCCGTTCAGCCGCCTCGTGGGCTTCGGCCAGATCGGTGGTGAAGACAGAGGCGCCGAGCCCAAACGGGCTGTCATTGGCAAGCCGGATCGCCTCATCGAAATCCCTGACCCGGCAGATGGCGGCGACCGGTCCAAAGCATTCTTCGCGCACGATTGCCATGTCCGGGGTGACGCCGGTCAGGATCGTCGGCTCGTAGAACCAGCCGGTGTTGTGCGCGGGCGGGATGCGCCCGCCGGTGACTGCTACGGCGCCATGGGCAATGGCGTCGTCCACAAGGCGCATCACCTTTGTCCGCGCGCTTTCGCTGACCAGCGGTCCGATCTCGGTCTTGTCCATGCCGTTGCCGATGCGCAGCGCCCGAGTCCTTTCGGCGAACAGCTCGACGAAGCGGTCATGAACGGCGTCGACGACGAAGAAACGCTCGGCGGAGGTACAGACCTGGCCGGTGAGATGGAAGGCCGCGGTGACGCTGCCGGCCGCCGCTACATCGAGCGGCGCGTTTTGGCTGATGATCAGCGGATCGCTGCCGCCTGCCTCGATGACGCAAGGCTTCATGCGCTCGGCGCAGGCCATCGCCACCGCCTTGCCGGCGGCGACCGAGCCGGTGAAGGCAACCGCATGGGTGCGTTCGGAGGCGATCAGCGCCTGCGCCGTGACCGCTCCACCAGGCAGGCAGGAGACCAGCCCTTCCGGCAGCGAGCGGAACACGGTCATGTAGTCCAGCGTCGACAGCGTCGTCGCCTCGGCCGGCTTGATGACGCAGGCATTGCCGGCGGCGAGCGATGCGGCGACCGTCCAGCACATCAGCAGGATCGGGAAGTTGTAGGGCATGATGTGGACGGATACGCCATAGGGCTCGTAGCGCGCATACTGGAACGAACCGGCCTGCGTCGTGCCGGCGATCTTGCCGGCATCGTCGCGCGCCATCTCGGCGTAGTAGCGGAAGATCGGCGCGCAGTTGGCGATCTCGCCGATCGCTTCGGGGTAGGGCTTGCCCATCTCGCGCACCATCAGCTCGGCGCAGCGGGTGAAGTTGGCCACCTCGATGGCATTGGCGACGGCATGCAGGTGCTTGGCGCGGCTCTTGGCGTCGAGCTTCTTCCAGGCGGCCTGCGCCCTGGTCGCGGCGGTGAGCACGGCATCGATCTCGCTATCGCTGGCTGCAGCGATGGCGCCGACTGTTTCGATCGTCGCCGGATCGATCACCGGCTTTGCCGTGCCTGCCATCGGCCGGTAGTCCGGGTTGACGAAGAAGGTCGGCCGGTCAGGGGAGAAATCCATGGACATCCTCTCGGATCCGCTCAGCGGATCATGTAGACCTTCTTGATCGTCTCATGGACGGTGCAGACGCCCTTCCAGTCCTGCGGGAAGAAGGCTGCGGTGTCCGGTTCGATCTCGATGACCTCGCCGGATTCATGGACGTAGGTGCAGCGTCCTTCGAGGAAGTGGCAGAACTCGTCGCGGGTGACATGGCAGTGCCATTTGCCTGGTGTGCAGACCCAAAGCCCGCATTCGGAGCGGCCTTCCGGCCCCTTGTACAGCAGCTTGCCCGAGGTGTGGGATTGCCCCTCGATCATGGTCGGTATGACGCCCCAGTCGACGAGGTCGGTAATGGTGAGCGGGGATTTCATGATGGGTGTGGTCATGTCGATTTCCTTGAAAAGAGTGCTCAGCGGCACATGAAGGCCTTGGTCAGCGTTTGCGTGATGATGGAGATGCCGTTCCAGCCGGCGGGGAAGAATACAAGCGTGCCGGCCTCGACCGGGATCTCTTCGCCGTCGTCATGGACATAGCTGCCACGGCCCGAGAGGAAATGGCAGAACTCGTCGGCGCCAAAGGTGACCTTGCGCGTGCCCGGCGTGCATGACCACAGGCCGCATTCGCTCGATCCGTCCGGGTTCCGGGACAGGACCCTGCCCGAGGCGCGCGGCGAACCGGCGAGCGTGTTGCTGCCCGCGCCCCAGTCCTCCAGTTCCACGCTCGAGGCCTTCGGCCAGTACGGTGTCGGCATGTCGTCAAGCTCCGTGGTCAGGCCAGCATGTAGACGTTGCGCATGGTCTCATGCACGGTGCATTCACCCGTCCAGCCGGCAGGGAACATGACCACGGTCCCGGCGGAGATTTCTATCAGCTCACCGACATCGGACCGGTAGGTCGCGCGGCCGGCGACGAAATGGCACAATTCATCGCGCGGGATGCTCAGGCGCCAGCGGCCTGGCGTGCACACCCAGATGCCGGATTCCGGCTGGTTGTTCGGGCCTTTGTGCACGAGTTTGCCGGTCGAGTGGGAGGCACCGTCCAACGCATCCGGCTGGGCGCCCCAGTCGACGAGATCGGCGCGGGTGGAGGCCTGGTGGAGGTGGGGAGCGGAGGAGGTCATAGCAGCGTCTCCAGCAACCCGGCTGCTTTCTCCGGCCCATTCTGCGCGCGCATCTGCGCCGATGTCTTCGCCAGCTTCGCTTTCATCGCCGGGTCGGTCAGGCAGGTTTCGATTTTGGCAATCAGCTCGGCATCGGTCCAGTCGTAGCGCGGCACGCCGAAGCCGTGGCCGGTTTCCTCTACGCGGGTGGCGTTGTCGTGGCCGTCCCAGACATAGGGCATGATGATCGCCGGCTTGCCGAAATAGAGGCACTCGGTGAAGGAGTTGTTGCCGCCATGGTGGATCACCGCATCGACCTGCGGGATAACCGAAGGCTGCGGGAACCAGCTCTCGACGATCACGTTGGCGGGCACGTCCGTGTACTGGTCCTTGTAGCCGCCGACATTGACCAGAGCCCGGTAGCGCGTCTTGCCCAGCGTCGCGATAATGCGCTTCAACAGGTCGACATCGCCGGCGCCGAGGCTGCCGAAGGAGACATAGAGCAGCGGCCCGTCATTGTTTTTGGCGAATGTCGGCACCGTGTAGGGTTTCTCCTGCCGCACGCAGCCTTCCAGATACTGGAACTTTGCCGGGTCGAGCGGGTGGCGGCGCTTGAACTTTGCCGCTTCGGGATAGAGCAGCAGGTTCAAATAGGGCGAGGCCTCGAAGAACTGGCCGATCGGATAAGGCGCCTCGTTGTTGGCGGCGAGGAAGGCGTTGAAGTCGTCATGGATCGGCTTGATCACCGCGTTGAAATGATCGCGGTAGCGCTGGTGACCGGCGTGGTCGTTCTCGCCGCAGCCGGAGAGATGGGGCGGGATGTCCTCGTCGTCGATCTCGTTTTCCGAGCAGGAGATGACGCGCACCCAGGGTTTGCCGAACTGCTTGATGGCCGGAAACAGGATGACGTTGTCGACGCAGATCACATCCGGCTTGATGGCTGAGAGAACGCGCGGCAGATCCTTCTGCGCCCATTTGGCGCTGTCGACGATCGCCGTCCAGCAATCCTTGACGTAATTGTCGACCTGATCGTAAGGCGATTTGCGGAAGTTCGGGATGTGGCCGTTGATGAAATCCTCCCAGAATTTCGCCATCTGCTCGGGCGGCATCGGCTCCGACAGGTTCACCGGATGCGCCTCGAAACCGTAGCCCTTGTAGACATCGACAAAGCCGGGGTCGGACAGGAAAACGGCTTTGTGGCCGCGCGCCTCGACCGCCTGGGCGATGCCGACGGAATTGAGCGCCGGGCCGTAGGCCGCTTCTGGAAAAAACGCGATCGTCTTCTGCGCCATCAGGCTTCTCCTTTATTCTGCGAAAACTCTGACATCGGCGGCGTCCCAGCCGAGTTCGACCTGATCTCCCGACGCGACCGGCCGGCGGTCGGCGGCATCAGCGGTGACGCGCACCAGGAACGGCTTTGGGGACAGAGGTGTGCGGACATGCAGCTGCAGGTCGAGCCCCTGATAGGCCAGCGCCTCGACCGTGCCGGTGGTGCGGTTGGCGGTCTCCACCGACGGGAACAGCCGGATGCGCTCGGGCCGCACCGACGCGACAGCAGATGCACCGGCTGTGAGTGTGGCGGGCACTTTGCCGGCGATACGCGCTCCGTTGGCAGCCACTACACCGTCGGTGGCGGCTTTACCGGGCACAAAATTCATCACGCCGATGAAGTCGGCGACGAAACGGTCGGCCGGATGCTCATAGATCGCGTGCGGCGTGTCGCATTGCAGCAGTCTGCCGTCTTTGAGCACCGCCATGCGGTCGGCCATCACAAGCGACTCCTCCTGGTCATGGGTGACGATGACGAAGGTAATGCCGACCTCGTGCTGCAGGCGCTTCAGTTCCAGCTGCATGGCGCCGCGTAGTTTCTTGTCGAGCGCGCCAAGCGGCTCGTCGAGCAGCAGCAGACGCGGCCGCTTGACCAGCGCGCGGGCGAGCGCGACGCGCTGCTTCTGGCCGCCCGACAGTTGCTCCGGCTTGCGGTCGGCGAAGGGGACCAGCTCGGTTGTCGCCAGGATGGCGTCGACGCGGGAGCGGATTTCAGCCGCCGGCAAACGTTCCATCTCCAGGCCGTAGGAGACATTGGCGCGGACGCTCATATGAGGAAACAGGGCATAGGATTGGAACATCAGATTGACTGGCCGCTTGTTGGGCGGGGTTTTGGCAATGTCGCGGCCGTCGAGCAGGATGCGCCCGTCATTGGGCGTCTCGAAGCCTGCCAGCATGCGCAGCAGCGTGGTCTTGCCGCAGCCCGACGGGCCGAGCAGCGCGAAGAACTCATTCTCGCGGATGTCGAGCGAGATGCCGTCGACGGCGGTTACCCGGCCGAAATTTTTCGACACATGATCGATGGCCAGAAGCGTGCGGGGTTCGCTCATTGGCCTATGATCCCACGGTTGAGCCGCTGCGACAGGGTCAGCGCGGTGATCGAGACCGCCATGACGATGGTCGCCAGCGCGTTGATCTCCGGCGTAATGCCGAAGCGGATCATGGCGTAGATCTGCATCGGCAGCGTCGTCGATGCGCGGCCGGCGCCGGCGGTGAAGAAGGCGATGATGAACTCGTCGACCGAGAGCGTGAAGGCTAGCAGCGCGCCGGCTATCACCGCCGGCGCGATGACCGGCAATGTCACCCGCCTGAACGTGGTGAGCGCGGAGGCGCCGAGATCGGCGGAGGCCTCGACGATCGACCAGTCGAAGCTCTTCAGCCTTGCGCGCACCACCGAGCAGACGAAGGCGAGATTGAAGACGACATGGGCGAGGATGATCGTGTGCAGGCCCATGGTCAGATTGAGCATCGAGAAGAACGACAGCAGCGCGATCGCCAGCACGATGTCGGGAATGATCATCGGCGCGAAGATCAGTGCTTCGAGGCCCTTGCCGTACTGCCGGCGCATCTCGATGCCGATCGCCAGCAGCGTGCCGAGCAATGTTGCGATTGCGGTCGACACCAGTGCCACGATCAGCGTGTTGAGCGCGGCGGAGAGGATCGCCGAATTGTCGGCCAGCGAGGCATACCATTTCAGCGAGAATCCCGACCACGCCGTTGGCAGCCCGCCTTCGTTGAAGGACAGCGCCACCAGCACGGCGATCGGGATGTAGAGGAAAGCGAAGACCAGGCTCAGCACGAGCCAGAGCGTGCGCCGCGTGGCGGGAGAGCGCTCAGCCATCGGTGTCTCCGCCGGCTCGCGCGGCGTGGCCCGAGGCGCGATTGGCGGCCAGCGCCTGCGCCATCAGCACCAGAAGCATGATGGCGATCAGCGCCATCGCGAGCGCGGCGCCGAACGGCCAGTCGTTGGCGGTCAGGAACTGGTCGTAGACGAGGTTGCCGATCATCTGGAAGCGGCCGCCGCCAAGCAGCGCGGGCGTGACGAAATTGCCGATCGACAGCACGAAGACGAACACCGCGCCGGCGGCGATGCCCGGCACGGTCAGCGGCAGGATGACACGCCGGAATGTGGTGGCGGCAGAGGCGCCGAGGTCACGCGAGGCTTCGGCCAGTTCCGGGTTGAGGCGCGACAGTGGCGCGTAGCAGGCAAGGATGACGAAGGGGAGATAGTTGTAGACCAGACCGGCGATAACCGCGCCTTCCGTATAGAGCATCGATGGCGGCTCGCCGGTGTAGCCGAACCAGCGCAACAACTGCGTGATCAGGCCTTCGCGGTTGAGCAGCACGATCCAGGCATAGGTGCGGATCAGGTAATTGGACCAGAACGGCAGCACGGCGAAGAACAGGAACACCGGCTGCCACCGGCGCGGGGCGGCTGCGATGGCGTAGGCGGCGGCATAGCCGATCACCACCGCGATCAGGGTGGCGGTGCCGGCGATGCGCGCCGAATTGAGGAAGATGCCGGCATAGAGCGGATCGAAGACCAGCCCGAAATTCTCCAGCGTAAAGGTATATTCGATACCGCCATAGATGCCGCGCCGGAAGAAGGCGAGCGCCAGCACCAGCGCGCACGGCACCACCATCAAGGCCGCGAGCCAGGCCAGTGCCGGGGCCATCAGCAGGGAGGAGCGGGAGGGGAGGTGCTTCACGAAGTACCCCCCTCTGCCCTGCCGGGCATCTCAGCGACCAAAGACCCCCTCACCCGGATTGCCATCCGAATTGCGAAGGGCAATTCGGGGCAATCCGACCTCTCCCCGAGGGGAGAGGAGGTCGCTGGCGCCGGCGCTTTCCTCTTCTCCCCCACGGGGAGAAGGTGGCCGCGAAGCGGCCGGATGAGGGGGTGCTGCGCTGGAGATTGGCGACAGGCCATAACCCAGCGAATCTCCCCCCTTGAGGGGGAGATGGCCGGCAGGCCAGAGGGGGGTGCGAAGGAACGCAAGCTTGCTTCCAGCTACCGAAGTGGCGCGCCGCCTACTGCGCCGCCTTGATCTCGCTGACGATCTTCGAATAGTCGCGCTGGGCGTCGCCGACGTCGCGCAACTGCTCGAACTTGACGAGGTCGGCCACCGGCATCGCCATGTTGGGGAATTTGGCCAGGAAATCGGCCGGCAGGCTTTCCATGGCTGGCTTGTTCGGCACCTTGTAGTCGATGTTCTGCGCCGCCCAGGCGTGGTTCTTGGCGTCGAGCATGAAGTTGATGAACTGGAAGGCGGCATCCTTGTTGGCGGAGGCCTTCATCACCACCATCGTGTCAACCCAGAGGTCGGAGCCTTCCTTGGGAATGACGTATTTGATCTCGGGCTTTTCGGCGATGCCGTAATTGCACCAGCCGTCCCATGCCTGCACCATCAGCGCCTCGCCGGACACCAGCTTGGAATAGAAGGTGGTGTCGTCATAGGCGAGCAGGGTCTTCTTGGCCGAGATCAGCAGATCCTTGACCTCAGCCATCTTGGCCGGGTCGGTTTCGTTGACCGAATAGCCCTTGTCGAGCTGGCCGGCGGCCAGCAGCCAGCGGTCGGTCGCCAGCATGGTGGTCTTGCCCTTCAATTCGTCGGATGGCGCGAGCAGGTCGCTCCAGCTGGTGGGCGCAACCTTCATCAGGTCCGAACGGTAGCAGAGGCCGGTCGTGCCCCAGGTGTAGGGCACCGAGAATGCATTGCCGGCATCGTGCGGCAGCTTGGTTGCCTCGGGATAGAGATTGGTGAGGTTCGGTATCTTGGCGTGGTCGATCGGCTCGGTCAGGCCGAGCTTGTTCAGCACCTCGGCGAAGGGCGAAGAAACGAAGACCACGTCATAGCCCTTGCCGCCGGCGGCAATGAGCTTGCCCATGATCTCTTCATTGGTGGCGTGCACCACCACTTCGCCCGAAACGCCGGTCGCGGTCTTGAAGGCGGCCATGGCGTCGGGCGCAATGTAGCCGTCCCAGTTGGAAATGACGAGGTCGGCAGCCGTCGCCGGCGCGGACAGCGCCAAGGCCAGGCCAAGTGCGATCGAAGATGTTTTCAGCGCACGGCGCCGCAGGCTGGTAGCGGTCATGACAGACTCCCATTTCGGTTGATCGTCGAATTGCATTCGCCGGACCAACGCTTGCGACCCTTGCCGCTGCCTCGATCCCGTTCCCTCGGTCTTTTTCTCGCCGATTGCCCTGACAGTACTATTGCAGAAAAAAGTACGTCAATCCATAATTTGCTAAGCGATCGTGAAATCTGGCCGATTGCGTCCGTGCGGGCGATCGGTCAGATCAATGCGGTCATGTCGTTTTCCACGAGACCAGTCATGCAAGCCGCAGCCCGACGACCTCGCACCAACCACCTCGATCTGGCGCAGCGCATCCTGGATGTGGCGCGGCAGCGCGGTTTTGAGCCCGGCGCACGCTTGCCGGAGCAGCAGATCGCTTCGTTGTGCAATGTCTCGCGCACGCCGGTGCGGGCGGCTCTCGGCCTGCTCGCTGAACGGGGTGTCGTGCGCTGGGAGGCAGATTCCGGTTATCACCTGGCCATCGACCTCACCGCGCAGGCTTCAGTCGCCACGGAACTGCCCGCCGCCGAGGAGGACGAGTTGGCCGAGGCGATCCTGCGCGACCGGTCGGCGCGTCGGCTGGACCAGACGGTGACCGTCGCGGGGCTGATACGGCGCTACAGTGCCGAGCGCAAGACGGTACTAAAAGCACTCAACAAACTGACCGAAGAGAATTTGTTGGACCGAGCGCCTGGCCAGTCCTGGCTGTTTCGGCGCACGCCCGACGATCCAGAGGCGCAAGGCGACAGCTATGAGTTCCGCTTGCTGCTGGAACCCGCGGCCATCCTGACGCCGGGCTTCCGGCTGGACGGCGCGCGGGCCGCAGCGTTGCGCCAGGGCATGGAAGCGCTGGTGGCGCTGCCGGACGCTGCATTCGATACACGCGAGTTCCAGCGGCTGGACATCGATTTTCACGGCATGCTCGCCGAGGGCTGCGCCAACCGCTTCATCGCCGACGCGCTGGCCGATCACCTCAGGCTGCGCCGGCTGCCGGGCATCTATACCGGCGTCAACGTCTTCCGCTTGCGGCAATCGCTGCGCGAACACCTTGTTATACTCGACCATCTTGAAAGCCTGCAGTATGAGGTGGCGGCCGATCTGCTTCGCATCCACCTGCGGCTTTCCCGCAACCAGCGACCGCAAGCGGCCAGTCGCGGGGCGCCCGCCCTGTTCGGCATGATCAGCCGGCCGGAATGACGAGGAATAATTGACGCGTAAAGCCAGCCCGACCATCGCGCTGTTTCCCGAAGCCAGTTTCGGCGCGGCGTTGAATTGCGTCGGCATCGCGCAGGCATTGCGTGCCAAGGGAGCCCGGCCCGTCTTCATTTGCCATGCCGGCTTTTCCGGCGTCTTTGCCGACTATGGTTTCCAGGAATACCAGCTGCCGACCGACGAGCCGCTGAGCGACAGCGAACGCCAGAGCTACTGGCAGGCTTTCGTGCGCCGGCACCTGCCGCATTTCCGGCTGAGCCCGATCGACCAGCTGGAAACCTATGTCGCGCCGACCTGGCAGGCCATCGTCGACACTGCGGTCAATGCCGAGGCGCCGCTGCGCCAATTGCTGGCGCGGCTGAAGCCGGACGCGGTGGTGCTCGACAATGTCATCATGTTCCCGGCGATATCAGCCGCCGGCTGTCCCTGGGTGCGTGTCGTCTCCTGCGCCGAGACCGAGCTGCCGGATGCCAATGTGCCGCCCTATCTGTCGGGGCTTGGCGCCGACGACCCGCAACGCGCGGCTTTCGAGGCAAGGTATCTGGCGGCTTGCGCGCCCGCACATGACCGCTTCAATCGCTTTCGCATGGATGCCGGCCTGGCGTCGCTGCCGAAGGGCCTGTTCCTCGAGGCGTCGCCCGACCTCAATTTGCTGCTGACGCCTTCGATCGTGCGTCGTGAGCGGGCCGAGCCGCTCGATCCCACGCGCTTCGTCTATCTCGAAGGCTGCGTGCGCTCGGAAGGGCCGTTCGAAGTGCCGGTGTTTCCGCGCAACAAGGGGCCGCTAGTCTATGTCAGCTTCGGCAGCCTCGGCGCCATGGATGTCGGCCTGATCGAGCGCATGCTGGTCGTCTTCGACAGGCTGCCGGCGCGCTTTATTGTCAATGCCGGCGGCCTGCGCGACGCCTACCGTGCGGTGCCGGACAATGTCTATCTCGACGCCTGGTTTCCCCAGCCCTCGGTGGTGGCGAAGTCGGACCTGTTCATCCATCACGGCGGCAACAACAGCTTTTGCGAAGCGCTGCGCTTCGGCGTGCCCTCACTGATCATGCCCTATTGCTGGGACGGACACGACAATGCGCGCCGCGCCGGAGAAACCGGCGTCGGTGACCATATCGGCCGCGACGCCTGGACCGAAGGAGTGTTGGAGAGAGCCATTCTCGGCCTGCTGGCCGACGATGCCATGCGCGCCCGCCTCAAGGACAATGCAGCCCAAATGGCGCTGAAACCTGGAACGGATGTGGCCGCGCAAGCCATACTCTCTCTGATACGGACGTGAACGAAATGCCTGACAACAACGCGAATATCTCGCTCTTCAGCGGCAATGACGCCAAGGCCTGGCTGACCCGGCATGGGATCAACGAAGTCGAGTGCCTGGTGCCCGACATGAACGGCGTCCTGCGCGGCAAGGCCTTGCCGACGGCCAAATTCCTCCAGGCGCTGGAAGATCGCGCGCTCTATCTGCCGAGCAGCGCTTTCCTGGTCAGCATCGACGGCCTCTACTCCGGCTCGATCGACGAGGGTTTTGCCTATTCGGACCCGGACATGCGCATGGTGCCCGATGTCTCGACGCTGTGCCTGGCGCCGGGTGCCACTCCCGGCAAGGCCTATGTCTTCGCCGATGCCTTCCATATGGACGACCGGCCCTGGATGGCCTCGCCGCGCCATGTGCTGCGCGCCGTGCTCGACCTCTACGCCAGGCGCGGCTGGCGGGCGGTGGTGGCGCCGGAGCTCGAATTCTATCTGACCGCGCCCAATCCCGATCCGGACCAGCCGCTGACCGCTCCGATCGGCGCCAATGGCCGTGCCGAGGGTGTGCAGCATCCCTATGACATGGCCGCGCTCGAGGAGTTCGAGCCGGTGATCCGGCGCGTCTATGACTATGCGGCGGCGGCCGGCCTGCCGCTCGACAGGCTGATCCATGAATCGGGTACGGCGCAGCTTGAGATCAACTTCCTGCATGGCGATGCGCTGCCGCTGGCCGACAAGGTGCTGCTGTTCAAGCGGCTGACGCGCCAGGCCGCGCAGCAAAGCGGAATGCATGCGACCTTCATGGCCAAGCCGATCGCCGCGCAGGCGGGAAGCTCGATGCATCTGCACATGTCGGTCATCGACGAGGCTGGCAGGACGCTGTTTGCCGGCAGCGACGATGCCGACACCGCAATGTTCGGCCATTTCATCGGCGGCCTGCAGAAATATGTCCCGGAAATCATGCCGCTGTTTGCGCCCAATGTGAATTCGTACCGTCGCATAAGGCCGAACCACAGCGCGCCGGCCAACATCGAATGGTCGCATGACAACCGTTCCTGCGGCCTGCGCGTGCCGGCCGGGGGCCGCTCCGCTCGGCGGGTGGAGAACCGGCTTCCGGGTGCGGATTCCAATCCTTACCTGGCGATCGCCGGCTCGCTTCTCGCCGGCTATCTCGGCGTCGAACAGAAACTGGCGCGCTCGGCCGAAGCGTCGGGCAATGCCTACAAGATCAAGAGCACGCTGCCAAAAACGATGGAGGAGGCGCTCGACCGTTTCGAGGCTTGCGGCCCGGTGCGAGAGTTGCTCGGCGAGGATTTCTTCCAGACCTATCTGCGCGTCAAGAGCGTGGAGCTCGATCTGTTCCAGGGCGTGGTGACGAGCTGGGAACGCGACCACCTTCTGCTGAAGGTGTGATCATGGCTTCCAGTTCAACGGGTTTCAATTCGGGCCTCGACATCGCCAAATCCTATTATGTCGCCACTGCCAATCCGGCGCCGGACCATCCGGCGCTGGTCGGCGATGTCGAAGCCGACCTGGTGGTCGTCGGTGGCGGCTGCACCGGCCTGTCAGCCGCCCTTCACGCCGCCGAGCGCGGCGTGAAAGTGGTGCTGCTCGAAGGCGGCAAGATCGGCTGGGGCGCGTCGGGCCGCAATGGCGGCCAGATGATCCCCGGCCTGCGCAAGGGCGCCAAGGGCCTGGTCAAACTCTACGGGCCGGAGCGGGCAAAGGTGCTGTTCGATCTTGCCTTCGAGGCACGCGGGCTGGTGCTCGATATCATTGAGCGCCACGCCATCGATTGCGATCTCAGGCTGACCGGCCATCTGGTCGGCGCGGTCAACGGCTCCGACCTCAGGGATCTCGAGGAAGAGGCCGAGTGTCTGGCCACGGTGATGAAATTTCCGCATGCCGAGATCCTGTCCGCGGCGGAAGCCCGCGCCAAGGTCGACACGTCATATCATGGCGCGATGTACGAGCCGCTCGGCGGCCACATGCATCCGCTGAACTACACGCTCGGCCTTGCCCGTGCGGCAGTTGCGGCCGGCGTCATCATCCACGAGAATTCGGTGGCGGTGAAACTGGAGCGCGAGCCTTCGATCCGGGTCTCGACGGCAAAGGGATCGGTTCGGGCCAGACATGTCGTGCTGGCGGGGGACGCGCTGCTCAATGGGCTGGAGCCGCGCGTCAACAGCCGCATCATGCCGGTCGGCAACTACATCGTCGCCACCGAGCCGCTGGAGGGCAAGCACTATGTCATCCCGGCCAATGTCGCGGTGTCCGACACCCGCTTCGTCGTCAACTACTACCGCATGTCGGCGGATGGACGCCTGCTGTTCGGCGGCGGCGAGCGTTACACGCCGTCACCGCCGGCCGATATCGCCGGCTTCGTGCGGCCGCACATGGAAGCCACCTTTCCGCAGCTCAAGGGCTGCCGCATCGATCACGCCTGGGGTGGGCTGGTGTCGGTGACGACATCACGGCTGCCGCATATCGGGCACTATGGCGAGGTGTATTTCGCGCATGGCTATTCCGGCAAGGGCGTCATCCTGTCGACGCTGTCGGGCAAGCTGCTGGCCGAAGCGATCACGGGTGATGCCTCGCGGCTGGATTTGTTCTCGACGCTGAGCCCGATGCCGTTCCCCGGCGGCACGGCGCTGCGTGGGCCGCTCTATGTGCTGGGCATGCTGTGGTACGCGATGCGGGATCGTATCAAGCATTGAGAGAATCGTCTTTGTCACCCATCGCTCAAGGAATGATGGACCTGATCTAGTAGACGCCAACTCCCGACGTTGGCGCTGCCCCTCACCTGCCTGCCGGCATCCTCTCCCCGTAAACGGGGCGAGGGACGCTGCCATCGCTGCTTTCGCCAATTGTCTGCGGTGCAGAAAAGATGCCAGCGTTGCGGCCAGCGTCTTTCGCCCCGTTTACGGGGAGAAATGCCCGGCAGGGCAATGAGGGGCGGCGCTGGCGTTTGAAGAGTTTTCGGGCGATTTGATTAGACGACGAAGAAATCCTCGATGCGCTGCTTTGCCTCCAGCAGCACCGGCAGGATTTCTCGCTCCATCTCCGCGACCGAAAATCGCGCCGACTGGGTCGAGACGTTGATGGCCGCGACGGTGCGCTCTGCCCGGTCGCGGATTGGCACGGCGATGGAGCGCAGGCCGAGCTCCAGCTCCTCATCGACGATAGCAAAGCCGTCGGCCTTCGCCTTGGCGATGGCGTTGGCTAACAAACGCCTGTCGGTGATCGTCTTCGGCGTCCGTCTCTCGATCGTCGCTTGGCCGAGGAATGCGTCCAATTCCTGGGGCGCCAGGCCGGCAAGCAGGATGCGTCCCATCGAGGTGCAGTAGGCCGGCAGCCTGGTGCCGACGTCGAGCGACACGCTGAGGATGCGGCGGCCGGGAATGCGGGCGACATAGACGACATCCTCACCCGACAGGATGGCCGCCGAGCAGGCCTCGTTCAGTTGTGCTGCCACAGAGCGCATGATGGGCGCGGCGAAGGCCCATAGCGAGGCGCCGCCGAGCCAGGTGCGGGCAACCGTCAGCAGGCGCGGCGACAGCGAGAACACGCGGCCGGCCTGTGTTGCATAGCCGGTGGCGGTGAGTGTCAGCAGGAAGCGGCGGGCGCCGGCGCGGGTGAGGCCCGCTTCCTCCGCCATTTCTGTCAGCGTCATGCCCGAGGGATGGCGGGCCAGGATCTCCATGACGGCGAGGCCGCGCTCGAGCGAGCCGACATGATCACGGGAAACAGCCGCTTCGTCCATCTTGTCTCCGCGGAACGGCATCGGCGTCAGGATTGACTCCTCGCCCTCGCTCAGCGTAGAAAGTATCGCATACAAAACATATGTTCGCAATACGAACTTTCTGAAAACCCGGAGCCGATGCGATGGTCAAGTTCCTGCCGCTCAAACAGGCCGTGGCCGAGAATTTGAAAGATGGCGACTCCGTCGCCTTCGAAGGCTTCACCCATCTGATCCCGACGGCGGCGGCGCATGAGGCGATCCGCCAGGGTTTTCGCGACCTGACCCTGATCCGCATGACGCCGGACCTGATCTACGACCAGATGATCGGCATGGGCATGGCGAAGAAAATCGTCTTCTCCTATGTCGGCAATCCCGGCGTCGGCCTGCTGCGGCGCGCCCGCGATGCCATCGAGAACGGCTTTCCGCGCTCACTCGAAATCGAGGAGCACAGCCATGCCGGCATGGCCAATGCCTATGAAGCGGGTGCTGCCGGCCTGCCCTGCGCGGTGTTTCGCGGCTATCGCGGTGCTGGCCTCGCGGCGGTCAACCCGAACATCAAGTCGGTGACCTGTCCGTTCACCGGCGAGGTGCTGGCCGCTGTCCCTTCGATCCGGCCTGACGTCACCTTCATCCATGCCCAGAAGGCCGACAGGAAAGGCAATGTGCTGGTCGAGGGCATCATCGGCATTCAGAAGGAAGCGGTGCTGGCGGCCAAACGCGCTGTGGTGACCGTCGAGGAAGTCGTCGACAATTTCGACGATCTGCACCCCAATCTGACCGTGCTGCCGCGCTGGACGATCGCGGCGATATCGGTCGTGCCCGGCGGCTCGCATCCCTCCTACGCGCATGGCTACTATGCGCGCGACAATGCGGCCTATCTCGAATGGGACGAGATCGCCGCCGACCGCGAGAAATTCCAGGCGTGGATGCAGGCCTACGTGATCGAGAAGAGCGCCGACGATTTCGCGGCCCGGGTCGAGCATTTGAGGAAAGCGGCATGAGCGACAATCCGGGATTCACCCCCAACGAGATGATGACCATCGCCGCCAGCCGCGCGCTGCGCAACGACGATGTCTGCTTCGTCGGCATCGGCGCGCCATCGGCCGCCTGCAATGTGGCGCGGCTGACGCATGCGCCTGACATCACCCTGATTTACGAGAGCGGCACGATCGGCACCGCGCCTGACGTGCTGCCGCTGTCGATCGGCGACGGCGAATTGTGCGAGACCGCTATCACCACCGTCGCGGTGCCGGAGATGTTCCGCTACTGGCTGCAGGGCGGCCGCATCTCGATCGGCTTCCTTGGTGCGGCGCAGCTCGACAAGTTCGGCAACATCAACACCACCATCATCGGCGACTATTTCCATCCCAAGACCCGGCTGCCCGGCGGCGGCGGCGCGCCGGAGATCGCGACGTCGTCGAAGGAGATCTACATCACCATGGCGCAGACCAAGCGCGGCATGGTCGAGAAGATCGACTTCTTCACCTCCTTCGGCCATGGCGAGGGTGGTGACCATCGAAAACGGCTTGGCATAGACACCGCCGGCCCGACGCTGCTGATCACCGATCTTGCCATCTGGAAGCCGGATCCGGTGAGCAAGGAATTCACGGTCGTGTCGCTGCATCCCGGCGTGACCCGCCAGCAGGTGAAGGACACCTGTGGCTGGGCGGTTAAGTTCGCAGAGGCGCTTGACGAAACACCGGCGCCAAGCGAACTCGAACTCAAGACATTGCGCGACCTGCAGGCCCGCACCAAGGCGGCGCATGAGGGAACCGGAAAAGCAAAGGCTGCATGACATGGCCGAGGCCTATATCTGCGACTACATCCGCACACCGATCGGCCGCTTCGGCGGTTCGCTGTCTTCGGTACGATCAGACGATCTTGGCGCGATACCGCTGATGGCATTGGTCGAGCGTAATCCCGGCATCGACTGGCAGGCTGTCGACGACGTCGTCTATGGCTGTGCCAACCAGACCGGCGAGGACAACCGCAACGTGGCGCGCATGGCGCTGCTGCTGGCAGGTCTGCCGAAAGAGATTCCCGGCTCGACGGTCAATCGCCTTTGCGGCTCCGGCATGGATGCGCTGACCATCGCAGCCAGAGCCATCAAGGCCGGCGAGGCGGAGCTGATGGTCGCGGGCGGTGTCGAATCGATGAGCCGGGCGCCCTTCGTCATGCCCAAGGCCGACACGGCGTTCTCGCGCAATGCCGAGATTTACGACACCACCATCGGCTGGCGCTTCGTCAACCCGCTGATGAAGAAGCAGTACGGTGTCGATTCGATGCCGGAGACCGGCGAGAACGTAGCGGAGGAGTTCGCCATCTCTCGCGCGGACCAGGACGCCTTTGCCGTGCGCAGCCAGGAGAAGGCGGTCGCGGCCCAAGCCAATGGAAGGCTGGCGAAGGAGATCACCTCAGTGACCATCCCGCAGCGCAAGGGCGATGCGATCATTGTCAGCAAGGATGAACACCCCCGCGCTGGCTCAACGGTCGAGGCGCTGGCCAAGCTGCCGACGCCGTTCCGCCAGGGCGGCACAGTCACGGCCGGCAATGCCTCCGGCGTCAATGACGGGGCGGCGGCGCTGATCGTCGCTTCCGAGGCGGCGGTGAAGACATATGGCCTGACCCCGATCGCCCGCATTCTCGGCGGGGCCGCCGTAGGTGTGGCGCCGCGCATCATGGGCATCGGCCCGGCGCCGGCGACGCAAAAACTCTGCGCGCGGCTTGGCCTGACGCCAAAACAGTTCGATGTCATCGAGCTCAACGAAGCCTTTGCCTCGCAAGGCATCGCCGTATTGCGCCAGCTTGGCATTGCCGAGGATGCGGAACACGTCAACCCGAATGGCGGCGCCATCGCGCTTGGCCATCCCCTGGGCATGTCGGGTGCCCGCATCTCCGGCACGGCGGCGCTGGAGCTTCGCAAACGTGGCGGCCGTTATGCGCTTGCCACGATGTGCATCGGTGTCGGCCAGGGCATCGCGATCGCGCTCGAACGGGTTTGATCGGCGGCCCTTGCTTGGCCGGCTAAGATCAAGAATCCGGTGCGCGGTTCAAATTTGACCACGTGGACAAAAGTCTGGCGTCGTTCCATACTTCCCCGTCTGACATTTTCACGAACAGCCGGCTCGACACGGCTGTCGAACAGAGGGGAATGCAATGGAAAACCGGAACAATAAATCGCAGATAAAACGCGAAGGGCTTTCGCGACGCAATGTGCTGGAGCTGGGCGCGCTCGGTTTGGCGGCAGCGATATTGCCAGGCGCAGCCTTCGCGGCGGACAAGAAGCTGAAGGTGGCGGCGATCTTCGCCACGCCGATCGAGGAGCCGTGGGACAACCAGATCCATGTCGCCTTGCAGAGGGCCGAGAAGGAACTCGGCATCGAATACAAATGGTCCGAGAAGGTGCAGACCGCCGATTTCAGCCGCGTCATGCGCGAATATGCGCAAGGCGGCTATGAGCTGGTGCTGGGCGATGCCTTCGCCGCCGAGCGTGAATCGCGCCGCACCGCCAAGCAATTCCCGAAGACCGCCTGGCTGTTCGGCTCCGGCGCCGGCCCGGCGGAACCCAATTTCGGCGTCTTCGACAACTGGATCCACGAGCCGGCCTATCTCTCCGGATTGATCGCCGGCAAGATGTCGAAGTCGGGCACGATCGGCGCCGTCGCGGCGATGGGCATTCCGGAAGTCAACCGGCTGGTCAACGCCTTCTTCGCCGGCGCTAGGGAGGTCAATCCCAACATCAAGAAGAAGGTCGCCTTCATCGGTTCCTTCTTCGATCCGCCGAAGGCCAAGGAAGCGGCGGTCGCGCAGATCGACGCCGGTGTCGACGTCATCTATGCCGAGCGCTTTGGCGTCATCGAAGCCGCGGTGGACAAGAAGATCCTTGCCATCTCCAACATGTCCGACCAGTCGAGCCTCGGTCCCGACACGGTCATCACCGGGCCGGTCTGGGATATGTATCCGACGGTCGAGCAGGCGATCAAACTGGTCAGGGCCGGCGTCTTCACCGCGCAGGACTATGGCGACTTCTCGCGCATGGCCAAGGGTGGCTCGCATCTGGCGCCCTACCACAAGTTCGACAAGACGCTGCCGGCGGACGTCAAGGAGCTGGTCGAGAAGAAGAAGGCCGAGATCCTCGAAGGCAATTTCCGGGTGGATGTGGACGAGAATACGCCGGTTTCGGATTGATTCTTTACCCTCCCCCTTGTGGGGGTGAGCGACCGGTTCGCCGCAGGCGAATTCATCGTGCCAGTGGCACGATGAAAGGCCAGCGAACGCTGGGACGCTGCGAAGCAGCGGGGACCGGCAGGCTCGCCAGTTGTCAGCCCGGCCCTTCACAGGCTCGGGGCGTTCGAAGTCCGAAAAGCCAAGCAATTGGCTTTTCGCCCGCTGCGCGGACACTTCTCACCCCCACAAGGGGGAGCGTGAAAGAACCGCGCCATCTCGCCGCAGGAGCACCCTTGCCCGCCCCCCTCATCGAAATGCGCGGCATCACCAAGAGCTTCGGCGCCGTCAAGGCGAACGAGGCCGTTGATCTCAGCGTGGCACCCGGCGAGATCCTCGGGCTGCTGGGCGAGAATGGCGCCGGCAAGACGACGCTGATGAATGTGCTGTTCGGCGCCTATGCGCCCGATGCTGGGGAAATCCTCATCCAGGGCAAGCCGGTGCGAATCACCAGTTCCGCCGATGCGCTGGCCGCCGGCATCGGCATGGTGCACCAGCATTTTCACCTCGCGCCGCGGCTGACTGTGCTGGAAAATCTTTTGATCGGCATCCCCGGCAAGACAGGACGGATCGACCGCGCCGGCGGGCTGGCGCGGCTGGCCGAGATCGGCCGCCAGCATGGGCTGATGCTTGACCCGAACCTGCCGGTCTCGGCGCTGTCGGTCGGCGAGCAGCAGCGGCTCGAAATCGTCAAGGCTCTGTTTCGTGGCGCCAGGCTGCTGATCCTCGACGAGCCGACGGCGGTGCTGGCGCCAAGCGAGGTCGACGGGCTGTTTTCGGCGTTGCGTTCTATGGCGGCGCAAGGTCTCGGCATCATCTTCATCTCGCACAAGCTCAACGAGGTGCGGGCGCTGACGCATCGCTGCACGGTGCTGCGGCATGGCCGCGTCGCCGGCCGGGTCGATGATCCCGCCAACACGACATCCTCGGAGATGGCAACACTGATGTGCGGCCATGAGATCGTGCCGCCGGCGCGGGGGCCATCGACGCCAGGTGCTGATGTGCTGACACTCGACGGCATTTCGACCTCGCATCATTCCGGCACGCCGCTGCGCGACGTATCGCTTGCCGTCCGTGCCGGCGAAATCCTCGGCATTGCCGGGGTGTCGGGCAATGGCCAGCGGGCGCTGGCGGAGGTGATCTCCGGCGTGCGGGCGCCCGATGCCGGACGGATGACGATTGCCGGCCAAAAGGTCTCGCGGTTTTCGCCGCGCGAGGTGCAGGCGCTCGGGCTCGGACGTATCCCGGAAGACCGCATGACCACAGGGCTGGTGACCAATCTGCCGCTCGCCGATTCGATGGTGCTGCCTCGCATCGGCACCGCGGCGTTCAGCAGCAAGGGCCTGCTCAAGCCGGATGCGATCCGCGCCTTTGCCGAGGCGCAGATCAAGGCCTATGATATCAGGTGCCCTGGGCCGATGACCCGGGCCGGCGCATTGTCCGGCGGCAATCTGCAGAAGGCATTGTTGGCACGCGAGCTTGCCTTCGATCCGAAGGTGCTTGTTGTCTCGCAGCCGACGCGCGGGCTTGACATCGGTGCCGCCCGCTTCATCCATGAAAAGTTCCTCGACATGCGGGCCAAGGGCTGCGGCATCATCGTCATTGGCGAGGATCTCGAAGAGCTGCTGGTGCTCTGCGACCGCATCGCGGTGATGTATGAGGGCCGCATCGTCGGCACGCTCGACAGCGCCGATGCGACGATCGCGCGGCTCGGCCTGATGATGACCGGGGCGGAGGGGAGTGGCTTGAATTATGCTGTTGCCTGACTTCCTCGGATATCGCCCACAACACATTGCTTTGGCCGTCAGCGCTGCCCCTCACCTGCCTGCCGGCATCCTCTCCCCGTATAGTGACGGGGAGAGGGGCGCTATCATCGACGGTTTCGCCAATTGTGAACGTTGCAGGAAGAGCGCTAAGGCCGCAGCCATCCACCTTCTCCCCGTCACTATACGGGGAGAAGGTGCCGGCAGGCGGATGAGGGGCGGCGCCAACGCCTCATGTATCGGTTCGACTACTGTACCGAAGGCGGAGGGCCACAGCTGATGTTTCGCCTGGAGGTCCGCAGCTCGACGCCGGCCTGGTTCAACTTCGCTCTGCCATTGCTGGCGATCGGAGCAACGCTCATCTTGTGTAGCGGCCTGATTGCGCTGGCCGGCGCCGGCGTGCTCGAAGCCTATGGCGTGATGTTCACGGCATCGCTGGGCGACAGCTACGCGATCACCGAAACGATGGTGCGCGCCACGCCTATGATCTTCACCGGACTGGCGGTCGCGGTCGCCTTCCGGGCAAAATTCTGGAACATCGGCGCCGAAGGGCAATTGCTTGCCGGCGCGCTGGCCAGCTGCTTTGTCGGCGCCATTCCGATGCCGGGACCGCTCGCCATGGTCTTGATGGCGGTGGCCGGTGCCGCCGCCGGTGCGGCGGTGGCGCTTGTTCCCGCCACGCTGCGGGTTAAATTCAAGGTCGACGATGTCGTCAGTTCGCTGCTGCTCAACTCGGTCATCTATTATGCGCTGATGGCGCTGATCGAAGGGCCGTGGAAGGATAGTTTCAGCGGCTATCCGATCTCGCCGCCGATCGAGGATTCGGCCAATTTTCCGGTGCTGCTCGAAGGCACAAGGCTGCATCTCGGCGTCGTCGCGGCGCTGATCGCGGCGCCGCTGATCTGGTTCCTGATCGTGCGCACGACGCTCGGCTTCAGGATCAGGGTCACCGGCGAAAACCCGGAAGCCGCCAGATATGGCGGCATCCATGTCGAGCGGGTGCTGATCTCGACGGCGCTGCTGTCCGGCGCGCTGGCCGGGTTGGCCGGCGTCGGCGAGGTCGGCGGCGTGCATTTCCAGGTGATGAGCGACATCTCGCCGGGCTACGGTTATTCCGGCATCGTCGTTGCGATGCTGGCGCGGCTCAACCCGCTTGGCGTCGTGCCGGCGGCGATCTTCCTTGCCGCCGTGATGACCGGCGCCGAGGCGATGTCGCGGGCGACCGGCGTTCCGGCCTTCCTCAGTGACGTCATCCAGGGCACCGCATTGCTTGCCATGCTGGTGGCGCTGCTGTTCACCGCCTATCGCATCCGCCGCGTCGGAGTTGCCCGATGAGCGCGGTGTTCGAACAGATCTTCCAGGTCGGCTTCCTGGCCGCGATCATCCGCATTGCCACGCCGCTGGCTTTCGCGACGCTCGGCGAAATGTTCTCGGAGCGGGCTGGCGTGCTCAATCTCGGCATCGAAGGCATCATGCTGTTGTCGGCGATGACCGGCTTTACCGCCGCCAGCCTCAGCGGCAGCCTGTGGCTCGGCGTGCTGGCGGCAGTGCTGACCGGCATGCTGATGGGCGCGCTGCATGCGCTGTTCACCGTGGCGCTCGGCCTCAGCCAGCATGTCTGCGGCATCGGCGTGACGCTGTTCTCGTCGGGCCTCGCCTATTTCCTCTACCGGCTGATCTTCGGCCAGCAGTCGGTGCCGCCCAACATCAAGGGGTTTCAGACACTGCCGATCCCGCTTCTGTCGGACATCCCGGTGCTCGGGACGGCGGTGTTCAACCAGTTCGCGCTGGTCTACATGGCGATCCTGGCCATTCCGCTCGCCGCCTTCGTGCTCTACCGCACGCCATGGGGCCTGTCGGTGCGCATGGTCGGCGAAAACCCGCGGGCCGCGGATTCGGCGGGGGTCAGTGTCATCGCCACGCGCTTCCAGGCGGTCATCCTCGGTGGTGCGCTGATGGGGCTGGCCGGCTCCTTTCTGTCGATGGCGCAGTTCAACGCCTTCACCTTCGGCGTCGTCTCGGGGCGCGGCTGGGTGGCGATCGCGCTGGTCGTGTTTGGCCGCTGGGATCCGTGGCGCTCGGCGGGGGCGGCGCTGCTGTTCGCCTTCGTCGATGCGCTGCAACTGCGCATGCAGGCCAGCGGGCTCGGACACATCCCCTACGAGGCGTTCCTGATGCTGCCGTTCATCTTCACCATTGTCGCCATGGCGGTGATGTCGCGCAACGCGACGGCACCGTCGGCGCTGCTCAAGCCGTTTCGACGGGAAGAACGGTAGACGAGCAGGACTTGGTGCCTTTCCTCTCCCCCGATCGACGGGGTAGAGGAAGGGCGACAAGCTGTCCCTGGGCCGAAGAACCTGTCCCTGGAAAGCCTCACATCGCCGTAAAACCATTGTCAACGAACAGATGCGTGCCGTTGACGAAGCTCGACTCGTCGCTGGCCAGGTAGAGCGCTGCCCTCGCCACCTCTTCCGGCTCGCCGATGCGGCCCTGCTGCGCGGCCAGTGCCGCGTCGGAGACGTCGACGCCGAGCCTGCCGAGGTCGGCGACCTCGCGCAGGCCGTGCGGTGTACGGATGAAGCCGGGGCAGACGGCGTTGCAGCGGATGTTGCGGTCGCGGAACTCGACGGCGATGGCGCGGGCGAACATGTGGCAGGCGCCCTTGGTGGTGTCGTAGAGCACTTCGTTGGGAGTCGCCGCCACCGCCGAGATCGACGAAGTACAGACGATCGAGCCGCCGCCGGCCGCAATCATGCCCGGCAAAACGGCGCGCGTCATCAGGAACATCGAGCGCACATTGACGGCATGCAGCCAATCCCATTCCTGCACCGTGGTCTCCAGGAAGGGCTTTATCACGATGGTGCCGGCGTGGTTGAACAGCACGGTGACCGGTCCGAGTTTTTCGATAGCACCCTTCACGGCCGCTTCGACCTGTGCCTCGTCGGAGACGTCGGCGACAAAATGCTCGGCGAGATGGCCGCGCGCCCTGATTGTCGCTGCGGTTGCGGCGGCCGCCTCGCCGTTGCGGTCGATGATCGCCACCTTGGCGCCTTCGGCGGCGAACAGCTCCGAAGTCGCTCCACCCATTCCCGTCGCGCCCCCCGAAATGATGGCGACCTTGCCGGCCAGTCTTGTGCCCATTTTTCTGCCCCTGTGTGGCGATTTCGCTTTGCTGGTGGGCGATGCTACCGCGCCCGCGCCGGGCGGCCAATCCACGAATTGAGCGCAGCGAAAGCAAGGCCATAGGTCCATTCGGACGCAGAAGCACAAACGGACGCGCCATATGGATCGGCCGTCCGAGCGCTCCCCCTAAGCAAGTGTCTACCAACCGGCATCATAGGAGAAAATTATTCTGTCTTTAGCCAAAAAATAGCAATCGACAAAGTCTACCAGTTTTATAGATTAACCGCCGAGACGGAGGTCGATATGTCCTATATCCAGAACGCCCAGACGGATCGCAGCGCTCAGCGGTCGGCCAACGCCCAGGCCTTTCGCCCGGCCTATGCCGGGGCTTTCGCCTATCTCGTCTTTGCCCTTGCGTTCGTGTTCACCGGGGCAGTCGTACTGGGCCTTATTCCCTGAGTCGTCAGATCGACCGGGCTTAGCTGCCCACCGCTTTCAGGCAATCGGAGTTGAATGAACCGAATCCTCGGCGTGCTTTCGCGCGCCCGACACCACGGAGGACATGGCAATGCCGATCGAGTTCACGCATATTCCCGGTAAGACCGCCGATGCCGCGGTTCCCTTTTTCTACGACTTTGCCGAGACCGCGACCAAGCTCGGGCTGATCGAGGATGGCGGCTTCCGCAAGATCGTCATCGACGATTCGGCCGGACTGCTGACCAACATGGATCTTGCGGCCCAGGTGCTCGATCGCACCTCGTCGCTGGAAGTCGTGCTCACCCATTGGGCGGGCGTGGTCGAACCGACCGTGGCGGCCCGCCAACTGGCGTCGATCGACAGGAAAAGTGGCGGGCGGCTGGCGCTGAGGATGATCAGCGAGCCGCTGAGCGACGACGATGCCGAAACACGGCCGGTCGGGCACACCGTCATCTGGCAGCGCATCGATGAATATCTGGTGCTGCTCAAGCGGCTGTGGTCGAACGACCGACCCTTCGACCATGAAGGCGCGTTCTACAGCATCAAGGGCGGCTATGTGCCGCGCAAGGGTCCGCACGGCGCCGACCTGGTCATCCGTATGGGCGGGCAATCCGGAACGGCGCTCAAGGTGGCCGGCCGGCATGCCGATGTCTTCGAATTGGCGCCCGGCTCGATCGACGAGATCCGGCAGTTGATGGAGCGGGTGCGCGGTGCCGCCGCCGAGCATGGCCGGGCGGGCAAGCTGCGCTTTGCGCTTCCGGTCGGGATTCACCAAGGTGCTTCCGCCTCCGGCCACAAGGCGGTCGATGTTGCCGGGCCGCCAGCCCAGGCCGCCCTGTCGCTGCTTGCCTATGCGGCCCTCGGGATCGATGAATTCATGATTGTCGGCGTCGACACGCCACGCGAGATCGCAACGCTCGGCCGGGAAACGATCGCCCTGCTGCGCAATTCGCTGGCGCGTCGCGAACACGAGGCATTCCAGCCTGGGGCATATGCGTCTCGTGCAGGATTGGAGACGCGGGCAACGGGCTGAAGTTCTTCAGCCTTTTGTTGCCTCGGGCCTGTCGCCAAGCCGCGACAGGCCTTCAATGACAGCGCTCGAATCCGTTAGCGCGCCGAAGACGCCGTCTTCAACCGTCACCATGTGAAGGGCTGCTTCGTGCGCTTGTCTGTCGCCGCTGGCGCAGGCGTCCGAAATCGTCAGGCATTGGAAATTGCGGTCGCAGGCCTCACGCAGCGTGGTGTGGACGCAGACATCCGTGGTGCATCCGGAAAACAGCAGATGCGTGATGCCTTGCGCGCGCAGCACAAGTTCGAAATCCGTATAGGTGAAAGCGCTGTTGCAGGTCTTGTCGACGATGATGTCCTGCGGGGCGACGTCGATCTCCGGAACGATCTGGAATCCTGGACCAGAGCGCAGCAGGATTTCGGTGCCTTCGAGCCCAGCGCGCTTGCGGCGCCATGTCTCGTAGGGCGTCATGTCGGCCATGTCAGCCCGGTAGCCCTGCCTGGTGTGGATGACCCTGACACCGGCCTTGCGGGCGGCAGCGATCAGCCGGCTCACCGTCGGCAGGATCGCCCTTAGAGGCGACGGGTCATAGCCCTGCCTGGCGAAGTAGCCTGTCGTCGACAGGAAATCCTGCTGCAGGTCGATGACGACCAGTGCGGTGTTTTCGGCCACCAGCCTGCCGTCATAGGGAAATCGAAGGGCGTTGCCTTGATCATCCGGGGCTCCCTGCTTTGGCAGACCATAGTGGATCAGCGCGACGACACCAGATGCTGGGCGTCGTGCAGGCGCCGATAGATGCCGCCGGCGCGGAGCAGTTCGCTGTGCGAACCCTGTTCGACGACGCCCGACTCCGAGACGACGACGATGCGGTCGGCGCCGCGGATCGTTGCCAGCCGGTGTGCGATGACCAGCGTGGTTCGGCCCTCGGCAAGTTCGGCCAACGACTTCTGGATTTCGCGCTCGGTCTCGGTGTCGAGCGCCGACGTCGCCTCGTCGAGGATCAAGATCGGCGGGTTCTTCAGGAACATGCGGGCGATCGCCAGCCGCTGCTTCTGGCCGCCGGACAGTTTGACGCCGCGCTCGCCGATGATCGTGTCATAGCCGGCCGGCAGGCCCGATATCATGCCGTCGAGCTGCGCCCGCCGCGCGGCATCGGCGATGGCGTCGTCGGAGGCGCCGAGACGGCCATAGGCGATGTTTTCGCGGATCGAGCCGCCGAACAGGAAGACATCCTGCTGGACGATGCCGATCTGGCCGCGCAGCGAGGCGAGCGTCATGTCCCTGATATCGATGCCGTCGATGCTGATCGCGCCGGCGCTGACCTCGTAGAAACGCGGCAGCAGCGAGCACATGGTGGTCTTGCCGGCGCCGGACGGGCCGACGAAGGCGATGGTTTCGCCGGCGTGGATGGTGAGATCGATACCCCTGAGCACCGGCTTGCCGTCGCCATAGCCAAAGCTCACGCCGCGGTATTCGATGTCGCCCTTGAGGCCGCCCACAGTCACGGCACCTGGCCGGTCGGCAATGTCGGGTTCGGTGTCGAGTAGCTCGGTGTAGCGCCGGAAGCCGGCAATACCCTTGGGATAGGTCTCGATCACCGAGTTGATCTTCTCTATCGGCCGTACGAAGACGCCGACCAGAAGCAGGAAGCCGACGAAGCCGCCATTGCTGAGGCCTCCCGTGATGACGAGATAGCTGCCGGCGATCATGACCACGAGCTGGATCAGCCTTATGCCCATATAGTTCAGCGAATTGCTGGCCGACATGATGCGGTAGGCGTCGAGCTTGGTCTGGCGGTAGCGCTGGTTGTCATGCGCGAACAGCGTGCGCTCATGCTCCTCATTGGCGAAGGCCTGGACGACGCGCATGCCGCCGACATTCTCTTCGATGCGGACGTTGAAATCGCCGACGCGCCGGTACAGCGCCTGCCAGTTGCGCTCCATGCGGTCGCCATAGCGCATCGTCACCCAGGCGATCAGCGGTACGATCACCGCCGTGATCAGCGCCAGATGCATGTTGACGGTGAACATCAGCACGAAGGCGCCGGCGAAGGTCATGATGGCGATGAACAGGTCCTCGGGGCCGTGATGGGCGATCTCGCCGATTTCCTCGAGATCCTTGGTGACACGGCCGACGAGATGGCCGGTCTTGTGGTTGTCGTAGAAGCGGAACGACAGCTTCTGCAGATGGTCGAAACTCTTGCGCCGCATCTCGGTCTCGATGTTGATGCCGAGCATGTGGCCCCAATAGGTGACGACCGCCATCAGCACGGTGTTGAGCAGGTAGATCACCAGCAGCCCGGCAGACGCGATGATGATCAAGGTCCAGTCCTGCTGCGGCAGCAGCTGGTCGACGAAGGTGCGGACCGCCATGGGAAAGCCGAGTTCAAGCAGGCCGGCCAGCACCGCGCAGGAGAAGTCGAGCGCGAACAGCCCCTTCCAGGGCGCGTAGTAGGAAAGGAAACGTCTGATCATCGAGGTGAACCGCAAGCTGTCTTGGCGGGCGCGGTGAGCGCGCCGGCCGTCATCGGTGGGCGCTGCTTACAATCGGCAGCGCAAGGGCGGCAATATGCCAGGACGGACTTCATTGCCTGCCTTTCCACATCAGCGCCATGAAATAGGGGCCGCCGACGAAGGCGGCGATGAGGCCGGCCGGCACTTGCCAGGGAAAGATCAGCGTCCGCCCTGCCCAGTCGGCGGCAACGAGGATCAGCCCGCCTGTCATGGCCGAGGCCAGAAGCTGCGGCACGGCGCGGCGGAAGCCGAGCATGCGTGCGAGGTGCGGCGCCATCAGGCCGACGAAGCTCAGCGGGCCGATGACCAATGTCGCGGTTGCGGTGGCCAATGCGGTGAGCGCAAGCAATGTGGCGCGAACGCGTCCCAGTCGCAGGCCAAGGCCACGCGCGGCGGTTTCGCCGAGCGGCAGTATATCGAGCCAGCGCGCGGTCAGCGGCGCCAGCGCGAGGACGGTGACCGCGACCGTTGCGGCGGTGAAGGCATCCGTTGGCGTTGCGCGATAGGTCGATCCCGACAGCCAGGCGAGCAGGAAGTCCATGCGCGGATCGCCGCTGGCCAGAAGCAGCGCGGCGAAGGCGGACGCGACCGTCGCAACGGCGACGCCGGCAAGCAGCAGCCGTTCCGGCGACAGGGCATTGCGTCGCCCGACCAGCACGACGATCGTCAGCGCCAGCAAGGCGCCCGCCAAGGCCGCGCCGAGCATTGTTGAGCGGTCGAAGCTGTCGCTGAGCAGCAGCAGCGCCAGCACGCCGAAAGAGGCGCCGCCGGAAATGCCCAGGACCTCGGGTGCGGCCATCGGGTTGCCGGTCATGCGCTGCATCAGCGTGCCGGCGACGGCGAGCAGGACGCCCGCCGACAGGGCGACGACGACGCGAGGCGCGCGCAGGGCAAGCAGCTCGGTCAAATCCGCGGATGCGATCCAGTGCCAACCGCCTGCGCCACGGCCAAAGCCGATGGCGAGGACAACCGCGAGGATGAGCGCCAGCAGGCCCGCGATCAACGGCAGGCCGTTTGTCGGCAGGCGTATCGACGACACCATGTCGGCCTGCCTTTCGGGGGTGGTTCGCATTCGCGGCAACAGGAACAGCAGCAGCGGCGCGCCGAGCAAAGCGGTCGCGGTGCCGGCGGGGATTTCGCCGGTGAACGGCAGATGCTGCACCAGGCGGTCGGTGAGCCAGAGCAGGGCACCGCCGACCAGCGGCGACCAGACCAGACGGCGGCCAAGCGTGCGCGCTCCGGCCAGCCGCGCCAGCGCCGGGGCGGCGAGTGCCACGAAACCGATGACGCCGACCTCGGCGACGACCAGCGCGCTGAGCGAGACGGCGACTGTCATGCCGGCAAGGCGGATGACGGCCGGCCGGGTGCCGAGCGATGCCGCGCCGTCGTCGCTGAGGTCGAGCAGGCGTAGCGGTCGCCAGAGCAGGAGCGCGGCGCAGATGCCGGCCAGCAGCCATGGCGCCAGAACAAGGACCGCCGCGTCGCCATTCTGCACCAGAGAGCCGCTCTGCCAGATGAACAGCTCCTCGGTGTATTCGCGGTTGAGCGCCATCAGCAGCGCGCCGGCCGAGCCGAAAGTGAGGCTGACGACGAGGCCGGCGATGATGATCGACACTGGCGAAAAGCTGCGCCCGCGCGCCAGTGCGAAAACGGCTGATGTGGCGAGCGCGCCGCCAGCCAGCGCCACGCCTTCGCGGCCGCCTTCCAGCAGCCATGGTGCGTAGAGGGTGGCGGCCGCCAAAGCGAGGCTCGCTCCGGCATTGGTGCCGATCGTGGTCGGCTCGGCCAGCGGGTTGCGCAGCACATGCTGCATGATGACACCGGCGAGACCAAGTGCCGCGCCGGCCAGCATGCTGACGGCGACACGCGGGAGGAAGGCATAGCGATACAGCAACTGCGCTGGATCGGATGTGTCGGGAGCGGTGAGCGCCTGCCACCACAGGTGCGTCGGGAAAAGGTTGATGAGATCGAAGATGGTCAGCATCAGTGCCAGGCCCGCGGGCACGGCCACCAGCAGGATGAGCGCGCCGATGCCGTCGCGCTGTCGCGGCAGGGACATTGCCTGAGCGATCATGCCGCTGCCACGAATTCGGCGAAACGCGCGGCAGCAGTGAGACCGCCGAACGGCCAGACTGGCGGAATGGTCCGCACCTGGCCGTTCCGGACGCAGGGCAGATTGGCCCAGAGCGAGCTGCGGGCAATCCTGATCCTGACGTGCGGCGGGATCGGATCGAGCGAGATCAGTTGCGCCTCGCCGACGGCGACCAGTTCCTCGATGCCGACCGTCGAAAAACCCCATTCATTGGTGGCGCCGGTCCAGGCGTTGACGAGGCCGAGCCGGTCGAGGACATCCTGCAGCAGGCTGCCGGCGCCGTAGACGCGGACATGGCGATCGTCGAACATGCTGACGACGCAGACCGGTTTTTGCACCGCCCGCTCCAGCCTGGCACGCGCTTGGGCGATCGAGGCTTCGGTGCGCCCGACAAGGTTTTCTGCTTCCGTCCTGCGGCCAAGCATGTCGCCAAGCTGCAGCGTCACCTGTTGCGCCTGCGCGTAAGGTGGAGCCTTGCCGCTGTAGAACGGCACGTTGAAGGTCGGCGCCAATCTGGTGAAGCTGTTCTCGTCCAAGCCATAGCCATAGGCGCCGACGATCAGGTCGGGCCGCAGTTCCCGAAGCAGTTCGAGATTGGGCTCGCTGCGCGATCCCAGGTCGATGGTGGCCTGCGGCAGCGCCGGGCCCTGCACCCAGTCGCCATAACCCCTGGTGTCGCCGACGGCGAGCGGCGACAGGCCGAGCGAGACCACCAGTTCGGCCGATGTCCATTCCAGGCAGACGACGCGGGCAGGTGCCGCGCGTGCCATGCCGCCCGGGAAAGCGAGGCCGGTCGCGGCGAGGCCGGCAAGATACTGGCGCCGTGTCAGCGCCGCCATTTTGGGCCGGCCCGCCACATTGCTTCTACCATGTGTATTTCACCGAACCGTTGATCCTGCGGCCTTCGCCGTAGAAGCAGCCGAAGCCCGAGGAGAAACAGGAGGCGACATAGCGTTTGTCGAACAGATTACTGGCATTGAGGCTGAGCGTGGCGTTCTGCCAGGCGTAATGCACCGCCGCGTCGGCGAGCACGACCGACGGAACCTTGAAGCTGTTGGCGTCGTCGCCATAGGTCGAGCCGACATAGCGGACGCCGGCACCGAGGCCGAGACCTTCGAGCTTGCCGCTCATGAAGGTGTAATTGGCCCAAAGCGATGCGGAATGGGCCGGCACGCCGAAGGGCATGTTGCCCTCGTTGCTGACCCAGACGCCGTTGACGTCTTCGACAGCGGTCGCCTTGGTGATCCTGGTGTCGAGGTAGGTGTAGGCCGCTCTCAGATCGAGGCCCGCATCCAGGCTCGCCACGGCTTCCAGTTCCACGCCGCGCGAACGGATCTCACCGGTCTGGAACAGATCGTTGGGTGAGCCCTCATTACCGGAACGCACGACATTCTGCCGGGTCAGGTCGAAAACCGATGCCGTAATGAAGGAGTTCCAGCCGGTCGGCTGGTATTTCAGCCCGATCTCGTACTGCCTGCCGGTCTCGGGCACGAACAGATTGCCGTCGCTGTCGGCGCCGGCCACGGGCTGGAACGATTCGGAGTAGCTGACATAGGGCGCAAGCCCGTTGTCGGCGAGATAGACGAGCCCCGCCCGGCTGGTGAAGGCGTTGTCCTTCTGCTCGGGAATGTAGCCGCCGGCCAGATTGTCGTAGACCTTGGCGTCCGACCAATCCTGGCGGCCGCCAAGGGTCAGCCGCCAGTTGCCGAGCTTTACCTGGTCCTGCGCATAGAGACCGACCTGCTGCTGGGTGGTGTCGGTATCGGTGTAGGGCGTCAGATCGGTGATCGGGTACCCGTAAATCGGATCGAAGACGTTGAAACCGTCCTCGACGGTCCCTTCCGAGGCATAGTCGCGGTAAGTATAGCGTTTGTAGTCGAGGCCGACGAGCAGCGTGTGGGCGAGCGGCCCGGTGTCGAAATCGGCTTGTGCCTGGTTGTCGATGGTGACGCCGCTGAGTTTGGTGCCGCCGGCATCTGCATAACGGTAGTAGTCGCCGCTTGAAGGTTCCAGGCCGTTCGAGTCCGTCAGCCCGCCACCAAAGACGCCCTCCTCGGTGTGGGTGAGGTGGACGTAGCGGGCATGCTGCCGAACCTGCCAGGTTTCGTTGAAACGGTGGTCGAATTCGTAGCCGATCGAAGCCTGGTCGTTGTTGTAGGAGTCGAAGCCGGGTTCGCCGACGAACATGCTGTTCGGCAGGTACTTGCCGTCCTTGCCCGGTATGACCGTGCCGTAGGCAGGCAGATACTGCATCGCCCAGCCCGAGCGATCGCGCTGATAGTTGGCGAGGATGGTCAGGCTGGTGTCGGCATCGGGCTGCCAGGTGATCGCCGGCGCGATGAAGATGCGGTCGTCCTTGACGAAATCGGTCTGCGTGTCGCCCATGTGAGCGGCACCGGTGAGACGAAACAGCAGCGACTTGTCGGCGTTCACCGCGCCGCTGAAATCGAACTTGCCTTCATACCGGTTGAAGCTGCCACCACCGAATTCGACCTCGCGCAGGTTTTCCTCGGTTGGCCGCTTGCTGACATAGTTGATGATGCCGCCGGGGCTTGCCTGGCCATAAAGTACCGACGCCGGTCCGCGCAGCACTTCGTAGCGTTCCGCGCCATAGGAATCGAGTGCGGTGAACAGGGTGAAATTGCTCTCCTTGAGCTGCAGCCCGTCCCTGTAGAAGACGCCGCTGGCGTTCGAAATGCCGCGCAACTGCAGGCCGAGGCCGCGATTGTCGGTGCCGTAGAGATTGCCGGTGGCGCCGGGTGTGTAGCGCAACGCGCTGTTCAGGCTGTCGACGGCCTGCGCTTCCATCTGGTCCCTGGTGATGACCGATATCGATTGCGGCGTCTCGATCAGCGGCGTGTCGGTCTTGGTGCCGGTGGAGCCCTTTGTGGCAACGTAGCCCTTGACCGGCCCGAAAGCGCTTTCGACACGTTCCTGGACTTTGATCGGGTCTAGGGTGGTGGTGACCGTCTCCTGGGCCAGTGCATGGCCGCAGCCAAGCAGGGCCGGCAGCGACACCGTTGCGATCAGCAGGCGCTTGCGCGCTATCCGGTTCCGCCAAATCGGTCCATGTCCTGAAATCATCTGGTGCGCCCCCTGTTTCCAAATTTCGTGCCGATATTGCCGGTCGCGCCGATTTGTTGATCGTTGCAGTCATCTTCAATGTTGACTAGTAAGGTCATGTTTCATAGTCAACCGGGCACGACCCGTCGAAATGCCGGAATCTGGAAATGCGGGCGGCCGCACTGGAGAAAAGCCATGAGCATGGCTGGAATTGATGCCCAGACTGCCTTCCATATCGACGCGGTGCGCTTTGCCGTCGGCGAGCGGACGCTGCTCGGTCCGGTCTCGCTCGAACTGGAGCGCTCGCGCGTCTATGGGCTGATCGGCCACAATGGTTCGGGCAAGTCGACGCTTATCAAGCTCATGGCGCGCCAGCAGCCGGCGAGTTCAGGCGCCATCACTTTCGCCAGACGTCCGTTGCCGCAATGGGGCGCCCGCGAATTTGCCCGCGCGCTTGCCTATCTGCCGCAGACGACGCCTGCGGCGACCGGCCTGACCGTGCGCGAACTGGCGACGCTCGGGCGCTATCCCTGGCATGGCGCGCTTGGCCGTTTCCGCGCCGAGGACAGGCAGCATGTCGAGGAGGCGCTGGCCCTGACCGATATGGAGGGTTTTGCCGACCGGCTGGTGGACGAATTGTCGGGCGGCGAGCGCCAACGCGCCTGGCTCGCCATGCTGGTGGCGCAGAACGCCGGCGTCATGCTGCTCGACGAGCCGATTTCGGCACTCGACATCGCCCATCAGGTCGAGGTGCTCGGGCTGGTCAAGGAGCTCAGCCGCAAACGCGACCTATGTGTCGTCGTCGTGCTGCACGATCCCAACATGGCGGCGCGCTACTGCGACGAACTGATCGCGCTCAAGGACGGCAAGCTGCTGACGCGCGGCACGCCAGGCGAAATCATGCGCAGCGATGTGCTGAAAGGCATTTTCGGTGTGGAGATGGGCGTGTTCGCGCACCCCGTCACCGGCCAGCCTGTCGGCTATGTGCAGTGACAATATCTGATGCGGCGGCGGGAAATAGAAGGCGGCAGGCCGCTGTGAGAACAAGGAAGAAGCTGTTGTCGAGAACTGGTTTGTTGGCGGCGTTGGTCGCATCCGTCATCCTGTCGGCCGGCAGCGCGATGGCCCAGGAGCAACCCGCCGGTGCCGCGCCGGCGGTCGAATCCCCCACCCCGGCTGCTCCCGCGGCCCCAGCGCCGATTGCACCCGCACCCGCCGCACCGGCGGGCGCTCCGCCGGCCACGATGGCGCCTTCGCAGCCAGGCACCCAGCCGAACACGGCCGCGCCGTCCGAGGCCGGACCTTCGACGGGGATGGAGTTGACCTTGCCGCATGATCTGTCGCCATGGGGCATGTTCATGGCGGCCGACATTGTCGTCAAGGCGGTGATGATCGGGCTGGCCTTTGCCTCCCTCGTCACCTGGACGATATGGTTGGCCAAGTCGCTGGAGCTTTTCGGCGGCAAGCTGCGCATTCGTCGCGCCGTGCGGGCGATCGGCGAGGCCGCCACGCTGAAGCAGGCCAGCCGTACCCTTGACCGCAGCGGCGGTCCCGGCGCGCTGCTGGTGCGGGCGGCCGAGGAGGAGACCGCACTCTCGGCCGGCGCGCTCGATCATGTCTCGGGCGACGGCCTCAAGGAACGGGTCACGTCGCGCCTGTCGCGCATCGAGGCGGCGGCGGCGCGGCGCATGTCGCGCGGCACCGGCGTGCTGGCGACGATCGGCTCGACCGCGCCCTTCGTCGGCCTGTTCGGCACTGTCTGGGGCATCATGAACGCCTTCATCGGCATCTCGCAGGCGCAGACCACCAATCTCGCTGTGGTCGCGCCGGGCATCGCCGAAGCGCTGCTGGCCACCGCGATGGGCCTGGTCGCGGCCATACCGGCCGTCGTCATCTACAACGTCTTTGCCCGCTCGATAGCCGGCTATCGGCAGATCCTCGCCGATGCTGCCGCCGGGGTCGAACGGCTGGTCAGCCGCGACCTCGACTTCCGCACCGTCGCGCCGGCAACGCCACTGGCGGCGGAGTAGCGCCATGGGAAGCAGAATCCGACAGACCATTGATGACGATCTCGAGGAAAGCCACGAGATCAACGTCACCCCGTTCATCGATGTCATCCTGGTGCTGTTGATCATCTTCATGGTCGCGGCACCGCTGGCCACGGTGGATGTCAATGTCGACCTGCCTGGTTCGACCGCAACGCCCGCGCCGAGGCCCGAGACACCGCTGTTCCTGACGCTGAAGGACGATCTGACGCTGGCGATCGGCAATGACAGCGTGCCGCGCCCGGCTTTCGCCACGACGCTGGACGCCAAGACCAAGGGCGACAAGCAGACACGCATCTTCCTGCGCGCCGACAAGGCGGTCGCCTATGGCGACCTGATGGAGGCGATGAATCTATTGCGCGGTGCCGGCTATCTGAAGATCGCGCTGGTCGGCCTGGAGACGGCTCCCGCGTCCAATGCCCCGGCGCCCGCAGCCACTGGTGCGGCGGCGCCATGACGCAAGCGGTCGCCGTGCCCTCGGTCCAGCTGTCGCGCTTCGGTTGGCGCGACCTTGGCTTGTGGGCCGGTGCTGCCGCGCTGGTCCTTGGAGCCCATGTCGCGGTCGCCTATGCAGTGCAGAACCTCACAATGGTCACCGAAGCGGATGGCGGTCCACCCCCCGCGCAGATGATCGAGATGGCACCGATGGTGGTGATGCCGGCCGTGGAAGAGCAGGTCGCCGCGCTGGACGCGGTGACGCCAGATCAGACCGAACCGACACCGACGACCGAGCCGACACGTGAAGAACCGGTCGAAAAGGCGGAGCCGGTTGTCGAGCCGCCGGAAGCGGTCGCGCCAGACGAGGCCGAACCCACCCCGACCGAACCTACCCAGGCCGAAACGGCCGAACAGGTCGATCAGCCGCCGCCGGATGAGGTCATCCCGGATGTGGTCGAGGCTGTCACGCCAGACGTCGTCATTCCCTTGCCGCAGCCGAAACCGGTCGAAATTGTCAAAGACAAGAAACCGGTCGAGGCCAAGGCGAAGAAGCCTGTCGAGAAGCCCAAGCCGCGGCTTAAGAAGGAGAAGGCGGCTCCGCCGAAGACGGCAACCTTCGCCAGCGCCGACGCACGGCCCGCGGCCAAGACCGCCGCGCCGAAGGCGGCGGAATCGACGTCTCGCTCCGGCGACTCCAGCAAATGGGACTCCCGTCTGGGCGCCTGGATCAAGCGGCACACACGCTATCCCAGCTCTGCCAAGGCCCGACGCGTGGAGGGCAGGCCATATGTCGCATTCACGGTCGACTCGTCCGGCCGGGTCCTGTCTGCCAGGCTCTCTCGTTCCTCGGGGGATGCGGATCTGGACCGTGCGGCGCTCGCCGTGCTGCAAGGCGCCACGGTGCCGAAACCGCCACCGGAACTCGGCTCGCGTCTGAGCCGTACAGCGCCGTTCGTGTTCAGCCTGCGCAACTAGAGCAGTTCACCGTTTCACGGAAACGGCTAACTGCTCTAATTCTTTGGTTTGACGCAATTCCAAGGGAAAACGCTCTGCGTTTTCCCGGGAAAACCGTTTCACACTTTTCCTGGAATTGCTCTAGGACCGAATTTGTTCGGGCCGGCCTGTCAATAGGCCAGTGACAGACTCAGGGCCTCGACCTGTTCGAGATAGAAACGGCATTTCGTGCGCAAGGGCCCGAGGCCCGGGTCATCGGCGCCGTTGATCTCGATGGTCTGCATCATGAAGTCGAAATGGGCGTGGAAAGCGTCCACTGTACCCCAGAGACTGTCGGCCTGGCAGCTGTCGGCAATCGCCGTCGAGACGAGTTGGCGGGCCTCGACCCGCGCGGCGTCAGGCGATGGCGGCCGCCTGGCGACCAAGACGTCGAGCCGGCTGAAAACGCTTTCCCTGGCATCGACGCTTCTAATGTTGGCTATCATGTTCATGTGCAGGTCCCCTGGGCATTCCAGACGCGCAATAGGTTCCGGTCTGAAATTGAAAAACTGGTGATCAGAGCATTTTCAGCGGCGCCAATGAACGCGTCGCGTTTTGGCGGGCGACATGCATCAAGCTTGAGCGACCGGATGCCGGTCCTGCGGGCAGGATGCAATCAGGGCCGGGATTGCGGTTGCATCGGAGGGGTGGCCCCTGATGATGTTGGCGACCTCGGCATCGGCCTGCTCGAACCAGTAGACCATGTCGGCGCGGCGCAGGTCCGTCGCGGCCTTCTTCAGCAACGGCAGCAGGCTTTGCAACGCGCACAGCGTCTCCCAGCGGTTTGGCCGGGAGGTCGAGCCGGCCACCGCGCATGCGGCTGACGATTGCATGTCGCTACGCTCTCCGTGGCTGGGCGGCCCGAGTGTCCTTTGCCTGCGCCTTGGGGTGCAGCGGGTTGCCGCTGAGCTGCGCATGCCTGGCCGGCCGTGCGCCGCGAAGAACGTCGAAGGCCTCTGCATAGGCCATGCCCAGCAGATAGGAGATCATCGGAAAACGGCTTGCTTCGGCCATCTGCACGAGCTCATTGGTCATCGACGAAATATATTGAAGGCTATCGATTTCCGACTGGCGTAAGGATTGATTTGGCACGTGCTGCTCCTGTCTCTGGTTATACCCTAGGGAACGCGTTATTGGCTGTGATGCACATAGTTGGTCGGCTAATTGATGGACTGGCCCGCCGTGGACGGATCTCTTTCCGGCGTCGAGAGGGTCAAGGCATAGATCGGTGCGTCGGTGAAACTGTCGAGACCAAGCAGCCGCTTGATGGCGGAATGGCTGAGCGCGGCTGTCGGACATGCCGACAGGCCATGATTGGTCGCTGCCAGCATGATGTTCTGGCCGATATGGCCGGCCTCGATCAGCACGACACGATAGGCGTTGGCGTCCTCATATTTCCACATCGTGCGATCGAGCTTGGCGCAAAGCAGGACAAGGCACGGCATGGCGTCGGCCCACTCCTGTCCGCCGACCAGTTCGGAGATTTTCGGCAGATGGTTTGCGGAAATCCTGCCAAGGTCGTGATCCGCGGCGGAATAGTGATAGACACCGGGTTCGAGGCCATCGACGCCGAGCGCGACCACATAGGCCTCATAGGGATTTCGCGCGCCGCCTGAAGGGGTCATGCCGAGCGGCAGGGTGCCAACGCAATTGGCGGTCTCGCCGATGATGCCGAGCCCTGCGAACAGGCAATCGGAAAGCTGTTTGGCCGTGATGGTGGGCTGAGCCGCCGTGCGGTTGGTGCGGCGCCGCGCCATCAAGCTGAGAAGTTCATTGTCTTCCAGTGCATTAGGCAGCTGGATGGCGCCTGCGGAATTCTTGAGCATGAGGTTCGGCTGCGGCGTATGGCCGGCGCGTTCTATCTGCCGCTCTTCCGCTTGCTCGATGGTCATGTATTCGCTGTCCTGGACGCAGAAATGCATCAGCGCCGTCGGAAGCCCCCAACTCCATTGTCCTGAAAACTGTTCCTCCTGCTCGGCGAGAGGCGATCCGGCTGTGACCAGCGCGGAGAAATCGAGCAACTGGGGAACGACAGCCTTCAACTCGGACTTCGACCATCCATGGGCGCGGGCAATGTCCGCCGTCGATGCCCATTTGTCCCACGATGCGAGAAGGCCGACCATCTCGGGGCTGCATTCAAACACGCTTCTGGTCAGGAAGTTGCATGCCGTGACCTTGTTCGGTCCGGGGTAGAAAACAAGCGTTTTCGAAGAGCGCATTTTCATGAAGCTGGTTGCCATCTGCGGAGCCGAGGCGCCGACAAGCAAGACGCTCGTCGGCGCAGAACGGCTTCAGCGTTTGTTGTAGTGCATGCCCTGCGAAAAGAAGACGGTCTGCGTGCCGGCGGCAATCGTCAGCTTCGGAGCATTGGTCACTTTCTTGGCCATTTTCATCCCTTTCCTGACCCCAATTTGGGATCCGTTGAAAGACCCCCGGAACGGGATCCGCGTGAAGAAAGGTAAGGTCGGAAGAGTTAATGGTTTGTTAAAATTATAGTAAAACCACGAGCCTAAGACTGACCCGTGGATTATCTTTCCTGGCATTAAAGTGTAAAATATCGATTTTATTCACATACAGAGTAGACAATCGTTGGCATACGCTTTATCCGCGTACGCTTATTCTTATTTGGCGTAAGACACGGCGATCCGAGGGGTTAGCCCAACCCGTCCCGGGTGAGGCTGACAACCAGTTGATCGACGCCCGGATCGTCGAGATTGATGACATGCGCCATGCTGATGGCATCCCTTGGGTGGATGTTGGCAATGTCGCGCCGCATGATGACGGACACGAATGCCGGGCCGGCCTCCGTCAGAAGCATGGCCTTGCCCATCAGCACCGGTTCGGAGATGGGAGCCCATTGCACGGAGATCAGCGAGGGCTCTCCGGTCTGGCGGCGATTGATGCCGCTGAAATAGATCCAGTTCAGCCGCGAGATCGCCACGCCATAGTGATTGCCGCGCGCTCGTGCCCAGGTCGACCCCCGGCGCTCCGACCATCCGGTGACCCTTCGGAAGGTGACCAGTTCGGCTTCGCGCCGCACGAAGGTCACCGAGCGCATCAGGAGGTCGAGGCGGCCCGGGATCGAGAAATAGGTGAAATAGGTGCCGCCCGCGATCGAAGGACTCGGAGGGCGGATCATCTGGTTGAACAGGCTCTCGGAAACCGGCGGCAGGCCACGCATCGCCGGCTCGGGTGCGCCGGGATCCTGGTACAGTTCGGCTTCGTCGATCCGAAAGTAATCGCATATCAGCTTGGCGGTAGCTTTGTTGGGAACGGTCTGCCCTTGCAGATAGCGTTCGAACTGCGTGCGATTGATGCGCAGCTCACGGCATACCGCACTTACGGAGGCATGGTCCTTGCACAGCCGTCTAAGGTTTGCAGCGAGATTGTCGCGAATTGACACGTCTTTGCTTCCGCAGGCGGATTTTTCATTTCGACTCGAAATCGATATAGCGTCTCCGGTCGCCCCCGCCGAAACGCCCTGGTCACAACGCACAGAAAAAACTGATTTGGTAACGTCAATTTAGTGGGGTGGTTTCCAAAAAAAACGGAAACAATCAGCGAGCTCTTCCGCCATAAGTCCAATTGACAAAAGTTTTGCCGGATATTGCGAAATAGGCGATGTAGCGCGGCCTTTTAAGGTGCGCTGGCACAGCAAATGCCAACCGCGGGGGCAAGCCGGGACGAGCGTCGCGGACTGCATGTGGCGCAGAGATGGGCATCTGGCGCGGAGCGTGGAGAATTATTCCGCTGGTGGAGCTGAGGAGGATCGAACTCCTGACCTCGTCATTGCGAACGACGCGCTCTCCCAGCTGAGCTACAGCCCCGTCCAGCGGATGGGCGCATTTATCGGGCGCCGCGGTTTCCTGTCAAGGCGGAGGTTTGCCGAAATCCAGTGCCGTCAAGCGTCGAGCTGGCGCCGGCGGAAAGCGGCCCTTGCCGGTTTTGTGTATTCGCGCCTTCGTTGGGGTGTCGGCGACATGCCCTACAGTCCGACCGGGCCGGTATTGGCGCTCCACAGAAAGGCGGCCCTTGCCGGCTTCGCGTGCAATGGCTACATGTCGGCAACAATTGGAGACCGGCATGCTCGCCCTCATTCAAACAATCGTCATGGCGCTTGACCTCTACTGGTGGATCATCATCGCCTCGGCGATCTTTTCCTGGCTCTACGCCTTCAACGTCGTCAATTCGAAGAACCAGTTCGTCGGCAGCATCGGCAACATGCTCTACCGGCTGACCGAGCCGGCGTTGCGGCCTATCCGCCGCTTCATGCCGGACCTTGGCGGCATCGACATCTCGCCGATCATCCTGCTTCTGATCCTGTTCTTCCTGCGGCAGTTTCTGCTCACCACGGTGGCGCCTCTGATCCTGTGAGCAGGATGACCTTATGAGCACGCCGTTTCGCCTGCGCGAAAACGGCGCCGAGCTGTTTGTCCGGCTGACGCCAAAGGCTGCGCTGGACAGGCTCGAAGGCTTCGAGGCCACGGCGGACGGGCGAAGCCATCTGAAAGCGCGCGTCCGCGCCGTGCCGGAAAACGGCGCCGCCAATCATGCGCTCGAAAAGCTGCTGGCCAAGGCTCTGGGCGTGCCCGGGTCCGCTGTCTCGGTTGTCGCCGGCGGCACCGCGCGGCTGAAGACCGTGCGCATTGAAGGCGATCCGGCGAAATTGGCGAAAAGCATCGAGGCGCTCGGCCGCCAGTCCTGATGTCCTTGGCCGCAGGGGCTCAATCGCCCAATGGCAAACGCGGATCGTCGACTTTCAACGTGTTCACGCTCTGCTTGATGCGGCGCAGATTCTCCAAAACCCTTGGTCCGCGCGTCTCGGCGACCGAGGTGACGATCATGTCGACGATCGACAGCAGCGCATAGCGAGACGATGTCGGCTTGTAGATATTGCCATCCTCGAGCGACTGGAAATGGATGACCGTGTCGGCGACCTTGGCGAGTGCGGAGTCCGGCGGGGTGATGGCGATCGTGGTGGCGCCATATTGCTGGGCGACCTGCACCGCATCGATGACCGATCTGGCATAGCCGGAGACGGAGAAGGCGATCAGCGTGGTGTCGGGGGTGGCAACGGCGGCGTACATGCGTTGCAACTGTCCGTCGATCTGCGCCAGCACCGACACGCCAAGCCTGAACAGCCGGTTCTGCATTTCGGTCGCCATCATGGACGAAATGCCACCGGAGCCGATGCACAGCACATTACCGGAAACAGCGATGCGTGCGGCGACGGCGACCAGCGTCGTCATGTCGAGGTTTTCGCTGGCGCGCTGGATGGCCGATATCGCCGCTTCGGTGATGGCGGAAGCGATGCGCTGTTCGCGGGCATCGCGGCTCAACGGCTCCGGCGACAGATACTGGCCGCCGATGGCGATGGCTTGCGCCAGATAGAATTTGAAGTCGCGCAGGCCCTCGCAGCCGAGGTTGCGGCAGAACCGCGTCACCGTCGGCTCGCTGACACCGACGCGCAAGGCAATTTCCGAAATCGCCGCTTTGGAAACGAAATCGAGGTCTGCCAGCACGAAGCCGGCCAGCTTGCGATCCGACTTCGTTCCGTCCTGCGACATCAGCTGCAGCCGCGTGATGATGTCGGCCGGCGTCTTCATGCTGCTATTCTCATAGAGGCAGGCCCGTTGCCTTGTCGAACAGATGGATGTTGCCGGGGTCGACCGAGACCGGCAGCAGGTCTCCCGGCCTGACCGGCACCCTGTCGCGGAACACGGCGCGTACCGTATCAGCACCGATAGCGCCATAGACATGTGTTTCGGAGCCGGTGGGCTCGACGACATCCACCCTGATCGCCATCGCGTCGACAGCCTCGCCGATGACAAAATGCTCGGGCCGGATGCCAGCCTCCACCGCGCTGTCCGCCGGCACCTGTTTGCCGGCAAGCGCAAGCCGCCCGCCACCGGCCGATTCGAACCAGGTTTTCTCAAGCGCCGTCTTGAGCGAACCGGACACAAAGCTCATCGACGGCGAGCCGAGGAAGGAGGCGACGAACTTGTTGGCAGGCCTGTCATAGAGTTCCAGCGGCGCCCCGACCTGCTGGATTCTGCCGCGGTCCATCACGACGATGCGGTCGGCCATCGTCATGGCCTCGATCTGGTCGTGGGTGACGTAGACGATCGTCGATTTCAGCCGCTGGTGCAGCGCCTTGATCTCGACGCGCATCTGCACGCGCAATTGCGCGTCGAGGTTGGACAGCGGCTCGTCGAACAGGAACACCGACGGCTCGCGCACGATGGCGCGGCCCATGGCGACGCGCTGGCGCTGGCCGCCCGACAGCTGGCGGGGATAGCGGTCGAGATAGGAGAAGAGATTGAGGACGCCGGACGCTTTCTTGACCTTCTCATCGATCACCGTGCGCGTCTCGCCGCGGATCTTCGGGCCAAAGCCGATATTGTCAGCTGCCTTCAGATGCGGAAACAGCGCATAGGACTGGAACACCATGGCGATGTTGCGCTGCTGTGGCGGCAGCGCGTTGGCGCGCACGCCGCCGATCAACAGGTCGCCGGAGGTGATCGTCTCCAGGCCGGCCAGCATGCGCAGCAAGGTCGACTTGCCGCAGCCGGACGGGCCGACGAGGACGACGAACTCGCCGCTCTTGATATCGAGGCTGATGTTCTCGAGGATCTTGTGCTGCCCGAAGGATTTCGACAGATCGCGAAACTCGACATCGGTCATGCTCACGCTCCCAATATGTCGTCGATGAAGGGCAGGCAGCCGGCGGTCAGTCCCGCGTCCACGGGCATCACCACGCCTGTTATTCCCGATGCGCGATCGGACGCAAGGAAGGCGACGGCTTCCGCCACTTCCGCGGCGTTGACGATGCGGCCGAGCGGATAGAGCCGCTGCAATTTGCCGAGGATTTCGGGATCCTTGGCAAGGCGGTGGTCCCAGGCGGCGGTGCGGATCGATCCGGGGCAGACGACATTGGCGCGCAGGCCGCTGCGGCCGAGCTCGACGGCGATCGCCTTGGCATAGGCGTTGATGCCGGCCTTGGCGACGGCATAGGCCGGATTGCCGAAATGCGCGACGGCGTTGACCGAGGAGATGAAGACGACGCTGCCCGAGCCGCGGCCAGCCATCGCCTTGACCAGCGGGTCGGCGAAATTCATCACGCCAGTCAGGTTGAGATCGAGTTCCTGCTCTATTCTGTCGGGATCGAGCGCCGAAATCGTCTCGGCACGCGTCCAGCCGGCATTGTTGACGAGAATGTCGGGCACACCATCCCGGTCGAGGATCGCGCCGATCGCCGTCGCTATCGATGCCTTGTCGAGAAGATCGAAGACATGGCGGGAGGCAAGGTGCGGACTGTTCAGCGCCTCGCTCGACTGATCGCAACCGACGACCTTGGCGCCTCTTTGCGCCATCAGCGCCACGATGGCCGTGCCGAGACCGCCGCCGGCCCCCGTCACCACGACGGTCTTGCCCTCGAACTCGGCCCTGCTTTCGAACTCGGCCCTGCCTTCGAACTCGGCCCTGCCCTCGAACTCGGATTGCGAAACCACCGTGCGTCATCCTCCGGGAGTTCTGACAGATCGCATAAGGCTAGGCCTGTAAATGTAATTAAGCAACACAATAATCCGCTTGCAAGCCTTAAAATCATCGATAATGTAGGAAAGTCACATAAATCTTCTGCTCCGGCACGGAGAGGCGCGCAGGCGCAACACCAATGGGAGAGATCAAATGAGCCTTGCAAAATGGACTGTCGGCCTGATGGCCGGAATGAGCATGCTGGCAATTGCGGCGCAGGCGGATGCGGGCGAGGTGCGCGTCACCGTGGCCGAGTACAGCGCCAAGACTGCTCCCTATTTCGCCGACGTCAAGAAGGAATTCGAGGCGGCGAACCCCGGCATATCAGTCAAGTTCGAAGTGGTGCCGTGGGATGTGCTGCTGCAGAAGCTGACCACCGACATCACCGCCGGCACCAATGCCGATCTGTCAATCATCGGCACGCGCTGGCTGATCGACTTCGTCCAGCAGGATGTCGCCGAGCCGCTCGACGGCTACATCAAGCCCGACTTCAAGGACCGCTTCATCGACACCTTCCTGTCGCCCTCGATCATGGACGGCAAGACCTACGGCCTGCCGATCGCGGCCTCGGCGCGCGCCATGTACTACAACAAGGAGCTGTTCGAGAAAGCCGGCATCGCCAAGCCACCGGCAACCTGGACCGAGCTGCAGGAAGATGCGCGCAAGATCAAGGCCCTGGGGTCGGGCACGTTCGGCTTCGGCCTGCAGGGCAAGGAGATCGAGACCGACGTCTATTACTATTATGCGATGTGGTCGCAGGGCACCGAGATCCTCAACAAGGACGGCACTTCGGGCCTGAGCACGCCAGGTGCGCTTGAGGCCGCCAAGCTCTACAAGTCGATGATCGACGAAGGCCTGACCGAACCCGGCGTCACCTCCAACAACCGCGAAGACGTGCAGAACCTGTTCAAGCAGGGCAAGGTCGGCATGATGATCACCGCACCCTTCCTGTCCAACCAGATCAAGGACGAGGCGCCGAACCTGAAATACGGCGTGGCAGCCATCCCCGCCGGCCCGACCGGCGCGCGCGGCACCTATGGCGTGACCGATTCCATCATCATGTTCAAGAACTCCAAGAACAAGGACGAAGCCTGGAAGCTGCTCGATTTCCTGTTCACCACGGAACAGCGCGCCAAGTTCACGCAAGGCGAAGGCTTCCTGCCGGTGAACAAGGAAGAGGCCAAGATGGACTACTACGTCAACAATGCCGATCTGGCGGCGTTCACCGCGCTGCTGCCCGACGCCCGCTTCGCGCCGGTCATTCCGGGCTGGGAAGAAGTCGCCCAGATCACGTCGGACGCCATGCAGAAGATCTATCTCGGCGGCGACCCTGAGGCGGGCTTGAAGGACGCGGCCGCCAAGGCCAACACCGTGCTGAAGAAATAGAGGCCGTGCTGAAGAAATAGGGCGTATCTCCCTGCGCCCGTGGCGCGCCCCAGACTCAGGCGGGGCGCGCCACACCTAGGTTCCCGGCCCGGTGCGGCGGATCCGAAATTCGCATAAGCAGAACCTTCTGATCCAGCGCGCCGAGGTTGCAGGCCAGCAGATGCAAAATCGTTTCTTGCCCTATCTCCTGACCTTGCCCAGCCTGTTTCTGGCGGCGGTGGTCATCTTCTGGCCGGTCTGGGACCTGATCCAGATCTCGACGCATGAGGTCAGCCGCTTCGGCCAGCTTCGCGACTTCAACGACTTCGCCAATTTCGCGGCACTCGCTGCCGATCCCGATTTCACGGCCGCGCTCTGGCGCACCGGCCAATGGACGGTGATGGTGGTCGGCGGTGCGCTTCTCTTGTCGATCCCGGTGGCGATGATCCTCAACACCGATTTCTATGGCCGCGGCATCGCCCGCGTCATCATCATGCTGCCCTGGGCGGTATCGCTGACCATGACCGCGGTGGTCTGGCGCTGGGCGCTGAGCGGCGAAAGCGGCATGCTCAATTCGGCGCTGATCGGCCTCGGGCTCATCGATCACAACATCCAATGGCTGGCGAGCGCCGAGACCGCTTTCCCGATGCAGGTGCTGATCGGTATCCTGGTGACGGTGCCGTTCACGACGACGATCTTTCTCGGCGGGCTGTCGTCGATTCCGGACGATCTCTACGAGGCGGCGGCGCTCGAAGGGGCGACGCCGCTGCAGCAGTTCCGCGAAATCACCTTTCCGCTCCTGAAACCGTTCATCAACATCGCCATCGTGCTCAACACCATCTACGTCTTCAATTCCTTCCCGATCATCTGGGTGATGACGCAGGGCGGCCCGGCCAACTCGACCGATATCCTGGTCACCCATCTCTACAAGCTGGCCTTCCGCATCGGCAAGCTGGGCGAAGCATCGGCGGTGTCGCTGGTGATGTTCGCCATATTGCTGGTCTTCACCATGATCTATGTGCGGCTGGCGATGCGGGAGCAACGCACATGACGAGCAAGCTGAAACGCTCCATCATCGCCTGGCTGCTGCTGGCGCCGCTGATCGTGGTGACGCTCTTTCCCTTCGCGGTGATGTTCCTGACCGCGGTCAAGCCGAGGCAGGAAGTGCTGTCGCCGACCTGGTGGCCGAGCGAATTCCGCTGGTCGAATTTTTCCGATATGTGGTGGCGACCGGCTTCGGCCAGGCGTTGCTCAATTCGCTCTACGTGTCTGTGATCGCCACGGTCGGCGCCATCCTGATCTCGGTTCCGGCGGCCTATGCGATGTCGCGCTTCCGCTTTGCCGGCTACGGCGCCTTGCGCCAGTTCCTGCTGATTTCGCAGATGATCTCGCCGATCGTGCTGGTGCTTGGCCTGTTCCGGCTGATGGCGGCCTGGGGCCTGGTCGAGAGCACGACGGCGCTCGGCTTCATCTACATGGCGTTCAACGTCGCCTTCACGGTGTGGATGCTGCAGAGCTATTTCGACACCATTCCGCGCGATCTCGAGGAAGCCGCCTGGATGGAGGGCGCCGGCCGCTGGCTGACCTTGCGCAAGGTGTTCCTGCCGCTCTGCCTGCCGGCGATCGCGGTGACCGCGATCTTCACCTTCATCAATGCCTGGAACGAATTCGTCGTGGCGCTCACCATGCTGCGCAGCCAGGAAAGCTATACGCTGCCGATCCAGGTGTTTTCGCTGGTCGCCGGCCGCTACACCATCGAATGGCACCACGTCATGGCCGCGACGCTGCTGGCGACCTTGCCGGTGGCCATTCTGTTCATCTGGCTGCAGCGCTACCTCGTTCGCGGGCTGGCGCTCGGGGCGGTCAAATAACGCCTATTCACGGACGGAGCTTTCATGCGCATTTTCACCGCCTCGCTGGCGACGGAAACCAACACCTTCTCGCCGGTGCCGACCGATAGGGCCTCGTTCGAGATGGCCTTCTATGCCGGGCCCGGCAAACATCCGGACACGCCGACGCTGTGCTCCTCGCCGATGGTGGCGCTGCGCCGGCGGGCAGCGGCCGAAGGCCTCGATGTCATCGAGGGCACCGCCACCTGGGCGGAGCCGGGCGGCCTGGTGCAACGGCAGACCTATGAGGCGCTGCGCGACGAGATCCTTGGCCAACTCAAGGCAGCGCTGCCGGTCGATGCCGTCATCCTCGGCCTGCATGGCGCCATGGTGGCGCAAGGCTATGACGATTGCGAAGGCGACCTGCTCGAACGGGTTCGCGCAATTGTCGGGCCGGAGGTGGTGATCGCCGTGGAACTCGATCCGCACAGCCATCTGACACCGAAGCGCGTGGCGGCCTCCGACATCCTCGCCTACTTCCTCGAATTTCCGCACACCGATTTCTACGAGCGCGGCGAACACGTCGTCGAGCTTGGCCTGGCAGCGGCACGCGGTGAGATCAAGCCGGTCATCTCGACCTTCGATTGCCGCATGATCCAGGTGCTGCCGACCAGCCGCGAGCCGATGCGGTCCTTCGTCGACCGCATCAAGGCGCTGCACGGCAACGACGGCGTGCTGTCGGTCTCCGTCATCCATGGCTTCATGGCGGCCGACGTGGCCGAGATGGGCACACGCATCCTGGTCGTCACCGACGATGACAAGGCCAAGGGTGACGCGCTGGCGGAACGGCTGGGGCGGGAACTCTATGCGCTGCGGGAAAAGACGGCGATGACGATGCTGGGCGCCACCGACGGCATCGACCGGGCGCTGGCCGTGCGCGGCAAGAATCCGGGCAAGCCGGTGGTCATCGCCGATATCTGGGACAATCCCGGCGGCGGCGTTCCCGGCGACGGCACCTTCGTGCTGCGCCAGATGCTGGCGCGTGGCCTGGACAGGTTCGCCGTGGCGACGATCTGGGACCCGATCGCGGTCACCTTCTGCCTGGCGGCGGGCGAAGGCGCGGTCATCGATCTGCGCTTCGGCGGCAAGGCCGGGCCGCAGGCCGGCGAGCCGATCGATGCGCGCGTGCGCGTGCTGAAGGCGGTTGCGGAGGGTTGGCAGAGTTTTGGGCCAAGCCGGGTGACGCTCGGGCCGGCGGCGCTGGTCCGCCTCGAAGGCACCGAGGTCGACATCATTCTCAACACCAACCGCACACAGACCTTCGAGCCGGATATCTTTTCCAACATCGGCGTCGATCCGATGACCAAGGACATGCTGCTGATCAAGTCGACCAACCATTTCTACGCCGGCTTCGAGCCGATCGCCGCCGAGATCATCTATGTCTCGGCGCCGAGCTCGTATCCCAGCAATCCGGCGGTGACGAATTATACCAAGCTGACGCGGCCGGTGTGGCCAAGGGTGACGGATCCTTGGAAGGATGCTGGCAATCTCCCCCCTTGAGGGGGAGATGTCGCTGAAGGCGACAGAGGGGGTCGCCTGACATAATGCGCCAACCTTCTTCTGCCGCAGCAGGCCGAGCCCGGTCGAACCGACCCCCTCTGGCCGCTTCGCGGCCATTTCCCCTCGAGGGGGAGATTATCCGGTGCTACACCAATCCCCGCTTCACCATCATCGCTTCGGGCGACGGCATCTTGCCGCGGAAGGCGGTGTAGAGTTCTTCCGGATCCTTCGAACCGCCGGCGGCGTAGATGTTCTTGCGCAGCCGTTCGGCGAGCGACGGGTTGAAGGGGTCTCCGGTTTCCTCGAAGGCGGCGAAAGCGTCCGCATCGAGCACTTCCGACCACATGTAGGAATAATAGCCGGCCGAATAGCCGTCGCCGGAGAAGACGTGGCCGAAATGCGGGGTGCGGTGGCGCATGGCTATGGTGTCCGGCATGTGCAGCTCTGCAAGCGTTTCGGTTTCGAAACGAAGTGGTGCTTCAGGCGCATCCGGCCGTGCATGATAAGCCATATCCATCAGCGCGGATGCGGTGAACTCTACTGTTGCAAAGCCAGCGCCAAAAGTCCGCGCGGCCAGCATCTTGTCGAGCAGCGCCTTGGGCATCGGCTTGCCGGTCTTGACGTGCAGCGCGTGTCTTTCCAGCACCGCCGGCACGGTCAGCCAGTGCTCGTAGAGCTGCGAGGGCAATTCGACGAAATCGCGGCTGACCGAGGTGCCGGCTACCGACGGCCAGGTGACGTCGGTCAGCATGCCGTGCAGCGCGTGGCCGAACTCGTGGAACAGCGTCTTCGCCTCGTCGACCGACAGCAGCGCGGGCTCGCCGGCCGGCGGCTTGGCGAAGTTCATGATGTTGTAGATCACCGGGCTCGCACCGTGGCCGAGCCTGTAGCCGGACTGCAGCGCGCTCATCCAGGCGCCGGAGCGCTTCGAGGGCCGGGCGAAATAATCGGCGAGGAACAGGCCGCGCTCGCTGCCGTCGGCATTTTTCACCACGAAGACGCGGGCGTCGGGGTGCCAGGCAGCGATGCCCTTTTTCTCTTCGAAGGTGATGCCGAACAACCGTGTCGCCACATCGAAGCAGGCATCGATGATCCGGTCGAGCTGCAGATAGGGTTTCAGCTCCGCCTCGTCGAAGGCGAATTTTTCCGCACGCAGTTTCTCCTGGTAGAAGCGCCAGTCCCAGGCGGCGAATTTTTCGTTGCTGCCGGCCTCCGTCGCCAGCCGTTGCAATTCGATCTGGTCGCTTGCTGCCTTCTCAAGCGCCTTTTCCCACACCGGGTCGAGCAGCGCGTGCACGGCCTTCGGCGTCTTGGCCATGGTGTCATCGAGCTTCAGCGCGGCGAAGGAGGCGTAGCCGAGCAGCTTTGCCTTCTCGGCGCGCAGGCGCAGCATGTCGCGCACCACGTTCGTGTTGTCGGTGGCGCCGCCATTCTGGCCGCGCATGGTGAAAGCGCGGAAGGCGATCTCGCGCAGATCGCGGCGCTCGGAGAAGGTCGAGAACGGCTCGTAGATCGAGCGCGACAGGGTGACGGCGTAGCGGCCCTTCTGGCCGCGTATCTCGGCGGCTTCGGCCATCGAGCTTTTCACGAAGTCCGGCAGGCCGGCAAGGTCGGCCTCATCGAGGAACAGGGCCCAGTCGCGCTCGTCGGCCAGTACATTCTGGCCGAAGCTGGTGCCGAGCGAGGACAATTCCTCGCTGATCTTGGCCAGCCGCTTCTTGCCGTCGGCATCGAGTTTGGCGCCGGAGCGGACAAAACCCTTCCAGGTCTTTTCCAGGACCCGCAGGGTCTCTGCGTCGAGCTTCAGGCTCTCGCGGCGCTGGTAGAGATCGTCGATGCGGGCAAACAGCCGCTCATTCATCGAAATCGCCGAGAAATGCCTGGACATTTTCGGCGAGATGTCGCGCTCCAGCGCTTGGATCGTCTCGTTGGTGTAGGCGCCGGCGCGGCACCAGAAGATCGACGAGACGCGATCGAGCGCTTCGCCGCCGAGTTCCAGCGCGGCAAGCGTGTTCTCGATGGTCGGCGCATCCTTGTTGCCGGCGATCGCCTCGATCTCGGCCTCGTGCGCCTTCAGCGCCGCGTCGAAGACCGGGGAAAAGTCGCCGTCGCCAATGCGCGTGAAATCGGGCAGGCCGAGCGGCCCTTGCCACGCGGTCAGCGGATGGGCGGCGAGGTCGACGGCTTTCGTGGAAGGCATGGACAGTCTTTCGATCGTTGACGGGGAGAGGTTTGGTCGTCCCCGATGTAGGGCGAGGCCTCGCAAGGCGCAACGGCTCGGCCCTCAGGATGGCGTCAGAAGCCGTCGCACGTCTCGGCGATTGCCGCTTGCGAACTGGCGGTGATGCGGTCGTCGGTCACCGCGAAAGTCTCATGCATGAGCTTGTCATTGTTGGGAAAGTCGTAGCAGGCGACCACGGTGGTGACCCCGCCTTCGCTCTTTTCGATCCGATGCCGGATCGCTGCGCCCGCAACCGCACCTTTCCATTCGTCCATCGAGGCGATGAATTCCTGCTTGCTTTGCACGATGCCGAGGTCGTCCAGCTTGATGCGGACATCATCGGCGAGCAGGTCGGACAGTTCGGTGCGGTCGGCGACCAGCAGCGCCGAATACCAGCGGCTGATGAGGGCACGATCATCGGCGCGGGCGGCAATAATCGCTATCAGCAGCGCGGCCGCCGTCAAAGCGGCCGACCTGATGTTTACCACCTTGCGCGCCGCTGTGTTCATCCCAGCTCCGGCCGTTCGAAATCGCCGGTTTCCTTGTTCATCGTCCAGAGTTCGCCGGTCGAGATATCGAACCAGGCCCCATGCAGCGACAGTCGCCCCTTGCCCTCGAGAATCGAGACGCAGGGAAAGGTTCTGAGGTTGGCGATGGAATAGCGGATCGAGATGCGCTCCAGCGCGGTCTGGCGCTCCGACGCGGTCATGAAGGTGCTGGAGGAGACGGTTTCGGCCGCCGGCGCGATCAGGCTCATCCACTTGCCGATGAAGTCGCCCGGCGAAAGCGGCGCGGAATTGGTGTCGAGCGCTGCACGGATGCCGCCGCAGCGGCCATGACCCATGACGACAATGTTCTTGACCTTGAGGCTCTGTACGGCGAATTCAAGCGCCGCCGAGGTCGAATGGAACTCGCCGTCGGGAGCATAGGGCGGCACCAGATTGCCGACATTGCGCAGCACGAAGAGTTCGCCGGGCCCGGCATCGAAGATCGCCTCGGGCGCCGAACGCGAATCGCAGCAGGCGACGATCATCGTCTCCGGCGCCTGGCCTTCGCGAGCGAGATCGCGATAGCGCCCGCTCTCTGTGAGATAGCGGCCATTCATGAAATTGCGGTAGCCGGCGAGAAGATGTTCAGGCAGATGGGACATGGGCGGCGTCTGGAGCCTTTCCGGGTTGGATGCGGCAGCTCGTTGCGGTCTAGAGAGGCTCTAGCGGCAAAAGCCGGTCGCGAGCAATGCAGAATTATGAGGGCTGGCTAGAAATGCCATGCATCGAGCGCAACCTTGGCCAACAGCGTTACGCCCAGATGGCGACAGGAATGCCAAAGCTGTCGCGGCCCGGCGGGTCGGGCAGCGGCCGTGCCTCACCGCTGGCGATGCGACCGGCGATCAGCGTCATCGCGGCCGCGTCGAGGAAGTCATCGGCGGCTGCGCCGCGCGGCGGCGGCTGGTCGAGAAAGCCCGTCTCATAGCCATGCCGGCAAAGCAGAGCCTTGCGTTCCGCCATGCCGGCCGGATTGATGCTGCCCTTGATCTTCTTCGGCAATTGCATGGCCTGATCGCCGTTCAAGCGGCAGAAAGCGACTTCCGGATGCGATTCGAACACACGGCCGCGCAGATCGGGTCGCGCGATCAGCAGGGCGTCGATCTCGCGGATCTTGGCAAAAATGCCGAACGCCTGGATCGAGACGCCGCGCGGCGGGTCGGATGTGGTCAGGGCCACCTCGCTTGCCCTGATGTGCGCGGCATACCAGGCTTCGATGGTGGTGAAATCATTGGTCTCCGCATAGAGCGTGGCACGGGAGGGGATCGAGAAGACGCTGGATTGGCGCGCCCCGAGCAGCGGTCGCACCAGCGCTTCGGGGCCGCGACCGCCCTTGCCCGAAAAGTCGGGCAGGCCGATCGGCATGTCGACAGCGATGACAGCGTCTTCGGGAAGGGATGCGAGCAGGGCAGTGAAGGTTGCAAAGACACCGACCGACGGTGCCATGCCAAAAGCGCACCGGACGGCGATCCAGCCGGCCTTGCAGCCGTCGACGCCGACAAGCACGGTCTCAGTCGACGTCACGCCCGGCGGCCCCGCCCCGGATGCGTGAGGTGGCGAAGCTGGACCATCGCCATCGGATGCGACAGGCTCTGCGCATCAGTCTCGAGCTGCAGTTCGTCGCCGCCGCGCTTGGCGGTGCGCGCCAGGATCTCGTAGACCGCCGCCGTCGTCGATTGCAGCGCCTTGGCCGGCGGCTGGCCGGACAGGATACGTGCCAGATAGACGGCCGCCGTCAGATCGCCCAGGCCATTCGGCGGCTTGTCGATCAGGCGATGTTCGGCGAGCAGCGCCTGGCTGCTATCGAGCAGCAGATTGCCGGTGCCGCCCGTCATCATCGACGGCGCAGAGGTGACCAGCATGGTCGATGGTCCGGCGTGGAGCGCTGCCGCGATCGCCGATTTCAGGTCGGGCAACACGGCGCCGGCCATCCATTCCAGTTCGTAGCGGTTGGGGGTGGCTATGTCGGCGATCGGCATCAGCCGGTCGCGCATGGCGATGGCTGTCGGCTCGGGCACGTAGAGGCCGCCCGAATCACCCATCACCGGATCGCAGATATAGACGGCGCCGGGTGTCCTTGCCTTCACCGCGGCGACCAGCGAGGCGACGGCCTCGGCCTGGCCGGCCTCGCCGAGATAGCCGGACAACACGGCGCCGACTTCACCCAGCCATGGCGCCCGCTCGAGATCGGCCATCAGCGCCTTGAACTGGTCGAGCGGCGGTACGATCCGCGTTGCCCGTCCATGCCCGGGATGCCAGGGCAGGATGACGGTCGGCACCGCCCAGACCGGGAACCCCAGGGTCTCCAGCGCAAACACGGCGGCACGGTTGCCGACCGAGCCGCGCGCGACATGGCTGGAAATGACGATGACCGCACGCGGCGCGTCGGTTTGTTCGGCGCTCATTGTCGTTTGATTCCTAACTGCCCCGGATGACGTAAAGCACGAGCCAGGCCATCAGGCCCAGCGCCAGCAGCAGGCCCAGCGTGCGGCCAAAGCGGGTGCCCCAGACTTCGATCGGATCGGCGCGATCGGCATCGGCCGCGGTGACGTGATCGCGCATGCCTTTCGCGGCCCGCCCCGCAAACGAGTCGCCCGCCGGATTCGTCTCGTGCGCGATGCGCTCGAGGATACGGCGCGATTCCTTCTCGCTGTCCTGGCGCTCCGCCATGATGATGTCCCGTTTTGCGGACCTTATCGCGTTCGTACGGCCAATCACAGACCCTTGCAGCGGCATTGGGCATGGCAGGCGAGGGGCTGCCGGCCCGGGCGGTTTTCTTGCGCGCTGATTGTGGTAATGCTTCGCGTGCAACTTCTACCGAGGGACCCCATCATGTTTGCCCAGCGCCTTGCCTCGCCGTCCATTTTCCGCACGCTGCCCGCCTTCCTGATGATGGCGATCGTGCTGCCGCTGCTTGCCGGCTGCGGCTACAACACCATCCCCACAGCGGAAGAAAACGCCAGGGCGGCATGGAGCGAGGTGCTGAACCAGTATCAGCGCCGCGCCGACCTCATCCCCAACCTGGTCGAGACGGTGAAGGGTTATGCCTCGCACGAAAAGGATACGCTCGACGCGGTGGTCGAGGCACGCGCCAAGGCAACGCAGATCACGGTAACACCGGAAACGCTGAAGGATCCCGAAGCCCTCAAGAAGTTTCAGGATGCCCAGGCGGGGCTGACCAGCGCGCTGTCGCGGCTGATCGCGGTCTCGGAGGCCTATCCCGACCTCAAGGCCAATCAGAATTTCCTGGCGCTGCAAGCCCAGCTCGAAGGCACCGAGAACCGCATCGCGGTGTCGCGGCGCGACTACATCCAGGCGGTCAGGGACTACAATCTGACGCTGAGGACCTTCCCCTCGGTGCTGTGGGCGACCTTCTGGTTCCGCGGCAATGAGCCCTTCGCCAATTTCACTGTCGCCGAAGACAAGATGCAGCCGCCGAAGGTCGATTTCGGCACGAAGCAGGGCGGGTGAACGTCGACTGTCATCGGAATAAATCCCGCGAAATGACGGGCTGCTGGCGTGCAAACACCCCCCTCTGTCCTACCGGAACCGGCCCTTCGCTGCCGCTTCGGGCGTTCGTCGTTCGGAAAGCCAAGCAATTGGCTTCCCGTCCGCTACGCGGATCAGTCCTCACCCCCCTCAAGGGGGGAGATTGGCAGCTTCGGCGCTGACGCCGATCTTGCGACGTTGAAAATTGGAGAAAGCGGAGATGGCGGCCAATCTCCCCACTTGAGGGGGAGATGCCCGGCAGGGCAGAGGGGGGCGCCCCGGAATGCAAGCCTAGGGTTCCTTTTCGCTCTTCTAAGCCTCCTCTTCCTCCCCTTCACCGCCCTCGCCGCCGATCTCCCCGCGCTAACCGGCCGTGTCGTCGACAATGCCGGTATCATCGATGCGGCGACCAAGGCGGAGCTGACGCGGAAGCTCGCTGATTTCGAGACAAAAGGCTCCGACCAGATCGTCGTCGCGACGATCCCGAGCCTCGAGGGCGAGGAGATCGAGCCTTACGCCAACCGGCTATTCCGATTCTGGAAGCTCGGCCAGGCGAAGGAAAACAATGGCGTGCTGCTGCTGGTGGCCCCCAACGACCGCAAGATGCGCATCGAGGTCGGTTATGGGCTGGAGGGCACGCTGACCGACCTGCACACCAAGCTGATCATCGAAAACGACATGGTGCCGGCCTTCCGCGCCGGGGACTTCTCCGGCGGTATCAGCAAAGCTGTAGACGACATGGTCATGGTGCTGGAAGGCAATCCGGAGGAGCTGGAGGCGCGCGGCGAGCGCAACCAGCAGGCGCCCTTCGAGTCCGACGACCTGTTCTTCACCGTGTTCATCGGCATATGGATAACCATTATGGTCGGCAGTCTTGCTGTCTCCATCTTGCCGCCGATCTTCGGCCAGAAGCTTGGTCCCGGCCGTTACCGCTGGCTCGGCATGACCTTCGAGCCAAGCCGGCGATCCTCCCGTAGTGGCTGGTCGTCGGGAAGTTCCAGCGGCGGCTGGTCTTCGGGGTCAAGCAGCGGTGGAGGCTTTTCCGGCGGCGGCGGTTCGTCCGGCGGCGGCGGCTCGTCGGGAAGCTGGTGATGGCATGACGATACCCAGCATCAGCCTGTCGGAACGCGACCGCCTCGCCTCGGCTGTCCTGATTGCCGCGGTCGTGCTGTTCTCCTGCGTCATGGCCTACGCGGCCGACCTGCCGGCGCTGACCGGCCGTGTCGTCGACAATGCCGGCATCATCGATGCCGCGACCAAGGCGGCGCTGACGCGGAAGCTTGCTGACTTCGAGACAAAAGGTTCCGACCAGATCGTCGTCGCGACGATCCCCAGCCTCGATGGCGAGGAGATCGAGCCCTACGCCAACCGCCTGTTCCGCTTCTGGAAACTTGGCCAGGCGGGCGAGAACAATGGCGTGCTCCTGCTGGTTGCCCCGAACGACCGCAAGATGCGCATCGAGGTCGGTTATGGGCTCGAAGGTACGCTGACCGACCTGCATACCAAGCTGATCATCGAAAATGACATGGTGCCGGCCTTCCGCGCCGGCGACTTCTCCGGCGGCATCAGTAAAGCCGTCGATGACATGGTCATGGTGCTGGAAGGTAATCCGGAGGAGCTGGAAGCGCGAGGCAAGCGCAATCCCGCCGATGACGGCACGTCCATCGATCCGATCGTTGCCGTGTTCCTGATCCTGTGGGCGACGATGTTTTTCGGCGGGTTGGCGATGGCGTTCCTGCCGCCGATGTTCGGCACGAAGCTGTCCCCGGGCGTGTACAGATGGCTGGGCATGACATTTCGTTACGGCCGTGGGCCGAGCGGCTACTCGGGCAGCAGTGGCTGGACAACGGGTTCGTCTTCGGGCGGCTGGTCGTCGGGGAGCTCCGGTGGTGGCTGGTCTTCGGGATCGAGCGGCGGTGGCGGGTTTTCCGGTGGCGGCGGCTCATCGGGTGGTGGCGGTTCTTCAGGAAGCTGGTGAGACATATCATGGCAACACGACCAATCAGCCCGCAGGATCATGAGCGCATCGCAACCGCGATCCGCGCCGCCGAGGAGAAAACCGACGGCGAGATCTACTGCGTCGTGGCGCATGCCAGCGACGGCTATTTCTTCCCGGCCGCCTTCATGGCGACCGTGTACATGCTGATCGTCAGCCTGGCGGTCGGCTACGGTCTGGAGGCCTGGTGGCTGTCGATCCGGCTGCCGCATTTCGTCCTCGCCCAGCTCCTGGCGCTTGCCTGCGTGCTGGCCTTGTTGTGGGCGCTGCCCGGCCTGCGCATCCATCTGGTGCCGAGGCGGCTGCGCTACCAGGCGGCGCACGCCAACGCGATCAAGCAGTTCCTTGCCCGCAACGTCCACCGCACCACGGCGCGCACCGGCGTGCTGGTCTTCGTCTCGATCGCTGAACGCTATGCCGAAGTGGTTGCCGATTCGGGCATCGACGCCAAGGTCGGCCAGCATGTCTGGGACGGTGTCGTGCGCGACCTTACCGCGCATGCCGGCGACGACCGGCTTGCCGACGGCTTCGTCAAGGCGATCGAGCAGGTGGGTGCGGTGTTGGCCGAGCATTTCCCGGTCACAGTGGGCGACAGCAACGAACTTGACGACCATCTCGTCGAAATCTGAAAGCCCGCCCGCAAACGCTACTCAGCCGGACGCCTGACGTGGTTTTCTGCGCTTCCGGCCTTCGCCGGCCGAAGCACTCACACATGAGCGGCCTTGGCAGGCCGGCTTCGGCCGGCGTTCACGTACAAAAGTGCGCTCCGCTCCGGTTCTCGAAAGCCACGCCATCCGCCTCGGCTGAGCGCGTTTTCAAGCAGGCTTTGCCCGATGTCATCAGTGTCATGATCGCCTGTGAGAAAGCAGCCGGCGGGCCGCCGGGACTCTTGCAATCGGGCGATGCGGGTTTATGGTTAACAAATCATGAATACGCTGACGATCGACATCCGGAAAGCCGACCCGCGCGATGCCAGTGCCATCGCCGAGGTGCATCTGGAGGCCTGGCGCGGCGCCTATTCCGGCATCATTCCGCACCGCACCCTGACATCGATGATCAACCGTCGAGGTGCCGACTGGTGGGCAAATGCGATTCGCCGCGCCGCCACTGTTCTGGTGGTCGAGATCGGCGGAAAGATCGCCGGCTATGCGACGATCGGCAAGAACCGCGCCCGTGAACTCAGGCAGCAGGGCGAAATCTACGAATTGTACCTGCGGCCGGAATATCAGGGCATCGGGCTCGGCAGCCGCCTGTTTTCGGCAGCCAAGGCGCGGCTGGCCGATCACGGGCTGAAAGGCATGGTCGTGTGGGCGCTGGAAGACAACCAGAACGCACTCGCCTTCTATGCCGGCGCCGGCGGCCGCGATGTAGCCGAGGGCGTCGAGATCTTCGAGCAGAAGGCGCTCAAGAAGGTTGCTTTCGTCTGGGAATGACAGCCCGGCCTTTCGGCCATTGCCTCTCCCGATTTCAGCCAGCACCATTCGCCGCATTGCACCATGACGCGTCGCCCGCTATCGATCTCCCATCGAGAGAGGGATTTAAGCCATGCGCATTGAAGCCATAGCCAGCGGAAAGAACCCGCCTGAGGACGTCAACGTCATCATCGAGGTGCCGATCGGCGGCGAGCCGATCAAGTATGAGATGGACAAGGAGGCCGGCACGCTGTTCGTCGACCGTTTCCTGCACACCTCGATGCGCTACCCCGGCAATTACGGCTTCGTGCCGCACACGCTGTCGGGCGACGGCGATCCGATCGACGTGCTGGTCTGCAACACGCGTGCCCTGGTGCCGGGCTGCGTCATCAATGTCAGGCCGATCGGCGTGCTGATCATGGAAGACAATGCCGGCCAGGATGAGAAGATCATTGCCGTGCCGTCGCCGAAACTGACGTTGCGCTACGAGAACGTCACCGAATACACCCAGCTGCCCGACATCACGCGCCAGCAGGTGCAGCACTTCTTCGAGCACTACAAGGATCTCGAGCCCGGCAAATGGGTCAAGATCGAAGGCTGGCACGATTCCAAATATGCCAAGAAGATGATCGTCGACGCGATCGAGCGGGCCAAGGCGAGCAAGTAGCCCAACTTCGTCATACCAGGGCGGAGCAGCCGCAAAGCGGCGTCGCGGAGACCCTGGTATCCATGCCGTGACGCCAGGCGACGTGTGCGGCGGAACGGAATTCTGCACCGCCGCGGCGGTGTTGATGTCGCGGCATGGATCCTCGGGTCTGCGCTGCGTCGCTAAGCTCCTTGCTCCGCCCGTGGATGACGAAGCTACGGGTGCGATGCCCAATCTCCGCCGTGCTCAGTTATCCACCCGGCCGAAAGCCGGCACATTGCCGATGACGGTGCGCCTGTCCTTGCCGCAGGCGAAGGTGCGTGCCTTGTCGTCGGCAAGCTTGCGCGCCTGATCGTTGGCGGTGGGATTGCCGGTGGCCAGCACGAGGCCGACGGTGCAGCCGTCGCGGGCGTCCATCTGGCCGACCTTGGCGACGAGCAGCACCTCGGTCGGCTTTTTCTCGTCCTCGGGATTGCTGATCGAGCGGCGATGGATGGCTGCATAGGGCACAGCCTTGTCGCCGGTGGTTTCGATGCGCCATTCGATCTTGGCTCCGGACGAATTGAAACCGGAAAAGCTCTCCCAGACCGTCGTCATGTCGCCGCCGGGCGGAAAGCCGTAGAACAGCGATTCACGGGCATCGTCATAGGCTATCAGCACGGGATAGCCGCGATAGCCCGAACAGGCGAGTTCGGCCCAGTCGCCGTCGCCTTCCTCGGCCTGCGCGTAGGTCACGCAATCCTTTTTCGAATCCAGATCGGTGTAGGCGCTGGAAATGCCGTCGGCTTGCGCAGCCTGACCCAGACCGACCAGAACAAGCGGGATCAGAATGGCACGCATGGCGGTCAATCTCCGTTGCAAGCTGCCGCAGCGTAGCGCCAAACGTTATTTCTTCAAGCTCGCTTCAATCAGCAGGTCGGCGTTGCGGGCGACCGCTTGCGCCGGGCCGCCGAGCCCGAACAGCTGGCCACTGATATAGGCGCCTTCGATCAGCAGCAGCAGGCCGTCGCCGAGCGTGTCAGGGTCTTGCGCGCCCATCGCAACCGCCATGGCGCGCAGGCGGCGGCGCAATTCCTGCTTGTTGGCCTCGCTGACCACACGGGCCGGATGGCTGTGGTCGGGATATTCGACCGCCGCGTTGGTCATGCCGCAGCCGCGATAGTCCGCCACTTGCGTGCGCTTGCCGATGCGGGTCAGGAAAGCCTTGATCTGTGCGCGCGGGTCGCCGGGATGAGCCGCAACCGCCTCGTCGAAACGCTCCCAATATTCAAGATCGTACTGCCTGAGATAGGAGGCGGCCAGTTCATCCTTGGACGGAAAGCTGCGATAGAGGCTGGGTTTGGTGACGCCGGCACGCTTGACGATCTCGTCGACGCCGATCGCCCTGATACCGCGCCGGTAGAACAGGTCATACGCCACATCGAGGATCTTCTTGGCTGCTTTCGGCGGCGCCGACGCATGATCGTCGCTGATGGTCAGATCAATATTTTTGTCGGTTGGCATCGTGTGGCTCGATTGACAATGTTACCGATCGGTACGTATACATACTCCACCTGCAACGTACCGGTCAGTAACATGATAGCTCAATCCCGCCCCTTTGGCCAGCGCTACGCTTTCGTCGTGGTCGGCGTGATCTTCCTTAGCCTGCTGGTCGCGGCTGGCCTGCGCTCCGCACCCTCTGTCATGATGCTGCCGCTGGAGAACAGTTTCGGCTGGCGGCGCGACATCATCTCGCTGGCCGCCGGTGTCGGCATCCTGCTTTACGGCCTGACAGGGCCATTTGCCGCAGCCCTGATGGAGCGCATCGGGCTTCGCCGCACGCTGCTGGCCTCGCTGGTGGTGATGTCGGGCTCGACCGCGCTCAGCCTGCTGATGACCAAGCCGTGGCATCTGTTCATCACCTGGGGCGTGTTCTCGGGCATTGGTTCCGGTGCTGTCGCCAGCGTGCTCGGCGCGACCATCGTCAACCGGTGGTTCAAGACCAATCGCGGGCTTGTCATGGGATTGATGTCGGCCTCCAGCGCCTCGGGCATGCTGGTGTTCCTGCCGCTGATCGCCGCGCTGGCGCAGTCGGGCGGCTGGCAGCCGGTTGTCATTGCGGTCGCGATCGCGACCGCTGCCCTGATACCGCTGGTCTGGCTGCTGGTGCCGGAGCGGCCGGCATCGATCGGCATGGTGCGCTACGGCGCCGAGGCTGACGACGTGCCGCCCACTCCGCCTGCGTCACAGGGCAATTTTCTGGCGCATACGTTCTCGACGCTGCGCCGTGCCGCCGGCACGCGGGTGTTCTGGTATCTGTTCGCCACCTTCTTCGTCTGCGGCTTCACCACCAACGGGCTGGTCGGCACGCATCTGATCGCGTTCTGCGGCGACATGGGCATCGGCGAAGTGCAGGCCGCCGGCCTGCTGTCGATGATGGGCATCTTCGACCTGATCGGCACGACGTTGTCGGGCTGGCTCACCGACCGCTACGATCCGCGCAAGCTGCTCGGCGTCTATTACGGCATTCGTGGCCTGTCGCTGATCTATCTGCCCTATTCCGGCTTCTCGGCCACCAGCTTGATCATCTTCGCCGTGCTCTACGGCCTCGACTGGATCGCCACCGTGCCGCCGACGCTGCGGCTCGCCAACGAGGCGTTCGGCGACCGCAGCGGGCCGATCGTGTTCGGCTGGATCGTCGCCGGGCACCAGATCGGTGCGGCCGCTGCCGCCGCCTTTGGCGGCACCATGCGCGAGTTGCAGGGCAATTACGAACTGGCGTTCCTGATCGCCGGCATGACGGCAATCGCCGCCGCCTGTATCTCGCTGCTGATCAACACCAGCAAGCCGGCGTTCGATCCGGAGCCGCAAGCGGCTTAGGCGCGACGCTAATCTCCCCCCGAGAGGGGGAGATGGCCGCGAAGCGGCCAGAGGGGGTCGGTCCGACTGGGCTCGGCCTCTTGCGATAGAAGGAGGTTAGCGCTCCACGCGCGGCGGCCCCCTCTGTCGCCTTTGGCGACATCTCCCCCTCGAGGGGGGAGATTACCCTGTTCATTGTTATCAAAACTTCATCATCCCGAGATGCGCCTGAAACATTGACGCTGGACCTTGGTGGCGCCGTTCAAGCCACCAGGAGACAGCCATGAACAAGCTTTCGATGACCCGCCGCGCTTTTGTCACTTCCGCCGGCGCCGTTGGCCTGGCCGGCGTTTCGGGTCTGGCGCTGCCCTACTACTCGCGCGCCAATCAGCGGCCTTCCTTCACCCATGGCGTCCAGTCGGGCGATGTCGACGCCACCAGCGGCGTGGTGTGGACGCGCACCGACCGACCGTCGCGCGTCATGTTCGAGGTGTCGTCGACGGAAAATTTCGCCAATGCGACACGCCTGGCGCCGCTCGACACGTCGCCGGCCGGCGATTACACGGTCAAGCGGCTGCTCACCGACCTCGCTTCGGACCAGGATATCTTCTACCGCATGACATCGGCCGATCTCGCCGACATCAACGCCGTTTCGGAGCCGATCACCGGCCGTTTCAGGACGGCGCCAGCCTCGAAGCGCGACATCCGCTTTGCCTGGTCCGGCGACACCGCCGGCCAGGGCTGGGGCATCGATGAGACCGAAGACCTACGCCACGATCGGCAAGCACACGCCCGACTTCTTCCTGCATTCAGGCGACACCATCTATGCCGACGGCGCCATGAAGGACGAGGTCGACCTGCCCGGCGGCGGCAAGTGGAAGAACGTCGTGCTGATCGACGGCAAGCGCAAGGTCGCCGAAACGCTGGACGAGTACCGGGACCAGTGGAAATACAACATGATGGACAGGAACGTGCTCGGCCTGAGCGCCATCTGCCCGACTTTCTACCAGTGGGACGACCATGAAGTGCTGAACAACTGGTCGGATTCCAAGGATCTCAGCGCCGACAGCCGCTACACGGAAAAATCCATCCACGTGCTGGCGGCCCGCGCGGCGCGGGCTTTCCACGAGATGACGACGATCCGCTACGAACCGTCCGAGCCCGGCCGCGTCTATCGCAAGATCGCTTATGGGCCGCTGCTCGACGTGTTCTTCCTCGACATGCGCTCCTATCGCGGCCCCAATGGTCCCGACATGCAGGATGAGATGACGCCGCAATCGCGCATGCTCGGCGAACAGCAGACGAAATGGCTGAAGCGCGAACTGGCGAATTCGAAGGCGACCTGGAAAATCATCGCCGCCGACATGCCGCTCGGCCTCGTCGTCTGGGACGACGGCACCAAGAAGGTTGGCGCCGAAGCGGTCAGCAATGGCGACAATGGCTTGCCAAAAGGGCGCGAGCTCGAGATCGCCGACCTGCTGCGCTTCATAAAGAATGCCGGCATCAGCAACACCGTCTGGCTCACCGCAGATGTGCATTACACGGCCGCGCATTATTACAACCCGGACAAGGCGCAGTTCCAGGAGTTCAATCCGTTCTGGGAATTCGTCTCGGGTCCGATCCATGCCGGCACGTTCGGTCCCAACGATTTCGACATGACGTTCGGTCCGGAGCTGAAGTTCATCAAGGCGCCGACCGCCGAACAGGGACAGAACCTGCCGCCCTCGGCCGGGCTGCAATTCTTCGGGCTCGTCGATATTTCAGGCGCCAGCGAGCAGATGACGGTGCGGCTGATGGATCGCGACGACAACGAACTCTACAAGGTGACGCTCGACCCGGTGCGGTCGGCATAAGCGCGCTTCTCAACCCTCCCCCTTGTGGGGAAGGTCGGCGGCGGCTTCGCAAAGCAAAGCTGGCGAGGGTGAAGCGCTTGACTAGTCCGGGTAGCAGACCATGGGGATATTCGGCCAGACGGCGCTGTCGCAGTTGGCGGTGTCCTGCCGCTGCTTGAAGGCGGCGCTGACCGGGCCGGTCACCATCGGGTCGACGCCGTCTGGTGCGTCGGCGAAAATCTGCTCGGCCGACTGTGCCTCTGACGGCAAGGCAGGCCGTGATTCCTTCATCGTCGCGGCTGACTGTGCGGCGTTGGCCGCCAGCAGGACGGCGAAGGCTACAGACGCGATGAGCGGCCAGAATCGGTTGAGTTTATCGGTCATGACGTTTGAACTGCCCGGGCCCCAAAGGGTTCCCGCCTTGGTTAACAAAATCATCTCACACGCAGATGCTTAAGATTTGATGAGTATTTGGTGACGCTCCTCCTCTTTCGCAACTGCGAAAAACCCTGTATGAGCCGCGCAACCGAAAGAGGCAGCGCCTTTTGGCCTGCTGCCTGCAACGCTTCCGAGACCAGAACATGAAAATCCGTAATATCGCGATCATCGCGCACGTCGACCATGGAAAGACCACCCTGGTCGACCAGCTTTTGAAGCAGTCCGGCTCCTTCCGAGACAATCAGCGCGTCGCCGAGCGCGCCATGGATTCCAACGACCTCGAAAAGGAACGCGGCATCACCATCCTGGCCAAGGCGACTTCGGTCGACTGGAAGGATACCCGCATCAACATCGTCGACACCCCCGGCCACGCCGATTTCGGTGGCGAGGTCGAACGCATCCTGTCGATGGTGGACTCAGCCATCGTGCTGGTCGACGCAGCCGAAGGGCCGATGCCGCAAACCAAGTTCGTCGTCGGCAAGGCGCTCAAGGTCGGCCTGAAGCCGATCGTCGTCATCAACAAGATCGACCGTCCGGACGCCCGTCACGTCGAGGTGGTCAACGAGGTGTTCGACCTTTTCGCAGCGCTCGACGCCACCGACGAGCAGCTCGACTTCCCGATTCTGTACGGTTCAGGCCGCGATGGCTGGGTTTCGGAAAATCCGGAAGGACCCAAGGACCAGCAGCTGGGACCGCTGTTCGACCTCGTCATCAAGCATGTGCCGGAGCCGACCGTTCATCCCGGCCCGTTCCGCATGATCGGCACCATCCTGGAAGCCAATCCGTTCCTCGGCCGCATCATCACCGGCCGTATCGAGAGCGGCACGCTGAAGGCCAACCAGCCGGTCAAGGTGCTGCACCATGACGGCACCCAGATCGAAACCGGCCGTATTTCGAAGATCCTGGCCTTCCGCGGCCTTGAGCGCCAGCCGATCGAAGAAGCGCAGGCGGGCGACATCGTCGCCATTGCCGGCCTGTCGAAGGGCACCGTCGCCGACACGTTCTGCGACCCGAGCGTGAGCGAACCGCTGCATGCGCAGCCGATCGATCCGCCGACCGTGACCATGTCGTTCCTGGTCAACGACAGTCCGCTGGCCGGCACCGAAGGCGACAAGGTGACCAGCCGCGTCATCCGCGACCGCCTGCTGCGCGAAGCCGAAGGCAATGTCGCGCTGAAGATCGAGGAATCGCCCGACAAGGATTCGTTCTTCGTCTCCGGCCGCGGCGAATTGCAGCTGGCCGTGCTGATCGAGACGATGCGCCGCGAAGGCTTTGAAATCGCCGTGTCGCGTCCGCGCGTCGTCATGCAGAAGGGCGAGAACGGCGAATTGCTGGAGCCGGTCGAAGAAGTCGTCATCGACGTCGACGAGGAGCATGCCGGCGTCGTCGTGCAGAAGATGTCCGAGCGCAAGGCCGAGATGGTCGAACTGCGCCCGTCCGGCGGCAACCGCCAACGCATCGTCTTCCACGCGCCGACCCGTGGCCTGATCGGCTACCAGTCGGAGCTTTTGACCGACACGCGCGGCACCGCCGTGATGAACCGGCTCTTCCATGCCTATGAGCCCTACAAGGGTGAGCTGCCGGGCCGCACCAATGGCGTGCTGATTTCCAACGAACAGGGCGAATCGGTCGCCTACGCCATGTGGAACCTGGAAGATCGCGGCCCGATGGTCATCGATCCGGGCGTCAAGGTATATCAGGGCATGATCATCGGCATTCATAGCCGCGACAATGATCTTGAAGTGAACGTGCTCAAGGGCAAGAAGCTGACCAACATCCGTGCCGCCGGCAAGGACGAGGCGGTCAAGCTGACGCCGCCGATCCGCATGACGCTGGAACGCGCGCTGGCCTGGATCCAGGACGATGAACTGGTCGAAGTGACGCCGAAGACCATTCGGCTGCGCAAGCTCTATCTCGATCCGAACGAGCGCAAGCGGTTCGAGAAGTCGTCCAAGGTGGTCGGCGCGGCGTAAGCTCCCTACTTCCCAACAATCGAGAGGGGCGGAGCAACCAGTGTTCCGCCCCTTTTTCGTTCATCCACCGGCAGCCGAGATGATGGCCTGCCGATCGGCCTCGCCGGCCAGATCGATGCGGATCGCGATTCCCGCGCGGGTAGGCTTGCGCAGGGCCTTTGCGCCATCCGGGTCAACGATGAGCAGCCGCCTCTTTTCCAGCGCCTGAAGCCGTGATCGCGAGATGCCGAGTTCGCCAGCGAGCAGCCGGTCGAGTCGCAGCGATGTCGGCATTTCCAGTCCAAGCTGGATCTCCAACACGGTCGCGGCTTCCCCGGTGTCGCCGAGCCTGCGCTTGTGAATGCTGACATCGGAGAACTCCTCGACGCGCCCGATCCGGTTGCGCAACGCGATTACATCGAAGGCATGACGGTGAGCGAGTGCAGGATCGTTGCGTTCGAGCGCCGCCAGCAGCGTCGGGTCGATGTCGCGGCGGTTGCAGCGCTCGAAAATGCCGAAATTCCAGGAGTTGTCGCAGTCGATGCAGCGATAGATCAGCCACACGTCGATGCGTTTGCCATTGGCGTTGACGCGGAATTTCCCGCTGCTGCAATAGGCCTTCACAGTGCCGCAACGATTGCAGCTGATGAGCGGCCGAGGTGGGGTTTGGGGTGCGATCGTCCAATGGATACGCTGAAGTCCAGACATGCCGATAAGCCCTTCCCGTCGGGAAGTTCATCAGGCCGGCGATGTCGAGATGCCCATGCGGGCGCGGCGTGGCGGTCGCTTGCTATGATCGGAAATCGGATGTCACGGGCGGCAGCGCGCAACAACGGTTCAGCAGTGCCAAACCGGTCTCGAACCGCCGCCCAGAAGAACACATGAAATGAAAACAGACACCGCGAATGCGGTGTCATGCAGTGTGTCGGGGGAGTTGACGAGACCGGCGGTTACGTAGGCAAAGTGACGCTCAAAATTGTTTCGCGGCGGCCTTTCTAGCCGCGAGATGCTGGACCGACAAGGGTCTTTTGTCGGTGCTACCGCAGCCGAGCCACTTGCGCTAATATCCGAAATCAAAGGTTTTCAACCAGAGACCCCGGTTATGCACGCCACCTCGCTCCTGATTTTCGCCGCCGCTCTGTTCGTTGCCGCCGGTTCGCCCGGTCCATCGATCGCGGCGCTTGTCGCGCGCGTCATCTCGAAAGGGTTTCGCGACGTGTTTCCGTTCCTGCTCGCCATGTGGATCGGCGAGGGCATCTGGCTGTCGCTGGCGGTGTTCGGCCTGGCTGTCGTGGCGCAGACCTTCCATTTCGCCTTCGTCGTGGTGAAATGGGTCGGCGTCGCCTATCTCGCTTACCTCGCCTGGAAAATGTGGACCGCGCCTGTCGATGCAGAAGAGGGCGAGATGCCGCGCGAGGATTCTCCGGCAAAGCTGTTCTTCGCCGGCATGGCGGTGACGCTTGGCAATCCCAAGATCATGATGTTCTACCTGGCGCTGCTGCCGACCATCATCGACCTCGCTTCGGTCAGCATCGTCGGCTGGGTCGAGCTGACGGCGACCATGGCCGTGGTGCTGGTCGCCATCGATCTCGCCTGGGTGCTCGCCGCATCACAGGCGCGCAAGCTTTTGAAGAGCAAGCGCGCCATGAAGATCGCCAACCGCGTCAGCGCGACGACCATGGCCGGCGCGGCGGCGGCGATCGCTGCTCGCTGATCTTCCCCTCGCCCCGTTTACGGGGAGAGGGTGGCCCGAAGGGTCGGGTGAGGGGCAGCGCAAAGTTGGCCCTCGATTCACGGATGTTGGTGCCGCCCCTCGCCTGCCTGCCGGCATCTTCTCCCCGTAAAAAGGGGAGAAGAAAGCAAATTCACCGTGCCATGGCGTGGTATTCGTCGTTCGGGCGCATGTCGATTGCCGCGGCCACGCGGTTCGACATGTTGAAGAAGGCAGCGGTCGAGGCGATGTCCCAGATGTCGCGATCGGTGAAGCCGGCCTGACGCAGCGCGGCCCGGTCTGCCTCGACGATCTTGGCCGGCTCTTGCGTCAGCTTGACGGCGAATTCGAGCATTGCCACCTGCCTGGGCGAAAGATCGGCGGCGCGAAAATTCATCACCATCATTTCGCCGAGCGGCGGGTCGCCGGAGAGCTGGCGCACCGCCGCGCCGTGCGCGGTCAGGCAATAGTAGCAATGATTGATCGAGGAGACGGCGACCGCGATCATCTCGCGTTCCAGCTTCGACAGGCCGGACTCACCCAGCATCAAATCGTTGTACATGTCGGTGAAGGCGCGCAGCTTTCTGTCGTCGAAGGCATAGGCCCTGAGCACGTTCGGGACGAGGCCGAGCTTCTCCTCGCATTTGGCGAAATAGGTTTTTGTCGCCTCGCTCAGCTCTCCCTGGCCAAGATCAAGCGCGCTGATTTTGCCGGTCATGGGTCATTTCTCCTCGTTGCGCGGCATCTTGTCGCCAAATTCCGATAATTCTTGGCAAGCCGTCAAACCTTTGTCGCCAAACAGCGGTCATCTGCTACCATAATCGTAAAAGCATTCGACGGGAGGGACGTGCGTCATGGCCAGCGTGAAATCCGCGAGCAAGCCGAAGAAAAAAGCCACGGCAGCGATTAAAGCGGAGGAAAGGCCGGCCAGGCTTGCAGACTATCTGCTCGCCCGCGCGCCAGCTGAAGACATTGCTCCCTACGATGTGGCCGACCTGGAGCGGGCTGCCGATCTCGCCGGCCAGGCAGTCGCCACTCACAGGAAAGGCGAGTGCGTCGTCGCCGTCGATGCCGATTCGGGCGTTGTGCGAAACGGCCGCCCGATGACGGTTGTCACAGTCGTCAACGACAACATGCCGTTCCTGTTCGATTCCATCCTCGGCGAGATCACCGAGACATCGGGCGAACCGACCCTGGTCACCCATCCGGTTATCGTGGTGCGCCACGGCAAGGGCGGCGTGGAAGAAATCCTCGGCGACGGCAATTTCGCCAAGGACGATGGCAGCCACGACCGGCTGAGCGTCATCCATGTCCACATCCCGCGGCTGACATCCGAGCAGGCGAGCGGATTGAGCGAGCGGCTGCGCAAGATCCTTGGCCAGGTTCATGCCGCCGTTCACGACTGGAGGCCGATGCTGGCCCGCCTCGATCAGGCGATCTCGGAATTCCGCTATACGGCCGTGCCGCTCGACAAGAAGAGCGTTGCCGAGGCCCTTGCCTTCCTGGAGTGGCTGCGCGACGACAATTTCACCTTCCTTGGCATGCGCGAGTTCAAATACACCGGCGGCGAGGAAAGCGGCACGCTGGAGCGCGCTGAAAAGCCCGGCCTCGGCATCCTGTCCGACCCCGACGTGCTGGTGCTCAGGCGCGGCACCGAAGCGGTAACGACGACGCCGGAAATCCGCGCCTTCCTGCACGGGCCGGAGCCGCTGATCGTCACCAAGGCCAATGCCAAGTCTTCCGTGCACCGCCGCATCTATCTCGACTATATCGGCGTCAAGACCTACACCGCCAAGGGCACGCTCGCGGGCGAATTGCGCATCGTCGGCCTGTTCACCTCGACCGCCTACACGCGCTCGGTGATGAAGATCCCGTATCTCAGGTCCAAGGCCGAAACCATCATCGCCAAGTCCGGCTTCGACCGGCACGATCACTCCGGCAAGGCGCTGATCAACGTGCTGGAAAGCTATCCGCGCGACGAATTGTTCCAGGTGCCGGTGCCGATCCTGAGGAAGCACGCCGCTGCCATTCTGGGCCTGGTCGAGCGGCCACGCGTGCGGGCGCTGGTGCGCGCCGACCAGTTCGACCGGTTCGTCTCGATCCTCGTCTTCGTGCCGCGCGACCGTTACGACAGCGTCGTGCGCGAGAAGATCGGCTCGTATCTGAAGACCGTATTCGAAGGCCGGCTGTCGGCCTACTACCCGGCCTTTCCCGAGGGCGGGCTGGCGCGCGTGCACTTCATCATCGGCCGCTCCGGCGGCAAGACGCCGAAGGTCGAGCAAGCGACGATAGAGGCGGCGATCCGCGACATCGTGCGTACCTGGGAGGACGCCCTTTCCGATGCGGCCGAGGCCAGTGGCGGCGACCAGGCTTTGAAGGCGATTGCCGCGCGGCTGCCGGAAAGCTACCGCGATTCGTTCAGCGCGGCGGTGGCGCTGGCCGATGCCAGGCGCATTGCCAAGATCAGCGCCGGCAATCCGATCGCCATCGATTATTATCGTCATGCCGAGCAGAAACCGCATCAGGCGGCGCTGAAAATCTATCACCATGGCAGCCCGGTGGCGCTGTCGCGGCGGGTGCCGGTGCTGGAAAACATTGGCTTCCGCGTCATCAGCGAGCGCACCTTCGAGGTCGGCGACGAACAATCCGGCCTGGTCTTCATCCATGACATGGAGTTGGAGAACAGCTACGGCAAGCCGATCGACCTGACTGATGGCGGCGCGCTGTTCGAGGACGCTTTCCTCTCTGTCTGGCGAGGCGATGTCGACAATGACGGCTATAACGGCCTTGCCCAGACCGCCGGCTTGTGGTCAGGCGAGATCACGATCCTGCGCGCCTATGGCCGCTATCTGCAGCAGGTCGGCATCCCGCAAAGCCAGGATTTCATCGCCGCCGCGCTCAATCGCTATCCCGACATAGCGCGGGGCCTGCATGCGCTGTTCATCGCCCGGCTTGGCCCGACAGCCGAGACCGAAGGCGTGGTGGCCGCAAAGCACCTCAAGGCCAAGATCAAGGACGCGCTGGAGGATGTGCCGAACATCGATGACGACACCATCATCCGGCGCTATCTCAATCTGATCGAAGCCTCGCTGCGCACCAATCATTTCGTTGCCGATACGAAAGAGAAAGGCCAGTCGCTGGCGATCAAACTCGATTCGCACGCGGTCGAGGGCTTGCCGGCGCCGCGGCCGTGGCGAGAGATCTTCGTCTACGGTTCCGAGGTCGAAGGCCTGCATCTGCGCTTCGGTCCGGTGGCGCGCGGCGGCCTGCGCTGGTCCGACCGCGCCCAGGACTACCGCACCGAGGTGCTCGGCCTGGTCAAGGCACAGCAGGTCAAGAATGCCGTCATCGTGCCGGTTGGCGCCAAGGGCGGCTTCTATCCGAAGAAGCTGCCGATGAGCGCCGGTCGCGACGCGATCTTCGAGGCCGGCACCTCGGCCTACAAGAATTTCGTCTCCAGCCTGCTGTCGATCACCGACAATATCGGTCTCGACGGTGTCATCCCGCCGGCCGGCGTCATCAGACGCGACCCGGACGATCCGTATTTCGTCGTTGCCGCCGACAAGGGCACGGCGACCTTCTCCGACACCGCCAACGCGATCTCGGAGAAGCACGGCTTCTGGCTCGACGACGCCTTCGCCAGCGGCGGCTCGGCCGGCTACGACCACAAGAAGATGGGCATCACCGCCAAAGGCGCCTGGGAAGCGGTCAAGCGGCATTTCCGCGAGATCAACCGCGATATCCAGACCTCGTCCTTCAGCGTCGTCGGGGTCGGCGACATGTCGGGCGACGTGTTCGGCAACGGCATGCTTTTGTCGCCGAAAACCCGGCTGATCGCCGCCTTTGACCATCGCGACATCTTCATCGACCCCGATCCCGACATGGCAGCCTCGATGGCCGAGCGCGAGCGCATGTTCGCGCTGCCGCGTTCGAGCTGGCAGGACTATGATAAGACGAAACTGTCGGAAGGCGGCATCATCGTCTCGCGCAACCAGAAATCGATCACCTTGCCGGCAGCAGCCGCGGCGGCGATCGGCCTGGCAAAGACCACCGCCACGCCGGTCGAGATCATGACCGCCATCCTCAAGGCACCGGTCGATCTCCTGTGGTTCGGCGGCATCGGCACCTATTTGCGATCATCGACAGAGACCAATGCCGAGGTCGGCGACCGCGCCAACGATGCCATTCGCATCACCGCGCTCGATGTCCGGGCGAAAGTGATCGGCGAGGGCGCCAATCTCGGCGTCACGCAGCGGGCGCGCATCGAGTTCGGCCTGAATGGTGGCCGCTGCAATTCCGACGCCATCGACAATTCGGGCGGCGTCAACTGTTCCGACGTCGAGGTCAACATCAAGATCGCGCTGGCATCCGCCATGCGCAAGGGGTCGTTGACGCGCCCGGCACGCAACAAGCTGCTGGCCGAGATGACCGACGAGGTCGGCTCGCTGGTGCTGTCGAACAACTACCAGCAGACGCTGGCGCTTTCGATCGCCCGCAAGCGCGGCCTCGCCGACATCGCGCATCAGAGCCGCTTCATGACGGCGCTGGAAGCGCGTGGCCTGCTCGACCGCGCGGTGGAGACGCTGCCGTCGCCGTCAGCGCTCGCCGAGCGCGAAGCGCGTGGCGAACCGCTGACGAGAGCCGAACTCGGCGTGCTGCTCGCCTATGCCAAGATCGTGCTGTTTTCCGACATCGTCGCCAGCGACGTGCCTGATGACGCGCATTTCGACCGCGACCTGATGGGCTATTTTCCCGACCGGATGGCGAAGAAATACGCCACAGAGATCCATGGCCACAGGCTGCGCCGCGAGATCATCACGCGGGTCGTCGCCAACGACCTGGTCAATCGCGGCGGCCCGTCCTTCGTCAACCGGCTGCAGGAAGCCACGGGGCGCACCGCCGCCGACGTGGTGCGGACCTTCGCCTTGGTGCGCGACGGTTTTGCGCTGTCGGCGCTCTATCGCGAGATCGACGCGCTCGACAACCAGATCGACGGCCAGGTGCAGCTCGATCTCTATCAGATGGTCAGCCGGCTGATCTACGTGACCAGCGGCTGGTATCTCAAGAACGATGCCGGCACGGCACCCCTCGGCCAGCGCATCGCCGAGCTGCAGGAAGCACGCAAGGCGCTGGAACCGAAGCTCGTTGCGCTGCTGCCGGCTTTCTCGCGCGAGCGCATCGAGGAGAAGCGGCACGGGCTGTTCAAGAGCGGCGCGCCGGAAGGGCTGGCCGGGCAACTGGCGCTGAGCGAGGTGGCGGAACTTATCCCCGACATCGCGCTGACGGCGCGCACCGCCGGCGCCGATATCGTCGCCGCGGCCAAGGCGTTCTTCGCCGTCAGCGATGCCTTCCGCATCCCGCGTGTCGAGGACGCCGCACGCTCGATCACGCCTTCGGACTACTATGATCAGCTGGCACTGTCGCGCGCCACCGACACGATCGGCGCGGCACGGCGCGGCATCGCGGTGGCGGCACTCACCGGCCACGCCGGGACGGCGGACCCGGTGGCGGCCTGGCTGGACGCCGGCGGCGAGCGGGTGGCGCGCATCCGCGAGCGGCTGCAGGCGCTGACCGAGGGCGGCGACATCACCGTGTCGCGGCTGTCGGTGGCGTCGGGGCTGATGAGCGATCTGACGGGGATGTGAACCGCCGACGATCACCACACGCATCACCGGATGCGTGTGGCTCTTTTCGAATGCCATCCGCCTCGAAACCGGCGTTCAAAAAGCTCACCAGGAATGTTTGAGCGTGCCGACGATCTTCAGCCGGTCGCCGTAAAATTCGATTCCGTAATAGCTGGTTGTCAAATACTTCCGGTCGAACAGGTTCGTTGCGTTCAGGGCCAACGTCACGTCCTTGGTCATCTTGTAGCTGATCGCCGCATCCACCAGTGCGTAGCCGCCAATCGAAGTCGTGTTCGCGTCATCCCCGTAGGTTTGTCCGATATAGCGCACGCCTCCGCCGATGGTCAGGTCGCCACGCCGTCCCTCCTCGGGTAGCGTATAATCAACCCAGGCCGAAGCCAGGTGGCGAGGGACACGCTGCGGCCGATTGCCGGCATTTCCTCCAATACCGTCTTCCAGGATCTCGGCATCCCAGTAGGAATAGGCAAGTGTCAGGTTCAGGTTTTCCGCAATGGCGGCCTTGCCCTCGAGTTCGATGCCGCGGACGCCAACCTTGCCGATCTGCTGCTGGACAACAGGCGTGACATAGGTCGGAACATTGGTTTGGGTAAGGTCGAAGACCGCGGCCGTGAACAGGCCGTCGAAGCCGTCGGGCTTGTACTTGATACCTGCCTCATACTGCCTGCCCTCTTGAGGCTTCAGCGAACCCGAGACCGCATATCCGTTGCCGCTTGGCGCCACGAGCGGCTGGAAGCTTTCCGAATAGTTGGCGTAGACCGCGAGGTTCGGAGTGAATTTGTAGGTCAGGCCGGCACGCTTGGTGAAGGCGGATGCCGTGTCGTCGTCCTGCGTTCCCGAGTCGAGATAGTCCGCCGTCGTATGCACGCGGTCCCAGCGCCCACCCAGGGTGACGATCCAGCGGTCGTCAAACGTCAATTGCTCCTGGGCATAGACACCGACTGCCTGTTGCTTGACCCGCCAGTTCACGTAGGGGCCGAGATTGATGCAGGACAGACCGCAATAGGCCGGATTGTCGATGCCGATGGGACCGGCGGTGCCGAAGAGAATGTTTTCACGGGTGTTGTCGTTGGCGTAGTCGACGCCGACAAGCGTCTTGCTGTCGATCCCGCCCCAGCCCGTATCGTATTGCAACTGATTGTCGAAGGCATAGCGGTTGGACAGGCCATCGACGGAAAATGCCGTGCGGTCCGCCGTGGGGTAAAGCGACGCGCCGTAGACCTCGGCGTAGTCGAGGCTCAAATGCGTGTAGCGGGCATTGGAGCGCAAGGTGAGGTTCTCGTTGAACTCGTGCTCGAACTGGTAGCCGATATCGACCTGCTCCGTGTTGAAGCGGTTGAAATCCGGCTCGCCCAGGAATGTGCCGATGTCGATATTGCCGCCAGCCGGGGTGCCGCGTGCGCCTGTGCCATCTCGCTTGTAATAGTCAGTCAGGATGGTGAGCGACGTTCCTTCCTCGGGCTTGATGGTCAACGCGGGCGCGATGTAAAGCCGATCGTCGTTGGAATAATCCCATCCTTGATCGCCATCCTTGGCCAGCCCTGTGAGCCGATAGGTCCACACGCCATCGGGGTCGATTGGCCCGCCAAAATCAACGCCAACCTCCTTGGTACCGTCGCCATAGGACGTGTAAATCTCCCCCTGCTTCTGGTCCAGCGGCCGCTTGGTGATGGCATTGACCAGTCCGCCAGGACCGTTGAGACCAAAAAGCGTCGATGTCGATCCCTTCAGGACCTCCACGCGCTGAAGTCCGTAAGGTTCGAGACGGCTGGCCGTGAACCAGGCGGGGATGCGCGCCGTGAGACCATCGCGATAGGTACCGAGCGATGTCTGGTCGAAACCGCGGATGCGAATATAGTCGTATCGGTCATCGTTGCCGAACTCGTCGGTGAGGACGCTGGATGTATAGGCCACGGCCTGCTGCAGGCTTTCGACATGGCGCGCCTCCAGTTCCTTCTGGGTTACCACTGAAACCGAGGCGGGAACGTCGACGATCGGCGTATCGGTCTTGGTGGCGGTCGCCGTATCCTTGGCGACGATCGTTTGATCGGGCCCGACAACGCGGTCCGACTTGCCGGTGACGACGATGGTTTCCAGTTGAGTTGCATCGTCCGGCGAAACCTCCTGGGCCCGGCCGGCCCCCACCGCTCCAAAAGATGCCGCTATCAAGGCACTGCTCGCAAACAATCGCCTTGCCTGAGTGCGCGACAATGCCTGTCGACCAATCGTCATCTCTTATTCCCTGTCAGACCATATCGAGCCGTTCGACCGGCGACTTTCCGGCCCTGCGCGAGCGCAATTAGTCAAACCGGACAAAAGTCAACTTAATAATCAAGAAATTCGCGCCGGCGGCAATCGCTGCGAAGCAGGGGGTGGAGGACGGTGCCGGACCTTCGGTCCGACTTCCCTCGCGAGAAAAAATAAGGGCTTGGCCCGCGCCGCGGAGGAAAGCCAATTGCTGGGTTTTCGAACAACGAACGCCCGGCAGGGGCAAGGGACGGCACCAAGCTTCGTTCATTGCATGAGCGCATGAAACATGCAGACATGGCGCCCGACACGGAACCGGTGCCGGGGGATCATCATGACGGTAGAAACAGTGCAGCGTGCGTCCGGGCGCGGCATCTGGGGATGGATGTTGTTCGACTGGGCGGCGCAGCCGTTCTTCACCGTCGTCACCACCTTCATCTTCGGGCCTTATCTCGTGTCGCGGATGGCGAGCGATCCGGAAACCGGGCAGGCGGCCTGGGGCTACGGCATTGCCGCGGCCGGCCTTGTCATTGCAGTGCTGTCGCCGATCCTCGGCTCGATCGCCGACCAGACCGGACCGCGCAAGCCGTGGATCGCATTCTTTGCCGCGGTCAAGATCACCTGCCTTTGCATGCTTTGGTTCGCGGCCCCCGGTTCGAACCTTTTCCTGGTCGTGCTGTTCTTTTCGCTGGCGTCGGTGGCGGCGGAGTTTTCGACCGTGTTCAACGATTCGATGATGCCGCGCCTGGTGCCGAAGAGCGAGATCGGCCGGGTTTCCAACATGGCCTGGGGCCTTGGTTATCTCGGCGGCATGATCGTGCTGGTCTTCGTCGTCGCCTGCCTGGCCGGTTCGCCTGAGACCGGCAAGACGATCATCGGCATCGACCCGCTGTTCGGACTCGACCCGAAGCTCGGCGAGGATGCGCGCGCAACCGGCCCTTTGTCAGCCGGCTGGTACTTCCTGTTCATCCTGCCGATGTTCTTTTTCACCCCCGACGCCATCAAGGGCCTGCCGATCGGTCCGGCTGTGCGAGAGGGGTTGGCGGAGCTGAAAGTGACATTGGGCGAGGTGCGCAAGCGCAGCGGCATCTTCCGCTTCCTCGTCGCCCGCATGATCTATCAGGACGGCGTCAACGCGCTGCTGGCGTTGGGTGGCACTTTCGCAGCTGCGATGTTCCACTGGTCGATCACCGAAATCGGTATTTTCGGCATCATTCTCAATGTCGTTGCCATCTTCGGCTGCCTGGTTGCAGCCCGTCTCGACACGGCGCTTGGCTCAAAAACCATCGTCATGATCTCGCTGGTCCTGCTCAGCATCGCCACGATCGGCATCGTCTCGACCGGGCCGGGCTACACGTTGTTCGGCCTCTGGATGATGCCTGGGCCGGACAGCGGCGGCCTGTTCGGCACGGCAGCGGAAAAAGCCTACATCTTCTTCGGCCTGTTGATCGGCGTGGCTTTCGGGCCGGTGCAGGCGTCGTCGCGATCCTACATGGCGCGCAGCGTCACGGCGGCAGAATCCGGCCGCTATTTCGGCATTTATGCACTGGCCGGGCGGGCGACCAGTTTCCTGGCGCCGTTCATGGTCGCGTCCGTCACCCTGGCCAGCGGCTCGGCGCGGCTCGGCATGGCGGTGATCGTGCTGTTCCTGGGCATCGGCATGGCGATCCTGGTCAAGACGCCCTATCCGGCGGACCGGCCGGCGGGATAGGAGCGCCTCTTTCCTTCCCCCCTTGTGGGAGAAGGTGGCCTCGCGAAGCGAGGTCGGATGAGGGGTGTTCCAGGGAACACCAACGTCTCACTTCGCTGGAACACCCCTCAACCGTCTCGGCGCTACGCGCCGATCCACCTTCTCCCGCAAGGGGAGAAGGAAGAAGTGCGTCAATGGCGGAAATGCCTGATCCCCGTAAACACCATGGCGATGCCGTGCTCGTCGGCAGCGGCGATCACGTCCTTGTCGTTCATCGAACCGCCCGGCTGGATGACGGCGGTGGCGCCGGCGGCGATTGCCGACAGCAAGCCATCGGCGAAGGGGAAGAAGGCGTCGGAGGCGACGACCGAGCCCTTGGTCAGCGGTTCGGCAAGGCCGGCGGCCTCGGCGGCGTCGAGTGCCTTGCGGGCGGCGATGCGTGAGGAATCGACCCGGCTCATCTGGCCGGCGCCGATGCCGACGGTGGCGCCGTCCCTGACATAGACGATGGCGTTGGACTTGACGTGCTTGGCGATGCGGAAGGCGAATTTCAGGTCGGCCATTTCGGCCGGCGTCGGCGCCCGCTTGGTCACCACTTTCAGTTCGAGGTCGTCGACGACGGCGTTGTCCCGGCCCTGGATGAGCAGGCCGCCGGCGACGGATTTGACCGTCGTACCCGGCGTGCGCGGGTCCGGCAGCCCACCGGTGACCAGCAGGCGCAAATTCTTTTTCGCCGCCACGATGGCCGCTGCCTCGTCGGTGGCGCCGGGCGCGATGATCACCTCGGTGAAGGTTTTTACGATCTCTTCCGCCGCCTCGGCGTCGAGGGTGCGGTTGACGGCGATGATGCCGCCGAAGGCCGAGACCGGGTCGCAGGCCAGCGCCTTGGCGTAGGCGGCTTTCAGCGAGTCGCCTTCGGCAACGCCGCACGGATTGGCGTGCTTGATGATGGCGACGGCCGCGGAAAGGTCGGGGTCGAACTCGCCGACCAGTTCGAAGGCGGCGTCGGTGTCGTTGATGTTGTTGTAGGATAGCTGCTTGCCCTGCAGCTGGCGCGCCGTGGCGACGCCCGGGCGCTTGTCGCCGTTGACGTAGAAGCCGGCGCTCTGATGCGGGTTCTCGCCATAGCGCATCACCTCGACCAACCTGCCGCCAAAGGCGCGCCATGTCGGATGTTCGATCTCGAGCGCCTCGGCGAACCAGCCGGAGATCGCCGCGTCATAGCTGGCGGTGCGGGCAAAGGCCTTGGCCGCCAGCTTCTTGCGGAAATCCAGCGAAAGCGAGCCGATGTTCATCTCCAGCGCAGTCAGCACCGAGGCGTAATCGCCGGGGTCGGTGACGATGGCGACATAGGCGTGGTTCTTGGCCGAGGCGCGGATCATCGCCGGCCCGCCAATGTCGATGTTTTCGACGATCGACGCGTAGTCGGCGCCGGAGCGGCGGACCTCCTCGAACGGATAGAGATTGGAGACGACGAGATCGATCGGCTCGATGCCGTATTTGCGCATTGCCGCGGAATGCTCCGGATCGTCGCGCACGCCAAGCAGCGCGCCATGCACCCCAGGATGCAAGGTCTTGACGCGGCCGTCCATGATCTCGGGGAAACCGGTGAGCTCGGAGACGTCGCGCACCGGAAGGCCCGCGTCAGCGATCGCCTTTGCCGTGCCGCCGGTCGAGACCAGCTCTACGCCTGCGGCTGCCAGCGCTTTGGCGAAATCGATGAGGCCGGTCTTGTCGAAAACGGAGAGCAGGGCGCGACGCACGGGAACAAGGTCTGGTGCGGGAATGTTCTTGGCGGCGACGGCCATGGGCTGGCAGCCTTTCACGACTGGTGTGATGGATGCCCGCGCCCGTAGCACATGCCGTCCGGAAATCAAACCGGCGGTCAGGTGGGGCAAGGCAATGAATCCGTATTAAAACGAAAAACCCGCCTGTGTGGCGGGTCACTGGCGCAAATCAGCACCATGGGCGAATTTGTACCATAGCTGAGGTCACCGAGTCAAGAAAAAATTCCTATCGCTGCCGACGAAAGCTGCCGATGCTGCCGAACTGGTTGTCCTCAGGCCTTCTGTTAACCTGCGTTGGAAGCCCTGCCAGGAGGATCAGTTGTTTTCCGGATGACCGGCGATGCTGGTGCGCGTCAGCTGCCAGTGGACTTCGGCGATTTCCGAGGCTTTGAAGGCAAGCACGATCTGGCGGCTGCGGCGCGGGCCGCCAAGACCGGCGAAATAGATCGATTCATCGACTTCCGGCACCACTTCGGCTGCTGTGAACACCCAGGTATCGGCCTGATCGGCGGCCAGCACCAGGCGGTCATGCTCGTCCTGCAAAAGGTTGATGTCGGGGTGGACATGGAAGCGGACGGTGACGAAGTCGCGGCCATTGTTGCGGATCGCGGTATTGCCGGGCCGCTGGAAGCGGTCGCGGCCGGCCAGCACGTTGCCGTTCGACGACAGCTTCAGCTCGCGCTCATGCAGGAAGCCGAAGCGCGGGACATAGCCGTCATGACGGGCGATGAAGCCCTGAATGCCCTTCTGGTCGGTGCGCTTGCACTGCACGTGCTGCGGGCCGCCGATCAGCGGGGAACCGAGCAGGTCGTTGACACGCAGCGAATGGCTGAAGCGCGCCGACGAGGTGTCGTTGATGGTGGCGGTCGAGTGCGCGGCGGTGGCGCGCGCCAGCGGCCGGAATTCAGCCGCGCCATAGGTGTCGATACCGGCATTGACGATGTAGTGCTGGCGGCCGGACGATAGTTCGAAGGCAAGGCAGCTGGCGTGTGCGGCGTTGGACACATCGACCGGCGGCGGCGGGCCGGTGTCGGCGATGACTGTGGTGCCGCCCATCGACAGGCGCTCATAGCCGGAATGCGGCGCATGCAGCAGCGGCGCGCCGGCGGTGTCGTCGTGGCGCAGAATGGTGGCGATGCGGTCGTGGATGGTGGCGCCCATGCCGTTGAAGCGGGCGAGGCTGCCATCCTGATGGCGAAAGAAGCGCAGCGCCGGCAGCATGCGGTCGATGGCGCCGATCAGCGCCTGCGGCGGCGTTTCCGCCTGGTTGGCATAGGTCTGGCGCAGCGGCAGAAGGTCGGCGAGGATTTCCAGGACGACCATTGGATTGCGCGAAATGTGCCCGCCATCGGCGAGGATCTGGCGGTCGAGTTCCTCGGCAAGATTGCGGGTCGCGCCACGCAGGGCCGATGCCGGCGCCGGCAGGGACAAGGCAGCGAAGGCGAGCGCGATGCGAGCCCGCAGCCTGTCCTTGCCGTCGGGCATTTCGCGCGCCATCGACCTGAGGTAGCGGATCTGGATGGCTACCGATTTCAGGAAGGCGCGGTAGAAAGGGAACTCGGCGCCCTGCAATACGACCGAGGAGTGCTGCAACCAGGCGATGATGCGCTTGGCCGTCGTGCCGGGCTCCCAGGCGATGCCGGAAATATGGCTGCCATGCATGGTGATCCAATCGGAGACCAGGGCGCGGGCATTGGCGGCGGCAAGCTCGGTGCCGGCGGCGCGCATATGGCGCAGCCAGCGAAAGCCGTGCAGCGTCTTCTGCCAGCCGTGATTGGGCACGCTGATCTGGAAAGGCGACTTGCCGCCTGTCTCGACGAGATGCCCCGACAGGGGATAGCGGCCGTAATAGATCTCGAGCGCGATCTGCGGGTCGGCGAGGCGCAGGTCCGGCGGTGCGATCAGCACACGTTCCGGCGTGCGGCCGGAATAGCGCCAGCGATAGACAGGCCCGGCGCGCAGGCGCCGGCGCGTTTTGCGCCAGAACTCCTTCGCGACAAGCGTCCACAGACGCGTCGTGCTGCTGGCAGCAAGTGCCAAAACCCCTCCTGATCGTCCTCTACCCCGGCGCCGAGTCTACATGATTGCACGATTCGTGCGAAGGCGAATTCCACGACCCCACGCCGGTTCACCTGGCTTTGCCCCCGATCCTACCCCTAAAAGTCAGTAAATCCGGGCAATTCAATCGCTAGCCGGCTCGCCGCATGCGAGCGGCGAAGAAACCGTCGAGGCCCGAGCGTTCCGGCGCGCCGAGCTCCAGGTCGGCGGGCGTGGTGCGCAGCGTGCCTTGCGGCGTCAGGAACGGATCGATGCCGGCGATCTCGCCTTGCCGCAGCGGATCGTTGGCGACTTCAGGCGTGCCGGCCAGAAAGGCGTGATAGAGATCCTCGCCTTCGAGCGGATCGAGCGAACAGTTGGAAAAGACGATCCTGCCGCCGGGCTTCACCAGCGTGACGGCGCGGGCGAGCAGCCTGCGTTGCAGGTCGGCCAGTTTTTCGACATCGGCCGAAGTCTTGGTCCATGGCACGTCGGGATGCCGCCGCACCGTGCCGGTCGATGAGCAGGGCGCGTCGAGGAGCACGGCGTCGAACAAGTCCTTCGGCTCGTATTTGAGCAGGTCGGCCTGAACGATTTCGGCGGATAGGCCGAGACGGTCGAGATTCTGCGTCAGCCGCACGAGCCGGTTCTTCGAGGTGTCGACGGCGGTGACCTTCGCGCCGGCAACGATCAGCTGCGCGGTCTTGCCGCCGGGCGCGGCGCAGAGATCGGCAACCCGCAATCCCGTGACATCGCCGAACAGCCGGGCGGGCAGGCTGGCCGCGGCGTCCTGGACCCACCAGGCGCCCTCGGCAAAGCCAGGCAATTCAGTGACAGGACCGACAAGATTCTCGACCCGCACCGTGCCGGTCGGCAGGACGATGCCGCCGAGTTTTTCGGCCCAGAGACCGGGATCGGCCTTGACCGAGAAGTCGACCGGCGCCTCAACGCGATGCGCTTCGAGGATCTGTCCGGCCTTCTCGTTGCCGTAGGTGGTCTTCAGCCGATCGGAAAACCATTTGGGCGCTTCGTCGGTGGCGGCAAGGGCGGCAGGCAATTCTGTTTCCTTGGCACGTGCCAGTGTGCGCAGCACACCATTGACGAGGCCGGAGAAGCGCACCGTGCGCGGATCGGATTTGGCATGGGTCACCGCAATGTCGACGGCGGCGCTGTCGGGAATCTCGAGGAACAGGATCTGGGCTGCGGCCACATGCAATATGTGCGACAAAGCGGTGGCGTTGGGCGGCAGCGGTTTTTCCAGGCGCCGCGCCAGCAGCCCCGATATGGTCATGCGGTAGCGCAGCGCGGTGACCAGGATGGCGCGGACCAGGCCGCGATCGCGCAAGTCGAGCGCCTTGTATTGCGGGTGGCCGTTTTCGTGATCGGTCAGCCCATCAAGCGGGGTCCTGGCGTCGATGACGGCGGCAAGCAGGCGCGCCGCTGCCTTGCGTGCGGCGAGGCCGGCAACGAAGTCGCCGCCGTCCCTGTGTTCCTGATCACCTGAAACCGTGCGTCGTGGTCCTCTGTCCGCCACGCTCACGACCACCGGCCCTTGGGCCCGGTCGGATTGCGACCCCATGGGTTGGATTTGGGCTTGGCGGGCTCCGCCGGCTGCTCGGGCTGCGCTGCCTCGCCCCACGGGCCGGATGGCCGCGGTTGATCTGCCTGCCGTGGCGTCGATGCCTGGCGCGGGGCGGCCTGGGTTTCGCCTTGCATCTGCTGCGCCATCGCCTGCAAGGCTGCGATGCGGTTCTCAGTGGCGGGGTGGGTGGAGAACAGGCTGTCCATGCGCTCGCCGTGAAGGGGATTGATGATGAAGAGATGCGCGGTCGCGGGATTGCGCTCGGCATCGGGGTTGCGGATGCGTTCGGCGCCGCGGGCGATCTTGTCAAGCGCCGATGCCAGCCAGAGTGGGTGTCCACAGATTTCAGCGCCACGCCGGTCGGCCTCGTATTCGCGGGTGCGGCTGACCGCCATCTGCACGACCATCGCGGCAAAGGGCGCTACGATCATCGCCGCCAGCACGCCGACAAAGCCGAATGGATTGTTGTCGCGATTGCCACTGAAAAAGAAGGCGAAATTGCCGAGCATCGAGATGGCACCGGCAAAGGTGGCGACGATCGTCATGGTGAGCGTGTCGCGGTGCTGCACATGGGCGAGCTCGTGCGCCATGACGGCTGCGACCTCTTCAGGCGTCAGCGCTTGCAACAGGCCGGTGGAGGCAGCAACCGCCGCGTTCTGCGGGTTGCGGCCGGTGGCAAAGGCGTTCGGCTGCGGGTTGTCGATCAGATAGGTCTTCGGCATCGGCAGGCCGGCCTGTTTGGCCATTGCCTGGACGATGGCGTAATATTCGGGCGCGTTCCTTTCGTCGACCTCGACGGCACGGTTCATCGACAGCACCATCTTGTCGGCATTCCAGTAGCTGAACAGATTGGTGCCGGCCGCGAACAGGAAGGCGATCATCATGCCGCCGGTTCCGCCGATCAAAAAGCCGACGCCCATGAACAGCGCCGTCATCGCGGCAAGAAGCATGGCGGTGCGGATGGTGTTCATCGTCTGCTCCTGTCGAAATGGCACCGAAAAGGGGTCGATCGTCGTGCGTTCATGGCTATATGATGGGAAACGCCAGTTCCTGTTTCAATTGACTGGGCTCAATCTGCCGAGATTATCGCATGACCGACGAAATCAGTAAAACAGGCGCCGCTTCTGCCGAAGCGGCATCGCAGAGAGAGCTAACGCCGGCCGCACGCCGTGCGTTGGCCGAGGCCGCAGCGCGGCGGGAAGACTACCGCGAAAAGGAGGCCGCGCTGCCGAAGGAGATCGGCGGCCGCGGCGGCAAGGAGCCAGGGCGCTACGGCGACTGGGAGGTAAAGGGCCTCACCAGCGATTTCTAGATGCCGCCTAGGCGGCGTTGCGCTGCGGCTCGAGCGCGATCCAGCCACGCTCGTCGACGGTGATGCCGACCATGTCGTAGCCTGCGATCGCGGCATGTTGCGTTGGCAAGGGGTGCTTGTGCGTGGCGCTGATGACCATGACCGCCGCGTCCGCCGCTTCGGCTGCCGCGATGCCAGCTGGAGCATCCTCGAAGACGAGGCAATCGCGCGCGTCGAAGCCGAGCCGTTCCGCGCCAAGCCGGAAGCAATCGGGCGCCGGCTTGCCGCGGGAGACATCTTCCGCCGCGACGATGATGGCCGGGACGGGGATGCCGGCGGCCTTCATGCGCAACAGCGCCAGCTCACGTGGGGCGGAGGTTACGATCGCCCAGCGTTCGGGCGGCAGCGAATCGAGAAATGCCACGGCGCCTGAGATCTGGATAATGCCATCGAGATCGGCCGCCTCGGCCTTCAGCAGCAGATCAGCCTCGTATGCCGGGTCGACGCCCGGCAGTGCCAGGCCGGTGATGGTCTCGATCGCGCGCACGCCATGGATCGTCGGCAGGAAGGCGGCGACGTCGAGCCCCTGGCGGAGAGCCCAATTGCTCCACACCCGTTCCGCCGAGGCGATGGAATTGATGAGCGTGCCGTCCATGTCGAAGAGGAAGGCCGCGAATTTTCTGCCTGAATACATGATTTTCCTTGAGTCCGGGGAGGCGCTTGGTCGGGTGGCCGAACCTAACGTCTCGACTGCGGCAGGGGAAGACACGGGGGCGTGCTTTTCGATCGGCCCAGGGAACCACGATATCCTCCGGGCGTTTGGGAAGGACTGCTTCTCACAACAACGATCGAAGGGAGACCAACGGTGCTGATCCGGCTCGGCTACGAAATCGCCATCGAATGCGTAGCCGCCACGCCGGTGATTTCAGTGCTCGAGATCCATCGGGACAGGCAGGGCGACATCAAGCGGCAGACGCGGGTGCTGACCTCGCCCGCGGTGCCGACAAGACTGTACCACGATCTGCATGGCAATGCCTGCCGGCGCTTCACAGCGCCCGCCGGTGGTTTTCGCATCCTGTACGACGCGGTCGTAGAGGACAGCGGCGAGACGGACGAGGTAAACACCCTGGCCAGGGAAGTGCCGGTGGCGGATCTGCCCGACGAAGTTCTCGGTTATCTCCTGGGCAGCCGCTATTGCGAGACGGATCATCTGAGCAGCCTGGCCTGGCAGCTCTTCGGTGACATCCCGTCCGGCTGGGCGCGCGTGCAGGCGATCGTCGACTATGTCCACAACCGGCTGTCGTTCGGCTATGGCTATGCGCGCTCGACCCGCACCGCGGCGCAGGCGCATGAGGAGCGCGTCGGGGTCTGCCGTGACTTCGCCCATCTGGCGATCGCGCTTTGCCGCTGCATGAATATTCCGGCACGCTACGTGAACGGCTATCTCGGCGATATCGGCGTGCCAGCCGATCCGGCGCCGATGGACTTCTCGGCGTGGCTGGAAGTGTTCCTCGACGGCAAATGGTACACGTTCGATCCTCGCCACAACACGCCCAGAATCGGCCGTATCGTCATCGCCCGCGGCCGCGACGCCACCGACGTGCCGCTGCTGCACAGTTTCGGCCCCCACCGGCTCAGCCTGTTCAAGGTGTGGACCTATGAACAGGAAGGCAATCTGTTCAACCCGCCCTACCACGGCATCGACAGGACCGTCAGCGCACAGATGCTGGCGTAATCGCGACGCCTACCGATGCGACAGGGTGGCAGCGAGGTTCTTTCCAGGCGCAACTTTCGGGACACATGGTCCGCTTCGGCACAGTGAGCTTGTGCCGCAACAGGACGCCGTCGATGGCGTCGCGATGCCTTGGGCCAGATCATGGTAAGCGGCCGGTAAACGCGAGCGCCACGGCGCGTTCCCGTTTACCAACCGTTCACCTTTGCGGGTTCCAAAACTCAACAAAAACAACGACTTGCTGTTGGAAGGCGAGCTCTCCGCCAGGCCAAGGCGACATCCGGCGGGAATCCTGCATTGCCCTTTCCGCGGCGACGAGGCCGAGGCGAGTGGAGGCTGTAGGATGCGGAATTACGGGGGTCTTGTTCACGCGGTCGGCGGCTTCGCCAGGGATCGCGGTGGAAATTTCGCGGTCCTGTTCGGCCTTAGCGCCTCGGTCTTGGCGCTGGCAGCGGGCTTCTCGGTCAACGTATCGCAGCTCTACAATGCCAGATCGAGCCTCCAAGGCGTGGTCGACGCCGCGGTCACGTCGACGGCACGCGACCTGACGACCGGCGTCATCAAGGAAGCCGATGCCGACAATTCGGTGCAGGCCTTTCTCGACGCCAACAGCCAAGCAGGCATTCTGCAGGCCGACCAGATCGTGCTCGACAGGCTGATCGTCAACAGGACTGCCAAGACGGTTCAGGCCGACGCCCATATCGATGTCGCGCTGTACTTTCCGATTTTTGGCACGGGCGACATGAAACGCGTCACCGCTTCCACAACGGCGCTCTATTCGGACAAGACCGTCGAAGTGGCGATGATGCTGGACATAACGGGATCGATGGCCAAGCGCGGCAAGGTCGACAAGATCGGCGATCTGAAAGCTGCTGGAAAAAATGCTGTTCTGACGATGCTGCAGAAGCAGGATCCGCAGAACCCCCGCATCCGCGTAGCGATTGTGCCTTACGCGTCTGGCGTCAACGCCGGCAAGCTGGCGGAAAACCTCTATGCCGAGAAGCAAGGCAGCTCTGAGCTGCCACCCGTCGCCGGCAGTCCGCTTCTCGTCGCCAAGACGGGCAAAAATCTGCTGCCGTCCTTCAGCGACTACATCTCCATTGTCGGCGCGGCGATGCCACGCCCCGACAATTGCGCCACCGAGCGCAAGGACAAGAACGGCAACGCGGATATGAGTGCCGATGGCCCAGACACTGTTCGCACCGACAGGAACGGCAAGAAATACTATGCCCTGGTCAACCGGGACGATCATCTCGGCGGAGGTATGAACAGGTGCCCTGATGCGGAGGTGATCCCGCTGACCGCCGACTCCGATGCATTGCTTGAATCGATCGAGGACTTCCAGGCCGATGGCTACACGGCCGGCGCGATCGCCATTCAGTGGACCTATTATATGCTGTCGCCGCAATGGCGCACTGCAATCAGGAACGCCGGTCTCGGCAAAGGCGCCTCGGATGCCGATCCGAAGAAGATCGCCAAGGTCGCGATCCTGATGACCGATGGCCAGTTCAATACCGCCTTCGCCGGGGCTGGGGACAGGTACAACAGCCAGGGCAACCTTGCGCGCGGCAACGCCGAAACGTTGTGCGACAACATGAAAAATGATGGCATCGAGATTTTCACCATCGGCTTCGATCTGGACGACAAGGACATGTCGGCAACCGAGCGGGATCAGGCAAAGGCGGTGCTGAAGGACTGTTCGTCGAAGGATACCTCCGCCGCCAAGAGGCATTTCTTCGACGTGTCCACCGGAGCCGAATTGGACGATGCCTTTCAGGAGATCATTCGCAACACCGAAAAGGTCGCATTGACCCAGTAGTCCGCAAACGGAAAAGGCCGCCGCTTCTTTCGAAGCCGGCGGCCTTCCGTGTTTCCGTCCGTGGCGCGGCCCATGGCGGCGACCTATCGGGTCACCTGCCGCGCATTTCGCGCCTTAACGGGAAGACTGCTTCCCGAAAGTGCAATCCGCTGAGGCCACGTTCTGGAAAACGAAATCACTCGACATCGGATCACCTCCTTTCGATTTGTTGAACACATACTCATGATGGGGTGCATTGCAGCAAAAGACAAGGTGCGGGTCTGAAATTAGCCTACGGGCGGGCCTGGTGCGAGCCGGCTTGCGGTTGCCAGGCAGGCCGGGCAAACTTCCGCTCCGGGGGTCGGCATTCGGAGGAATCGCATGGAGGCAGCCGAAAAGGCCGCTCGCATCGTTCGAACGGTGATCGAAACATTGAAACCGGGATTTGCCGTCAGGCTATGGACCGGAGAGCGGATCGGCCCCGCCACGGGTCCGGTGCTCACCATCAACGACCAGGACATCGTCTGGCAGATCGTGAAGCGACCGTCCCTGTCGACGCTGATCGAGATGTGGATTTCCAAAACGATCGACATCGAAGACGGGACGATTTTCGACTTCTACGCCCTGCCATCGCAAGGCAAGCTCAGAACCAAGCTCAAATCGCTGCCGAAAATGGCGATCCTGCGCGACCTGCCTTCCGTGCTTTTGGCGCGCAAGCAGATGACGGCGCGGACCGATCTGTCGGGGCGCAATCCTTATGTCAGCGGTTCGAGCCAGGAGGCGATCCAGCATCACTACGACATTTCGAACGCCTTCTACCGGCTCTTCCTCGACGAGCGCATGGTCTACAGCTGCGGCTACTTCAAGGATTTCGCCAATGGCATCGATCAAGCACAGATCGACAAGCTCGACCATATCTGTCGCAAGCTCCGGCTGAAGCCTGGCGAACGACTGCTCGACATCGGCTGTGGCTGGGGAGCGATGCTCATCCATGCCGCGAAGAACTATGGTGTTATCGGCCACGGTGTCTCGCTGTCGCAGGCGCAGACCGATCTTGCCCGCGAACGCATCCGCGCCGAAGGGCTGGAGGACCGCATCACCATCGAGATCAAATCCTATGCCGAACTCACCGGCTCGTTCGACAAGATCTCGTCGATCGGCATGTTCGAACATCTCGGGCTCGCCAACCACGCCACCTATTTCAAGACCATTCATCGCCTGCTGAAGCCGGGCGGCATCTATCTGCACCACGCCATCACCCGGCGCAGCAAGGGCGAATTGAAGAAGACGCTGCGCAAGGGGCCGGAGTACAAGGCGCTGCTCAAATACATCTTCCCCGGCGGCGAACTCGACACGATCGGCATGACAACAGGTAATCTCGAGGCGCATGGTTTTCTCGTCTACGATGTCGAGAACCTGCGCGAGCACTATGCCCGCACCTGCAGACTGTGGGCGGAGCGGCTGCACGAAAGGTTCGACGAGGCAATCGCCGAGGTGGGCGAAGCCAAGGCACGGCTATGGCTGCTTTACCTGACGGGCTGTTCGATCACCTTCGAACGCGCCTCGGCGCAGATTTTCCAGACCGTCGTGACCAAGCGCGCGCGTGGTCCAAGCGGCCTGCCGCCGACGCGGGCGGATCTGTACCGATAGCTTACAGGAAGCGCATCGCGTCGCCGGTTTCGACGCGCGCCGGCCGGTCGACCGTGCAATAGACGCCGAGATTATGGGCGTTATGGCGGACCAGATTGCGCAGGATCGCCGGATCATGGTCGAAGCCATCCTGGGCGATGATGGTGAAACCGCAGCGGCGGCAGGGTTCGGAGATGGTCAACTCCAAGTCGCCGATCGCCAGCTTGCGGCCGATCCATTCCGTCTCCGGAAACGACCCTTCGAGTGCCGCCATGTCGACGACGATGTTGGGACGAAAACGGCGCGGATCGGGGGTGCCTTCCGGATGCAATGCCTTCAGGCGCGCCAGCGAAGCCGTGGTCAACAGATGGATCGGCGCCTTGCGATAACGCTCCGCCGTCAGCGGGCCGGAATAACCAGGCGCGGCATTCTCGCGGCGAAACGGCCGGATCGAGGCCTCGAAGCCGAGATAGGCCGATACCGCCCGGTCGCTCTCGATACTTGGCGCAGCCAGCCAGTCGCTATCGGGAACGGCAATCTCGAGTTCCAGGGCAGGCGACAGCCGGGTGCGGATGCGCGGCACCTTGTGCCATTTCGCGTCGCGGTCCGGTCGGGCGATCTCATTGTCGGACTTGTCGACAAGGCCGAACATACGGTCGCCCTCGATGCTCTCGATATCGACCGAGATTGTTTCGCGACGCTCGCCGGCAAGCGAACTCGCCGGATAGCGCCAAAGCTCACTGACAATGCCAAGCGCTGCCTGCATCAGCTCTTCTTGTTTTGCCGGTTGGCGACCAAATCATCGACGACGGCCGGATCGGCGAGCGTCGAGGTATCCCCGAGCGCGGAAAAATCGTCCTCGGCAATCTTGCGCAGGATGCGGCGCATGATCTTGCCGGAACGCGTCTTCGGCAGGCCGGGCGCGAACTGGAGCTTGTCGGGCGAAGCGATGGCGCCGATCTCCTTGCGGACATGGGCGACCAGCTCCTTGCGCAGCTCCTCGCTCGGCTGCTCGCCGGCCATCAGCGTGACGTAGCAATAGATGCCCTGTCCCTTGATGTCGTGCGGATAGCCGACGACGGCGGCTTCCGAAACCTTGTCGTGGCTGACCAGTGCGGATTCGACCTCGGCCGTGCCCATGCGATGGCCGGAGACGTTGATGACGTCGTCGACGCGGCCGGTGATCCAGTAATAGCCGTCGGCGTCACGGCGGCAGCCGTCACCGGTGAAATACTTGCCCTTATAGGTCGAAAAATAGGTCTGCACGAAGCGGTCGTGGTCGCCATAGACGGTGCGCATCTGGCCCGGCCAGGAATCGGTGATGCACAGATTGCCGTCGGCCGCCCCTTCCAGAACCTTGCCCTCGCCGTCGACCAGCTGCGGCTTGACGCCGAAGAAGGGCCGCGTCGCCGATCCCGCCTTGAGGTCGGTGGCGCCGGGCAGCGGCGTGATCAGGATGCCGCCGGTCTCGGTCTGCCACCAGGTGTCGACGATCGGCACCTTGCCGTTGCCGACGATGTTGAAATACCACTCCCAGGCTTCCGGATTGATCGGCTCGCCGACCGAACCCAGTACGCGCAGCGACTTGCGCGATGTCTTGGCGACATGCGCGTCGCCGGCGCCCATCAGCGCGCGCAGCGCCGTCGGCGCGGTGTAGAAGATGTTGACCTTGTGCTTGTCGATGACTTCCCAGAAGCGCGACTGCGACGGATAATTCGGCACGCCTTCGAACATCAGCGTGGTGGCGCCGTTGGCGAGCGGGCCGTAGACGATGTAGCTGTGGCCGGTGACCCAGCCGACATCGGCGGTGCACCAGTAGATGTCGCCGTCATGGTAATCGAAGACATATTGGTGGGTCATCGAGACGTAGACGAGATAGCCGGCGGTGGTGTGCAGCACGCCCTTCGGCTTGCCGGTCGAACCCGATGTGTAGAGGATGAACAGCGGGTCCTCGGCCTTCATCTTCTCGGGCTTGCATTCGGCTTTCACCGTCGCGACCTCGTCGTGGTACCAGACGTCGCGGCCTGAAACCCAGCCGGTCTTGCCGCCGGTGCGGCGCACGACCACCACCTTTTCGACTTTCGTCCCGGCTTTCGCGGCGATCTCGATCGCCTTGTCGGTGTTTTCCTTCAAAGGGATCGGCTTGCCGCCGCGCAGGCCTTCATCGGCCGTGATGACGAAGGTCGACTTGCAGTCGTCGATGCGGCCGGCCAGCGCATCCGGCGAGAAACCGCCGAAGACGATCGAATGGACGGCGCCGATACGCGTGCAGGCCAGCATCGCATAGGCGGCTTCCGGGATCATCGGCATGTAGATGGTCACGCGGTCGCCTTTCTTGACGCCGTGTTTCTTCATCACATTGGCGAGCCGGCAGACATGCTCGTAGAGCTCGTTATAGGTGACCTTCTTGTCATCGTAGGGATTGTCGCCTTCCCAGATGATGGCGGTCTGGTTGCCGCGCTTCTTCAGGTGCCGGTCGATGCAGTTGTAGGAAACGTTGGTCAGTCCGTCCTCGAACCATTTGATCGAGACCTTGCCGTCGAAAGAGGTGTTCTTGACCTTGCTGTAGGGCTTGAACCAGTCGATGCGCTTGCCGTGCTTGCCCCAGAATTTGTCCGGGTTCTTGACGCTGTCGGCATACCATTTCAGGTAGGTGTCATTGTCGATCAGCGCGTTTTTCTTCCACGCCGGCTGGACGCGATGGACATGAACCTCGGACATTCCTGACTTTCCTCCCGAACCAATCGCCGGCTTGAAATGCCGGCGGGATCGCGGCGACAGGGCCGCGAATTCGGCGGCATTATTACCAGTTCCGCCGTTACGGCAACATTAGCCGTTGGATTCGCGCGGCGGGATGCCGCAGGGGGCTTCCCCGGGGCTGTCAGCACTCGGCCAAGTGCGCTGCTAACTGCATGTTTTCGCATGCTAAAGCCGGTTCAGATGAAGAAAAAATCAATAGACGATTAATCAGCGGCGCGCACAATCAGCCATGGGAGGACAGGCGAATCAACCTGGGGACCGTAATGCGCGACCATGCCGAAATGGACCTGATGCTCAAAGGCTATGGCTTGACCACGGCCAAGATTCTTTATCACTTTCCCGATCACCCGCATCTGCTGCAGAGCTTCATCTGGCAGGACTACGATCTGGCGCCGAAGTTTCCGGTGCTGATCAAGTTCATCGAATTCTGGAAGGCCAAGCTGGACGGGCCGCTGCATTCGATCAGCTACACCCACCAGAAGCTGATCGCGCCGAATGAGTGGCGCAAGGTGGATGGGGAGTTCGTGCTGCATTAGGGGCGAGTTTCGCAGCAACGGCTTCTTGAGGTCGGCGTTCTACGACGCCCCCCTCTGTCCTGCCGGACATCTCCCCCTCAAGTGGGGAGATTGGCAGCTCCGCCGACAACGCCGCCCCTTGTTACGCCTGAGATTGGCGAAAGTCGCCGCGACATCCATCTCCCCCCTTGAGGGGGAGATGGCCGGCAGGCCAGAGGGGGGCGCTGGCCCGCGAACCTTGCGCCATGACGACCCGATGCGCTCACACAGCCGGCGGGTTCAACCGGGCAAAGCCTTCCTGCCGCCGATACGGGAAGTACGGGTAGGGCGCGGTGACTTCGCTTGCGGCGTCGAGTTTCCCGATCTGCTCCGGCGTCAAGGTCCAGCCGACGGCGCCGAGGTTCTGGCGAAGCTGTTCCTCGTTGCGGGCGCCAATGATGACCGACGACACGGTCGGGCGCTGCAGCAGCCAGTTGATGGCGATCTGCGGCACGGTTTTGCCGGTCTCCTGCGCCACCGCATCGAGCGCATCCATCACCCGGTAGAGATGCTCGTCCTCGACCGGCGGGCCGAAATCAGCTGTGTCGTGCAGCCGGCTCTGTTCCGGCAAGGGCTGGCCACGGCGGATCTTGCCGGTCAGGCGGCCCCAGCCGAGCGGGCTCCACACGAGCGCGCCGACGCCCTGGTCGAGGCCGAGCGGCATCAGCTCCCATTCGTAGTCGCGGCCGACCAGCGAGTAGTAGACCTGGTGCGCGACATAGCGCGGATAACCGTGCTTGTCGGCTTGCGCCAGCGACTTCATCACTTGCCAGCCGGAGAAATTGGAGACGCCGACATAGCGCAGCTTGCCGGCGCGCACGAGTTCGTCCAGCGTCGACAAGACCTCCTCGATCGGCGTCCCGGCATCGAAAGCGTGCAGCTGCAACAGGTCGATATAGTCAGTGCCGAGGCGCTTCAGTGCGGCGTCCACCGACTTGATCAACCGCGACCGGGAAGAGCCATAGTCAGCGGGTCCGTCGCCCATCGGCAGCGCGGTCTTGGTCGATATCAGAACGGCATCGCGGCGGCCTTTTATCGCTTCGCCAAGCACCTCTTCCGAGGCGCCGTTCGAATAGACGTCGGCGGTGTCGAACAGATTGACGCCGGCCTCCAGGCAGATGTCGATCAGCCGCCGCGCTTCCCTGGCGTCGCTGTTGCCCCAGGCGCCGAACAGCGGGCCGGAGCCGCCAAAGGTTCCCGCGCCGAATGAGAGTGCGGGCACTTTCAGGCCCGATGCACCGAGACGTCGGTAGTCCATCTTTTTACTCCTGTGGAATGAAAGGTGTGGGAAGCGGGTTTGCAGAGGACGGTCACGACCGGATGGAGGCAGGCTCGCCGAGCGTGGCGGTGCGATCGAGACGCAGCGCCAGCCCCGCCACGCCGAGTGCCGCGAGCGGCAGCAGGGCGGCGACCCAGGTGAGTGAGCCCAGGCCAAGGCCATGGGCAATCACCGCACCGCCAAGCCAGGCACCTGCCGCATTGCCGAGATTGAAGGCGGCGATGTTGAAGGACGAGGCGAGGCTCTGGCCGGCACCTTGCGCCTTGTCCAGCACCCACATCTGCAGCGGCGCCACGGTGGCAAAGGCGGCGGCCCCGAGCAGGCCGACATAGATGACGGTCATCACCTGGCTGTGGATGGCGAAGCTCATGGTGGCGAGCACCAGGGCCAGCACCACGAGACTGCCGAGAACGGCCGGCACCAGCCAGCGATCGGCGACCTTGCCGCCAAGTAAATTGCCGGCAATGAGGCCGCCGCCGAAGACGAGCAGGATCGGCGACACGGCCGCTTCCTGGAAGCCGCTTATCTCGGTCAGCAGCGGCGCGATATAGGTGAAGACGGCGAAGACACCGGCATAGCCGAGCACGGTGGTGGCAAGACCGAGCAGGACGGGCGTGCGGCGCAAAACGGCGAGATCGGCGCGCAGATCGCTCTTTTCGGACGCCGCCCGGCTGCGTGGCACCAGAGCCAGGATGACGGCGAAGGCCGCCACGCCGACCAATGTCACCGCCCAGAAGGTCGCTCGCCAGCCGAAGGCCTGGCCGAGCCAGGTGCCGAAGGGCACGCCGAGGATGTTGGCGATGGTCAGACCGGTGAATATCAGCGCGATCGCCGAGGCTTGTCTGTTGGGTGCGACCAGCCCGGTGGCGACGACAGAGCCGACGCCAAAGAATGTGCCGTGGGCGAAGGCGGTGATAATGCGGGCGCCCATCAGCGTCCAGTAATCGGGGGCCAGCGCACAGGCGAGATTGCCAAGCGTGAAGATCGCCATCAGTGCCAGAAGCACGGTCTTGCGTGGCCAGTTGCCGGTGGCGATGGTCAGCAGGGGCGCGCCGATGACGACGCCGAGCGCATAGCCCGAAATGAGCTGGCCGGCGGCCGTGATCGAAACGCCGAGATCCTTGCTGACATCGAGCAGCAGACCCATGATGACGAATTCGGTGACGCCGATGCCGAAGGCACCGGCGGCAAGGGCGTAGAGAGCAAGAGGCATGGCGATTTCCACTTCGATGGCGAAGAGCGCCGTCCCGCGCCCCGACCCCTGAGATCGTGCTTCCCTGCATTGTGAACCAGACTTGCCTTGGGCACATTTTCTGTGAAATAGATTCACAAATGGCCAGGCCCGATATCAATCGCTCCGGCGAGATCGAAGTGTTCGTGCGCGTCGTCGAGGACGGCAGTTTTTCCTCCGCCGCACGCGCGTTGCGCATGACGCCTTCAGCGGTGAGCAAGCTGATCGCGCGGCTGGAGGCCCGGCTTGGTGCGCGGCTGGTCAGCCGTTCGACGCGAAAGCTGCAACTGACGCCGGAAGGCACCGCTTTCTACGAGAGCGGCCTGCGCATCCTCGCCGACATGGCGGCGGCCGAGCAGGAGGCGGCGGCGGGTGCGGCACCGCGCGGAAGGCTGCGCGTCAACAGCTACGTGCCCTTCGGAGTACACCGGCTGATCCCGCTTCTGCCACGCTTCCTCGAACGCTACCCCGAGATTTCAGTCGATCTGGTGCTGACCGACAGCGTCATCGACCTGATGGCGGAACGCGCCGATGTCGCTATCCGTGCCGGGCCGCTGAGTGAGTCACGGCTGGTGGCGCGCAAGCTCGGGCAAAGCCCTGTGGTGGTCGTTGCAGCACCTTCCTACCTCGAGACGCAGGGCATGCCGCTGACGCCAGCCGATCTCGACAGGCATAACCGCATGGGCTTCGGGTTCGTCAGGCATCTCGATGGCTGGCCGTTCCTCGACGCGGACGGCCGCGCCATCATGGTTCCCATCACCGGCAACACGCTGGTCAGCGATGGCGAGGCGATGCGGCTGATGGCGCTGGCCGGCGCGGGCATCGCCCGGCTGGCTCGCTGGCATGTGGCGGAAGACATCGCGGCCGGCCGGCTGGTGCCGCTGCTGGAGGCATTCAATCCCGGCGACGAGGAGCCCACCCACGCCGTCTATGTCGGCCAGGGCCGGCATCTGCCGGCGCGGGTGCGTGCCTTTCTCGATTTTCTGGGAGAGAGCGTCCGGCTGAGCTGACATCCCGGGAGCCACGGCTCCCGGGATGTCAGCGTGGGCTGTATTTATGCTTTCGGCATGAACGGCGCGGGGCGGCGGCCCGCTGCCTGGCGCTCCAGCATCCAGCCGGGATATTCGGATGGCAGGGCGCTGACCTCGTCGAGACGAAGCAGATCGTCGCTGTCGAGCTTCACTTCAGTCGCGGCAAGGTTCTGCTCCAGCTGCTCCATGCGGCTGGCGCCGATGATGACGCTCATCACGAAGGGCTTGGCCAGGACATAGCCGAGCGCCACCGTGGCGACGCTGACATCATGCTTTTTGGCGATTTCGCGCATGACGGCAACGGCCGCCCAGGCACGGTCCTCATTGACCGGCGGGAAGTTGAAGGACGCGCGGCGGCCTTCGCCATTGCCGGGCGCGCCGGGGCCGTATTTGCCGGAGAGCAGGCCACCGGCCATCGGCGACCACACCATCAGGCCGAGCTTCTCTTCGTTGAGCAGCGGCACGATCTCGCGCTCGAGGTCGCGGCCGGCGATCGAATAATAGGACTGGACGGTCTCGAAACGGGCAAAGCCCTTGCGCTCGGCGATACCGAGCGCCTTGGCGATGCGCCATGCCGCCCAGTTGGAGACGCCGACATAGCGAACCTTGCCGCTGGCAACGAGATCGTCGAGCGCCCGCAGCGTTTCGTCGATCGGCGTCACGGTGTCGGTGCCGTGCAGCTGGTAAAGATCGATATGGTCGAGCTGCAGCCGCTCCAAGCTGGCATCGACCGAGTCCATGATGTGGCCGCGTGACGAGCCGCGCTGGTTGGGGCCTTCGCCCATGGCGCCATGCGCCTTGGTGGCGATGACCACGTTCTGCCTGTTCACACCGAGATCCCTGAGCGACTGGCCGAGCAGCCGTTCGGATTCGCCAAAGGAGTAGACGTCGGCCGTATCGAAGAAATTGACGCCGGCGGCGAGCGAATGGGCAACGATCTCGTTGACCCCCTTCTGGTCGAGGCTGGCGATCAGGCCCCATTGGGCATTCTGACCGGCGGCGCCGAAGGTCATGGTGCCGAGGCACAGTTCGGAGACGAACATCCCCGTATTTCCAAGCTGGTTGTAGCGCATGATGGCGGCTCCAGAGAGTTTGTGATGACGCAAAGCAAATAGGAACGGTACGTTTCGTTTCCAATTGCTGGCTCAACGAGCCCGCCGAGTTGGCCTATAACCCCTCACCGCATCTAATGCCGCCATCAGAAAAGCGCCCGCTGCATTCACCGAACGAGGTTCGCATGAGTATGCGGATTATAAGTCTATAACTCGGATCTTCGTCTTCGGGCGGCGATTGACCTCCTCGACGAAGTCGTCATCCCACACGGGACCTGAGAGAAGATATTCCGCAAGCGAAGGTGTTGCGCCGACCAGTCGGTCGTAGTCCTCGGGGGAGAGTACGACAGCAGTTGGCTTTCCGCGCACCGTGATGGTTTGTGGCCCTTGTTCCCGCGCCTGCCGTACGAGTTTCGACAGATTGTTCTTCGCGTCCTTAAGATGCCAGTTCAAGGGCACTACTCGCTAGATGGCTTCGCTAGTCATATACCAGATGCCGTTGAAGCATGGCAGGGTTTCCGCTCGAACAGATGTGTTCGCCAGTTCCGGACATGGGTTGGAAGCTATTGGCAGCGAGAATCTATAGCCTCTTTCGGCGGCAGATCGCAAACCATCGGGGATTGGCCTAAACATCTCTCTCGTCGTCATCCACGGGCGGAGCAAGGAGCGCAGCGACGCAGCGCAGACCCGAGGATCCATGCCGCGACATCTGCCGAAGAATGCAGCGGAACAGAATTCTGCACCGCTGCATTTTCCTTGTCGTCACGGCATGGATCCTAGGGTCTGCGCTCCGCTTCGCGTCGCTCCGCCCTAGGATGACGAAGGTGTGGTGGCCTGCAGCCAATCGAATATGTTGGAATTTAGCGACTAGAGACCGGTCTGTGCATCGGAACTATCGGCTGCCGAAGATCGCCGAACCGACGCGGACGCTGGTGGCGCCGAAGGCGATCGCGGTCTCATAATCGCCGGACATGCCCATCGACAGTCTGGCGACGCCGGCCTCATGCCCAAGCTTTTCCAGCAGGGCGAAGTGGGGGCCGGGGTTCTCGTCGGCCGGCGGGATGCACATCAGGCCCTCGATGGCGAGGCCATGCACCTCGCGGCAGCGGGTGACGAACGCCACTGCCTCGCGTGGCTCGATGCCTGCCTTCTGCGGCTCGGAGCCGGTGTTGACCTGGACATAGAGCTTTGGCGCACGGCCCTGTTTGGCGATCTCCTTGGCGAGTTCGACGGCGATCTTCTCGCGATCGACCGTCTCGATGACGTCGAACAGCGCTACCGCTTCCCTAGCCTTGTTGGATTGCAGCGGGCCGATCAGATGCAGTTCGATGTCGGGAAATGCGTCCTTCAGGTCAGGCCATTTGGCTTGCGCCTCCTGCACCCGGTTTTCGCCGAAGACGCGCTGGCCGGCCTCGATGACCGGGCCGATGTCGGCAGCGTCAAAGGTCTTTGAGACTGCGACCAGCGTCACGGCGCCGGTTTCGCGGCCGGCCTCGCGCTCGGCGGCGTCGATCTTCGCCTTGACCGCGAAAAACTGCTGAACGGCATCGCCCATATGCAAATCCTGCTGTTTTGACCGGCGTTTTTGTCAGACGCGATACCCATATGGTTGACGGGTTTGCCAAACCATGGTGAACACCCGGACCACATTCCCTGAACTGCCGAGCCGTCGCCCGCAGTTCGCGCATGCTTTTAAGTGAAAAACGTACCATGGCAACCGAACGATACAATCCGCGCGCGTCAGAGCCCAAATGGCAGAAGGCCTGGGACGCCAAGAAGCTGTTCGAAGCGCACAATGACGATCCGCGCCCGAAATACTATGTGCTGGAGATGTTCCCCTATCCGTCGGGGCGCATCCATATCGGTCATACCCGCAATTACACGATGGGCGACGTGGTGGCGCGCTACAAGCGGGCCAAGGGTTTCAACGTGCTGCACCCGATGGGCTGGGACGCCTTCGGCATGCCGGCCGAAAACGCGGCGATGCAGAACAAGGTCCATCCCAAGGAGTGGACCTACCAGAACATCGCCACCATGCGCGAGCAGCTCAAGGTCATGGGGCTGTCGCTGGACTGGGCGCGCGAATTCGCCACCTGTGACGTCGACTATTACCACCGCCAGCAGATGCTGTTCCTCGATTTTGTCGAGAAGGGGCTGGTGACGCGCAAATCCTCCAAGGTCAACTGGGATCCGGAGGACATGACGGTGCTCGCCAACGAGCAGGTCATCGACGGGCGCGGCTGGCGCTCGGGCGCGCTGGTCGAACAGCGCGAACTGACGCAGTGGTTCTTCAAGATCACCGATTTCGCGCAGGATCTGCTGGATTCGCTCGACGGCCTCGACGAATGGCCGGAAAAAGTGAAGCTGATGCAGCAGAACTGGATCGGCCGCTCGGAAGGCCTGCTGATCCGTTGGCCTCTGGCCGACGCCTCTGATGGCGAGCATGAGCTGGAAGTCTATACGACAAGGCCCGACACCATCTTCGGCGCTTCCTTCATGGCTGTCGCCGCCGATCATCCGTTGGCCAAGAAGGCCGCTGCGCACAATCCGGCGCTGGCGAAGTTCATCGACGATATAGGCCATATGGGCACCTCGGTGGCGGCGCTGGAGACAGCTGAGAAGAAGGGTTTCGACACCGGCCTCCGCGTCGTCCATCCGTTTGACGACAACTGGACGCTGCCGGTCTATGTCGCCAATTTCGTGCTGATGGAATACGGCACCGGCGCCATTTTCGGCTGTCCGTCCGGCGACCAGCGCGACCTCGACTTCGCCAACAAATACGGCCTGCCGGTGATTCCGGTGGTGATGCCGGAAGGCGAGAATCCGGCGACGTTCCAGATCATCGACGAAGCCTATGTCGATGACGGCGTGATGATCAATTCGCGCTTTCTCGACGGCATGAAGCCGGATCAGGCTTTCGACGAAGTCGCCAAACTGCTGGAGCAGAAGACCATCGGCAACCGGCCGATGGCCGAGCGCAAGGTGAATTTCCGCCTGCGCGACTGGGGCATTTCGCGCCAGCGCTACTGGGGCTGCCCGATCCCGATGATCCATTGCGAGGCTTGCGGCGTGGTGCCGGTGCCGAAGGTGGACCTGCCGGTGAAGCTGCCCGACGATGTCGATTTCGATCGCCCGGGCAATCCGCTCGACCGGCATCCGACATGGCGCCATGTGAAATGTCCGCAATGCGGCAGGGATGCGCGGCGCGAAACCGACACGATGGACACGTTCGTCGATTCGTCGTGGTACTTTGCCCGCTTCACCGCGCCGTGGGCGCATGAACCGACCGATCCCAAGGCGGCCAACGAATGGCTGCCGGTCGACCAGTATATTGGCGGGATCGAGCACGCGATCCTGCATCTGCTCTATTCGCGCTTCTTCACCCGCGCCATGCGCGAGGCCGGCCATGTCGATCTGGCCGAGCCGTTCAAGGGCCTGTTCACGCAAGGCATGGTGGTGCACGAAACCTATCGCGTCGGCTCGGCATCGAATGGCCGCTGGCTGGCGCCCACCGAAGTTCGGCTGGAGGACGTCGACGGCAAGCGCAGCGCCATCGACATCGCCACCGGCGAGGCCGTCACCATCGGCCCGCTGGAAAAGATGTCGAAATCGAAAAAGAACACGGTGAGCCCGGAAGACATCACCGATGGCTACGGCGCCGATACGGCGCGCTGGTTCATGCTGTCCGATTCTCCTCCCGAGCGCGATGTCGAGTGGACCGACGATGGCGCTGCCGGTGCGCATCGCTTCATCCAGCGCATCTGGCGCCTGGTGTCGACGGCGGCCGAAACACTGGCCGGCATCAAGCCCTTAGCGGCCAGCAGCGGCGAGGCCGCGGTGGTTTCCAAGGCCGCGCACAAGATCCTGAAGGCGGTCGGAGAAGATATCGAGAAGCTCGCTTTCAACCGCGCCATCGCCCGCATCTACGAACTGGCCAACGCGCTGACCACGCCGCTCAACGAAGTGGCCGAAGGCAAGGCCGACGCAGCGCTGAAAGGCGCCTGTCGGCAGGCGGTGGAGATTCTCGTGCATCTGATCGCGCCGATCATGCCGCATCTGGCCGAGGAGTGCTGGGCAACGCTTGGCGGCACCGATCTCGTTGCCGAACGGCCCTGGCCGGTCTTCGATCCGGCGCTGGTCGTCGACAACGAAGTCACCTATCCGGTACAGGTCAACGGCAAGAAGCGGGGGGATTTGACAATTGCCCGCGACGCGGACCAAGGTGCGGTCGAAAAAGCGGTATTGGCTCTCGACTTCGTGCAGAAAGCACTTGAAGGTAAGGCTCCGCGCAAGGTGATCATCGTGCCGCAGAGGATCGTCAATGTCGTTGCCTGATCGGGAAAAGACAGAGTTGAACCATTTGCTGCGCCGCATTGCGCTTGCCGGCCTGATAGGTTCGCTCGCGCTTGTCTCGGCCTGCACGGTGCGGCCGCTCTATTCGAGCGCGCCACTGTCGGGTTCGCAGGCCAGTGCCAGTGCCGAACTGGCGTTGATCGGCATCAAGCCGGTCAATACGCGTTACGGCCAACAGGTGCGCAACAATCTGATTTTCGGGTTTGGACGAGGCGCCGGCGAGCCGGCCTCGCCGGTCTATTCGCTCAATCTCGGCGTGACCGAAGCGGTCGAGTCCGCGGCACTCGTGCAGGTCGGAACGGATGAAGACGAACCGACCGCCGGTTCCGTGACGCTGACCGGCAGCTATACGCTGGCCGATGCGAAGACCGGCGTGGTGATCGCATCCGGCAAGCGTTCGATCACCTCGTCCTTCGACAGGCCGCGTCAGGAATTCGCCGCATACCGGGCGCAGATCGACGCCGAGAATCGCGCTGCGCGAGAGTTGGCGGAAGCGCTGCAGCTGTCCATTGCCCAGGACCTTGTCCGGCACGGCAAGACCGGGTAGCGCACCTCATCGCTTCACGGAAACGGTCCGGCGCCCCAGGCATGATGGGGTGATCGCGGGATCATGACCAGATTCTCGAACAGAGCCAGATTCCGAACAGGGATTGTCCGAAGATACCCATCGAGCTGCTGCGGCACGGCGAGTAGATCGCGCCACCGGCGTGGATGCGGCGAGACGACGATCGTGCCGTGTCGCTCGCAGATTACCACGAAGATTTTGGTCCCCAGGATGGTCGGCGATCCATCCGGGAAGCAACTGTTAACCACTCGCTCCCTATTGCTCGGCAGACATTTCAGAGTGAGTCTTGAGAATGGAAGCCAAGCGTTTTTCCCGGGTCAATTTATCGACGGCCGCATCGCCTGATGATCCCGAGGGGAAGCGCTCCGAGAGCATCGGCGACAGGGGTGGTCAGCGAGGTTCTTCCGCGGCAGGCGACCTTGATCGTCCGGCTCGCAAGGAGCCGGGCGGCCGGCAGCCCGCCACACGCCAGGCCGGCTATTCAGCGCCGGTGGTCGATCTCGGTGGCAACAAGCGGCCCTATATGGAGCCGCGGGGTGGCTCGGACGACACGCTTTCGAAAATCGGCGATATCGAGAGCCCTGCCTGGCAGGAATATTTCTTCCTTGCACCCAACGTGCGTTTTACACGCACGCCGGACTATGAGGCCAGGAAGCATCGTCCGCAGCACGAGCGTGTTGTCGAACACGCCGCGACGCGCCCGGCAGAGCAAGCCGTTGCGCAATCCATGATCGGCGGGGCGTCCTCCGCGCCTTCGCTGCTGGCATTGCCGGCTTCGGTGAAAAGCCCTGCTTCCCCGCCGCTGGCCGGCCGCGCCACACAAGGGCCACTGCCGCCGGCTGCTGCTTTTGTCCCTACGGCGCGCGCCAGGGAGAAGGTGCCAGCGGTTGCGCCGGTGCCGCCGAGGACGATCGCAACGGGACGGGCATCCGCGCGCGCGTCCGTTGCTCCGGGCGCCCCGATCAAAACCGAAAGGCTGCGCTGGCCGTATCTTTCGGATCATGCCTTCTTCGAGGCCATGGCACCCTATCTGGTCGACGTTTCGTCGCCGGCCCGGCAGACCGGTCCAGCGTCGCCTGCGCCGCTGGCCGTGGCGCCAGTCACCACTATGCCGATCGACATCCGCCCAGGGACCGATGCCACCGCGTTGTTTCGCGTCATCGACTGCCTTCCGGGCCAGGCCTTGAAGCCGTTGCCGGATGCTTGGCCGGCCAATTCGAACCAGGCCGTCGCCCAACCCGGCGTGCCGGCGAGCGATGCGCCGTCGCCGGTCCAGCCTGTCGCAATCCCAGCCGCCAAAAGCGACGCCGTTTCCGCGTCGGCCGCGCCAATTGTGAACGTCCCTGCCAGGGCCGTTGCCGCCCGCTCTGCGCGCTTGCCTGGGGCTGGAAAGGTCGTGCTGTCAACCGCGGGCGATCCCTATGAGCTTCCCTCGGAAGAGCTGTTGCAGCAGCCACCGGAGGGACAAGGCTTCTACATGTCGCAGGAGCGGCTCGAGCAGAACGCCGATCTGCTGGAAAGCGTGCTCGAAGACTTCGGCGTGCGTGGCGAGATCATTCATGTTCGCCCAGGCCCGGTGGTCACGCTCTATGAGTTCGAGCCGGCGCCGGGCGTCAAATCTTCCCGCGTTATCGGGCTTGCCGACGATATCGCCCGCTCCATGTCGGCGATTTCGGCGCGCGTCGCTGTCGTGCCTGGCCGCAACGTCATCGGCATCGAGCTCCCGAACGAAACGCGCGAAACCGTCTATTTCCGGGAGCTGATCGAATCGGAAGGCTTCCGCAAGACCAGCTGTAAGCTGGCGCTTTGTCTCGGCAAGACGATCGGCGGTGAGCCTGTTATCGCCGAGCTGGCGAAAATGCCGCATCTGCTGGTGGCCGGAACCACCGGCTCCGGCAAGTCGGTTGCCATCAACACCATGATCCTGTCGCTGCTCTACCGGCTGAAGCCGGAAGAATGCCGGCTGATCATGGTCGATCCCAAGATGCTCGAACTCTCCGTCTATGACGGCATCCCGCATCTTCTGACGCCCGTCGTCACGGACCCCAAAAAAGCCGTCACGGCGTTAAAATGGGCCGTGCGCGAAATGGAGGACCGTTATCGCAAGATGGCGCGGCTCGGTGTGCGCAACATCGATGGCTACAATGAGCGCGCCGCCACTGCCCGCGACAAGGGCGAGACGGTTGTCATGACCGTGCAGACCGGCTTCGAAAAAGGCACCGGCGAGCCGCTTTTCGAACAGCAGGAAATCGACCTTGCGCCGATGCCCTACATCGTCGTCATCGTCGATGAGATGGCTGACCTGATGATGGTTGCCGGCAAGGAGATCGAAGGCGCCATCCAGCGTCTGGCGCAGATGGCGCGCGCGGCCGGCATTCATCTGATCATGGCGACGCAGCGCCCCTCGGTCGATGTCATCACGGGCACGATCAAGGCCAATTTTCCGACCCGGATTTCCTTCCAGGTAACATCCAAGATCGACAGCCGCACCATCCTGGGCGAACAGGGGGCCGAACAGCTGCTTGGCCAGGGCGACATGCTGCACATGATGGGTGGCGGGCGCATTTCGCGCGTGCACGGGCCCTTTGTTTCCGACGCGGAGGTCGAGCATGTCGTGGCGCATCTGAAGGCGCAGGGCCGCCCAGAATATCTGGAAACCGTGACAGCCGACGAGGATGAGGAAGAAATCGAAGACGACCAGGCGGTCTTCGACAAGGGATCCGTTGCAGCCGAAGACAGCGATGCCATCTACGACGAGGCGGTCAAGGTGGTGGTGCGCGACAAGAAGTGTTCGACGTCCTACATCCAGCGGCGCCTGGGCATCGGCTACAACCGCGCCGCATCCCTGGTCGAGCGCATGGAAAAGGAAGGATTGGTCGGCGCACCCAACCATGTCGGCAAACGCGAAATCATCATGGGACGGCGCCAGCAGGCGACCGCGCCTGACGATGACAGTGCGGACTGAGCGGCGGACCCTTGGCGCCTGAAGCACATTAAAAAAGGCCGGTCACCCGGCCTTTTTCAGTTGAAAGTGGTGCGGCTTCAGCCGATCTTCTGGCCGGTCTTTGCCCAGTCGGCGAGGAACTGTTCCAGGCCCTTGTCGGTCAGCGGGTGCTTGACCAGCGCCTTCAGGGTCGCCGGGGGGGCGGTCACGACATCGGCGCCGATGAGGGCCGCCTGCTTGACGTGGTTCACGGTGCGCACCGAAGCGACGAGGATCTCAGTCTGGAAATCGTAATTGTCGTAGATCTGCCTGATCTCCTGGATCAGCTCCATGCCGTCGATGCCGATGTCGTCGACGCGGCCGACGAAGGGCGAGATGAACGAGGCACCGGCCTTGGCCGCCAGCAGCGCCTGGTTGGCCGAAAAGCACAGCGTGACGTTGACCAGGCGGTTCATCTCGGTGCGGATCGTCTTGCAGGCCTTGAGACCGTCCAGCGTCAGCGGCACCTTGATGCAGACATTGTCGGCGATCTTGGCCAGAACCTTGGCCTGCTGCATCATCTCGGAATATTCAGTGGCGGTGACTTCAGCCGAGACCGGACCCTTGACGATGTCGCAAATCTCTTTGGTGACGTCGGCGATCTTGCCGCCGGATTTGAGGATCAGCGACGGATTGGTGGTGACGCCGTCGAGCAGCCCCAGATCGTTCAGCTCACGGATATCCTTGACGTCGGCGGTGTCGACAAAAAATTTCATGGCGGGTCTCCTGAAGATTTTCATGTGCATGTCATGCACATTCGGGGTCGGCCTTTGATCTAGACCAAAGTCAGGGCAAGGTCACGCCTCATGATCGAAGATTCGCCCTTTGTCGCAGCCGCACCGGTGCTGGTGCCGATGCCCGCCGAACGCCCCTACACCTATGCCGTGCCGGCCGGCATGCGCGTGGTGCCGGGCTCGATCGTGCGCGTGCCGCTCGGGCCGCGGCAGGTCGCCGGCATCGTCTGGGACGGCGCGGTCGAGAAGGTCGACGCGAAAAAGCTGCGCCCCATCGAACAGGTCTTCGACTGCCCGCCGATCGACCGAGCGATGCGCCGTTTCGTCGACTGGGTGGCGCAGTACACGCTGTCGCCTCCGGGCATGGTGGCGCGCATGCTGCTCAGGGCGCCGGAGGCTTTCGACCCCGAACCGTGGATCGAAGGGCTGCAGCGCACGCTTCTCGCACCCGACCGGATGACGGGCGCCAGGCAGCGTGTGCTGGAGACGGCCGAAGGCGGCCTTGCCTGGACGCGCTCCGGCCTCGCTCACGCCGCCGGCGTGTCGTCGACGGTGATCGACGGGCTGAGGGCGCAAGGCGTGTTCGAGACCGTGATGATCCCGCCGCGCCCGGTCGTGGCCGCGCCCGATCCCGGCTACACCATTCCTGAACTGATGCCGGACCAGAGCGACGCGGCGCAGATGCTGCGCGCCAATGTCGCAGCCGGCGTGTTCAACGTCGCGCTGCTCGACGGCGTCACCGGATCCGGTAAGACCGAGGTCTATTTCGAGGCGGTGGCGGCTGCGCTCGACCAGGGCAGGCAGGTGCTGATCCTGCTGCCGGAAATCGCGCTGACGCATGCCTTTCTCGAGCGCTTCCAGCAGCGCTTCGGCGCCAAGCCGGGCGAATGGCATTCCGACCTGCCGCCGCGGATGCGCGAGCGGGTTTGGCGGCAAGTGGCGGAGGGCGGTGTGCGGGTCGTCGCCGGCGCGCGCTCGGCGCTGTTCCTGCCGTTCAAGGAGCTCGGCCTGATCGTCGTCGACGAGGAGCACGACCCTGCCTACAAGCAGGAGGACCGCGTCTTCTACAATGCGCGTGATATGGCCGTGGTGCGCGGCCATATCGGCAGCTTTCCGGTGGTGCTGGCGTCGGCGACGCCGTCGGTCGAAAGCCGGGTCAATGCCAGCCAGGGCCGCTACAACAGGGCCGTGCTCTCAGCTCGCTTCGCCGAGGCGGCACTTCCGCATCTGAAGGCGGTCGACATGCGGCGCGCACCGCCGGCGCGCGGTGGCTTCCTGTCGCCGGTGCTGCTCGACCAGATGCGCCAGACGCTGGAGAGGCAGGAGCAGTCGCTGCTGTTCCTCAACCGGCGCGGCTATGCGCCGCTGACGCTGTGCCGGGTCTGCGGCCACCGCTTCGGCTGCCCGGTCTGCTCGGCCTGGCTGGTCGAGCATCGCTTTCGCGGCCAGCTCGTCTGCCATCATTGCGGGCACAATGAGCGCCGCCCCGAAGCCTGCCCGGAATGCGGCACGCTCGACCATCTGGTCGCCTGCGGGCCGGGTGTCGAGCGCATCGCCGAAGAGGTCGTGACGCATTTTCCCGACGCGCGTACCATCGTCTTGTCGTCGGACCTGATGGGCGGCGTGCGGCGGCTGCGGCTGGAGCTGGAGGCGATCGCCGATGGCGAGGCCGACATCGTCATCGGCACGCAGCTCGTCGCCAAGGGCCACAACTTTCCCAACATGACCCTGGTCGGCGTCGTCGATGCCGATCTCGGCCTTGCCAATGGCGATCCGCGCGCCGCAGAGCGGACGTTCCAGCTGCTCAGTCAGGTCACCGGCCGCGCCGGCCGAACCGGCAAGAAAAGCCTTGGCCTGCTGCAGACTTTTCAGCCCGAGCATCCGGTGATGCGGGCAATCGTCTCCGGCGACGCCGAGGCTTTTTACGAGCGCGAAATTGCCGAGCGCGAACGGGCTGCCCTGCCGCCCTTCGGCCGGCTCGCGGGTGTCATCGTCAGTGCGGTGACACGAGCGGAAGCCGAAGGCCACGCACGCGGCCTGCGCCGCGCCGCGCCCGAGGCAACAGATCTGTTCGTGCTGGGGCCGGCGGAGGCGCCGCTGTCCCTGCTCGGCGGCCGCCACCGCTTCCGCCTGCTGATCCAGGGCGAACGGCGCGCCGACATGCAAGGTTTTATCAGGGCCATGCTGGCCAACGGGCCGAAGCAGCGCGGCTCGGTCAGGGTGCAGATCGACATCGACCCGCAGAGCTTTTTGTAAGGTCGCGCTTTCAGCGATAAGTTGCCCGCAAGCGAGCGAGGAACGGAATATCATATGAAAACCCTCGGCCTTCTGGGCGGCATGAGTTGGGAATCGACCGCCATCTATTACCGGCTGCTCAACGAGATCGTGCGCGATCGGCTGGGCGGGCTGCATTCGGCGAAACTTCTGCTCTGGTCATTCGACTTCGCCGAAATCGCCGAGCGGCAGCATCATGGCGACTGGGATGGCGCCGGTGTGCTTCTCGTCGAAGCCGCACGCAAGCTCGAGGCCGGCGGCGCGGAGGGTCTGCTTTTGTGCACCAACACCATGCACAGACTGGCCGACCAAGTGCAGGCGTCGGTGTCGATCCCGCTGATCCACATCGCCGATGCCACCGCGGTGGCGGTCAAGCGCGCCGGCATGCAGCGTCCGGCACTGCTGGCGACGCGCTTCACCATGGAGCAGGATTTCTACAAGGGCCGGCTCGCCGACAGATTTGGCTTGAACCCTGTCGTACCCGATAGTGCCGGGCGCGACATGGTCCATCGCGTCATCTACGACGAGTTGTGCCAGGGCATCGTCAAGGAGACTTCAAAGGCGGCCTATATCGCCGAGACCGAGCGCCTGCGCCGCGACGAGGCGGCCGACAGCGTCATCATGGGCTGCACCGAGATCACCATGCTCATAGGCCAGCTGGATTTCGACATCCCGGTCTTCGACACGACGCGCATCCATGCCGAAGCGGCTGTGGCATTCGCGTTCGGTTGATGCGCGCCGCCTAAAGTGCGTGGATCCATCTGGCGCGCTTCTTTTCCTCCGCTAGAATGCCCGGAATTTCAAAACAGGCATTTCGAGGGGACAAGATGGATTTTGCGCTTCCATGGCCGACGAGCCAGGGCGAATGGCTGGCCTGGTCGAGCGCCGTCTTCACCGTGCTGCTCGGTCTTTTGTTTTTTCTGGCCCCTGGCCTCGCCTTCCGTGCCCTGCGCTTGCAGGTCAAACCAGAGAAGGCTGCGGCGATCGCCGAGGGGCGCGGCAGGATGTCGGGCTTCTATCTCGGCGTCGGACTGTGCTGTATCCTGCTGGCGCAGCCGCTGATCTACATGGCGCTTGGCTTCTCCTGGCTGTTCACCGCCTTCGGCCGGCTGCTGTCGATGATGTCGGATGGCGCCAACACGCCTTTCAATTGGGTTTCCATCGTGGTGGAATTGGTGCTGGCGGCATTGCCGCTCGCCTTTGCCTTCGGCTTTCTGCCTTGAATCGTTGGGTATTCCGCGATGGAAGGCGGGCGACTTTCGCCGGATGCGACAATAGTGCCTGAAAACCATGCGGAACGACGCATTGCGGTCTTAAAATGCCTGTGCTAGACGGCAATCGACTTTCGGCCGGGGATAGCGGAAGCCGCGCCTCCGTGCTCGAAAAAATGCAGTAAGGTCAAAGATTTAGCCAGAGTTTTTGCTCGCGCCAACAATCTACGGCCTGTCAGACAAGAGAAAAGACGGTCCGTGGCTCAATCGTCATCGCCAATCTCAGGTGTCGCAGAACGCTATGCGGGTTCGCTGTTCGAACTCGCCCTGCAGGCAAATTCCGTGGCCAAGGTCGAAGCCGACCTCAACAGCTTCGAAGCCATGCTCGCGGGCAGCGCCGACCTTACCCGACTGATCAACAGCCCGGCGTTCTCCAGCGAGGACCAGGCCAAGGCCATCGCGGCGATCGCCGACAAGGCCGGGATTGCCGGCCTCACCGGCAATTTCCTGCGCGTCGTCGCCCGTAATCGCCGTCTGTTCGCCATTCCCGGCATGATCAGGGCGTTCCGCCAGATATCAGCCGAACATCGTGGCGAAACCGCTGCTGAAGTCACGTCGGCTCACGAGCTGACGGCTGCCCAGCAGACCGAACTCAAGGCGACGCTGAAGAGCGTTGCCGGCAAGGACGTGGCCATCTCCGTTACCGTCGATCCGTCGCTGCTCGGCGGGCTGGTGGTCAAGATGGGCTCGCGCCAGATCGATACGTCGCTCAAAACCAAACTCAATTCGCTCAAGCTTGCACTGAAAGAGGTCGGCTGATGGACATCCGCGCCGCGGAAATTTCCGCAATTCTGAAAGACCAGATCAAGAATTTCGGCAAGGAGGCCGAGGTCTCCGAAGTCGGACAGGTGTTGTCCGTCGGTGACGGTATCGCCCGTGTCTACGGCCTCGACAATGTCCAGGCCGGCGAAATGGTCGAATTCCCCGGCGGCATCCGCGGCATGGCGCTCAACCTCGAAGCCGACAATGTGGGCGTCGTCATCTTCGGCGCCGACCGCGACATCAAGGAAGGCGACATCGTCAAGCGCACCGGCGCCATCGTCGACGTCCCCGTCGGCCCCGGTCTGCTCGGCCGCGTCGTCGACGCGCTCGGCAATCCGATCGACGGCAAGGGTCCGATCAAGGCGGTCGAGCGCAAGCGCGTCGACGTCAAGGCGCCCGGCATCATTCCGCGCAAATCGGTGAACGAGCCGATGTCGACGGGCCTCAAGGCCATCGATGCGCTGATCCCGGTCGGCCGCGGCCAGCGCGAGCTGGTCATCGGCGATCGCCAGACCGGCAAGACCGCCATCATCCTCGACACGATGCTCAACCAGAAGTCGGTGCACGACAACGGCCCCGAGAAGGAAAAGCTCTACTGCGTCTACGTCGCCGTCGGCCAGAAGCGCTCGACCGTCGCGCAGTTCGTCAAGGTGCTGGAAGAGCGCGGCGCGCTCGAATACTCGATCATCGTCGCCGCCACCGCTTCCGATCCGGCGCCGATGCAGTTCCTGGCGCCGTTCGCCGGCGCCACCATGGGCGAATACTTCCGCGACAATGGCATGCACGCGCTGATCAGCTACGACGATCTGTCGAAGCAGGCCGTCGCCTATCGCCAGATGTCGCTGCTGCTGCGCCGCCCGCCGGGCCGCGAAGCCTATCCGGGCGACGTCTTCTACCTGCACTCGCGCCTGCTCGAGCGCGCCGCCAAGCTCAACGACGATCTGGGCGGTGGTTCGCTGACCGCGCTGCCGATCATCGAGACGCAGGCCAACGACGTGTCGGCCTACATCCCGACCAACGTGATCTCGATCACCGACGGCCAGATCTTCCTCGAGACCAACCTGTTCTTCCAGGGCATCCGTCCTGCGGTGAACGTCGGTCTGTCGGTCAGCCGCGTCGGTTCGGCCGCGCAGATCAAGGCGATGAAGCAGGTTGCCGGCTCGATCAAGGGCGAGCTCGCGCAGTACCGCGAAATGGCGGCCTTCGCGCAGTTCGGCTCGGATCTCGACGCCGCCACGCAGCGCCTGCTCAACCGCGGATCGCGCCTCACCGAACTCCTGAAGCAGCCGCAGTTCTCGCCGCTGAAGACGGAAGAGCAGGTCGCGGTGATCTTCGCCGGCGTCAACGGCTATCTCGACAAGCTGCCGGTCAACCAGGTCGGCAAGTTCGAGCATGGCCTGCTCAGCCACATGCGTTCGGCCGGCAAGGACGTCCTCGATGCCATCCGCAAGGAAAAGGCGCTGTCGGACGATCTGCGCGCCAAGCTGAAGGCCGAGATCGACGCTTTCGCCAAGACCTTCGCCTGAGCGAATTGCCAGTCGGGATGAGACAAGACGGGATCAGGTTTGAAGCATGCCTTCATTAAAAGACCTTCGTAACCGTATCGCCTCGGTCAAGGCGACGCAGAAGATCACCAAGGCGATGCAGATGGTCGCCGCGGCGAAGCTGCGCCGTGCGCAAGAGGCCGCGGAAGCGGCGCGCCCCTATTCGGAGCGCATGGGTTCCGTGCTGGCCAACATCACCCAGGCAATCGGCGGCGGCGGCGATGCCCCGGCGCTGATGACCGGCACCGGCAAGGACGACGTGCACCTGCTCGTCGTCTGCACCGCCGAGCGCGGCCTGTGCGGCGGCTTCAATTCACAGATCGCCCGCCTTGCCCGCGACCATATTCGCAAGCTTTTGGCGGACGGCAAGCAGGTCAAGATCATCTGCGTCGGCAAGAAGGGTTTCGACATCCTGCGCCGCGACTATGCATCGATGATCATCGACCGCGTCGATCTGCGCGAGGTCAAGACACTCGGCTTCGTCAATGCCGATGCGATCGCCAAGAAGGTCATCCACCTCTTCAACGAAGGTGGCTTCGACATCTGCACGCTGTTCTATTCGCAGTTCAAGTCGGTGATCAGCCAGATCCCGACCGCGCAGCAGATCATTCCGGCCGGCGTTGCTTCGGCTCCGGCCGAGGCGATCGATGGCGGCAACGCTGTCTACGAATATGAGCCGGAGCCGGGCGAAATCCTCTCCGACCTCATTCCGCGCAACATCTCCGTGCAGGTTTTCCGGGCGCTGCTCGAAAATGTGGCCGGCGAAATGGGCGCCAAGATGAGCGCCATGGACAATGCGACGCGCAACGCCGGCGACATGATCAACAAGCTGTCGATCACCTACAACCGCCAGCGGCAGGCGCAGATCACCAAGGAACTGATCGAAATCATTTCGGGCGCCGAGGCGCTCTAGGCGTGGTTCGCGGGTCATCGACCCGCGACTGGACCGCGTGAGAAACAAAGGACGAAAAAGGGTAAAGACGATGGCGAAAGCAGCGACCCCCAAGACGGCAGCCCCCAAGGCCGCTGCCGCGAAGACCGCAGCCCCCGCGAAGGCGGCAAAGGCTCCAGCAGCAGCCGCGAAGGCGGCCCCGGCCAAGGCGGCAGCACCGGTGAAGGCCGCTGCTGCCAAGACATCGGCAGTGGCCAGCAAGGCAACCGGCGTTGCCGGCAAGGTTCGCCAGGTCATCGGCGCCGTTGTCGACGTGCAGTTCGGCGATCACCTGCCGGCGATCCTGAACGCGCTCGAGACGACCAATGTCGGCAACCGCCTGGTGCTCGAAGTTGCCCAGCATCTGGGTGAAAACACCGTGCGCTGCATCGCCATGGACTCGACCGAAGGTCTGGTTCGCGGCCAGGAAGTGCGTGACACCGGCGCGCCGATCACCGTGCCGGTCGGCCCGGGCATGCTCGGCCGCATCATCAACGTCATCGGCGAGCCGGTCGACGAAGAAGGCCCGGTCGACGCGACCGAAATGCGCTCCATCCACCAGCCGGCTCCGACCTATGTCGAGCAGTCGACGGAAGCGCAGATCCTGATCACGGGCATCAAGGTGCTCGACCTCTTGGCTCCCTACGCCAAGGGCGGCAAGATCGGCCTGTTCGGCGGCGCCGGCGTCGGCAAGACCGTGCTGATCCAGGAACTGATCAACAACATCGCCAAGGCGCATGGCGGCTATTCGGTGTTCGCCGGCGTCGGCGAGCGCACCCGCGAAGGCAACGATCTGTATCACGAGTTCATCGAATCCGGCGTCAACAAGAAGGGCGGCGGCGAAGGCTCCAAGGCCGCACTCGTCTATGGCCAGATGAACGAGCCGCCGGGCGCGCGCGCCCGCGTCGGCCTGACCGGCCTGACGGTTGCGGAATATTTCCGCGACCAGGGTCAGGACGTGCTGTTCTTCGTCGACAACATCTTCCGCTTCACGCAGGCGGGTTCGGAAGTGTCGGCTCTGCTGGGCCGTATCCCGTCGGCGGTGGGCTATCAGCCGACGCTCGCCACCGACATGGGGGCGCTGCAGGAACGCATCACCACCACCACCAAGGGCTCGATCACGTCCGTGCAGGCCATCTACGTGCCCGCCGACGATCTGACCGATCCGGCGCCGGCGACCTCGTTCGCCCACCTTGACGCGACCACGACGTTGAACCGCGCCATCGCCGAAAAGGGCATCTATCCGGCGGTCGATCCGCTGGATTCGACCTCGCGCATGCTCGACCCGCTGGTCGTCGGCGACGAGCATTATGGCGTCGCCCGCCAGGTGCAGTCGATCCTCCAGCGCTACAAGTCGCTGCAGGACATCATCGCCATCCTGGGCATGGACGAGCTGTCGGAAGAGGACAAGCAGACCGTGGCCCGCGCCCGCAAGATCGAGCGCTTCCTGTCGCAGCCCTTCTTCGTCGCCGAAGTGTTCACCGGCGCGCCGGGCAAGCTGGTCGACCTCGCCGACACCATCAAGGGCTTCAAGGGCCTCTGCAACGGCGACTACGATCACCTTCCGGAAGCCGCCTTCTACATGGTCGGCGGCATCGAGGAAGCAGTCGAGAAGGCACAGCGCCTGGCGGCTGAAGCGGCGTAATCAAGCGAATAGCGAATAGGGAGTAGCGAATTGGGAATATGGGCCGGCGAATTCTTCTTCTGACTAATTCGCTACTCGCTATTCGCTATTCGCTAAATTGATCATGGCTGAAGCTTTCAAATTCGAACTGGTCTCGCCGGAGCGTCTGCTTGTTTCCGAGCAGGTCGAATCCGTCGTCATTCCGGGCGCCGAAGGCGAGATGACCGTCATGGCGCATCACGCGCCGGTCATGACCACGATCAAGCCGGGTGTCGTCACCGTGAAAACCGCGGCGGGCGGCGAAGAACGCTATGTGGTGTTCGGCGGCTTCGCCGACATCGTTCCGGCCGGCTGCACGCTGCTGGCGGAATCGGCTGTCGCGGTGAAGGATGTCGACCGCGCCGATCTCGCGCGCCGCATCCAGGAAGCCAAAGAAGACGCTGCCGACGCCAAGGACGACGAGGCTCGCAGCAAGGCGGAGCAGTTCCTTAGCCAGCTCACCACGCTGGAAGGCGCTATTCTTCCGGCTTGAAATTAGGTTTCGATGAAAGAGTAAAAAGCGGGGCCTTGCCTCGCTTTTTTGTTTGTTGGACAGTCGCGCTGCCTTGGGATGGGGGTGGGCCGGTGATGGAAGAAACAGCGCAACGAGAAACAGCCTCACGCTCCTGGTGGTCGACGGCCCTGGTGTCGGCCTTTGGCGGTCCATTCGGCGGATTTCTGTGGATCGGCAGCGGCAAGCTGGCGGTTGCCAGCCTGGTGGTGATCAGCGCCATCGTTTTCGCACTCGCCTACACCGGATTTCCGGTTCTGCCGGGAACCGATCTTGCCTGGCTGGCCAATTTTTCAGGTATCGGTTCGATGATCCTGGGGGCAGCGCTCGTCCTGCCCTTCGCCCATCGGTTCAAGCCGGTGAGATGGTATGCGCACGGATTTTGGGTGCTGGTGCTTGTCTTTCTGACTACCTATCCGGCTGCATTTGCGATCCGTTCGTTCCTGTTCCAGCCGTTTTCGATACCATCCAGCAGTATGGTGCCGACATTGCAAGGCGGCGACTATCTCTTCGTCTCCAAATTCGCATATGGCTACAGCCGCTACAGCGTGCCGTTCAATCTGTTGCCGATAGAAGGCCGCATGTTCGGCGCGGAGCCCAAGCGAGGGGATGTGGTGGTGTTCAAATTCCCGCCCGACCCCAGCGTGGATTACATCCAGCGGATCGTCGGTCTTCCCGGGGACAAAATCCAGATGGTCAATGGCGTGCTGCACATCAACGATGTGGCCGTCGGCCTCAAGGATGCAGGCACTTTCTCCTACGAGGAACGCGAGCAACCTGCCAGGCTTGAACGGGAGACCCTGCCGGGTGGTGTCACCCATTTCGTTCTCGACCTGACGGACAGTTCCATCGGCGACAACACGCGGGAATTTGAGGTGCCCGAAGGCCACTATTTCATGCTGGGCGACAATCGCGACAATGCCTCCGACAGCCGATTCATGGTCGGCTTCGTTCCCTACGAAAACCTCGTCGGCAAGGCCGTGCGATTGTTCTGGAATTCAAAAGGCACGGAGTATTCTTCCCGGCAAACGCTGGACGGTTCGGTCGGCAAATAAGCCTGAATCGAGTTGGTTCGGACCCGCACCAAGTCTGGTTGATGACTACTTCATATCTATGCCGAGCGCGGCGAAGGCCAAGGTCGGACCGTCGCGTCGCAGGTGGACGAGATGCACAGCCACAAGTTCGATCAACGTCTGGCGTTCGGCGTGATCCCCAGCGAAGCCGGCCAGGTCGAACACCGCGGTCACGGTTTCGTTGGCCGGCAGTTGCTCACTCAAAAGTTCCGTCAACGCCGCGTCGAGCGGATCGGTGAAATGGCCCTCCGGCAAGGTTTTCCCTCGCGCGGCGCAGGCGGCGATCCAGGCAGCCACCACCAGGGTCAGATGGACCAGTTCGGTACCGGCTTCCAGGCATTCGATGGCGGAAGCGATGATGCGCTGCGGCAGTTTCTGGCTGCCGTCATTGGCGATCTGCGCCGTGCGATGGGCAAGTGCAGTGTTGGAAAAACGCTCCGCGAGCTCCGCAATATAGGCGCTCGTGTCCAATCCGGCATCCTCGGGCAGGGTCGGGATGGCTTCGGCCCACAAGGCATCGACGAATTGGCGGATCGCCGGGTCGGCGAAGGCGCGGTCGACGGTGGCATGACCGCTGAGCAGGCCAAGATAGGCGATGGCCGAATGCGAGCCGTTGAGCAGCCTGAGCTTCATGTCCTCGAACGGGCCGACGTCGCGAACCATGGTGACGCCGAATTGTTCCCACGCGGGCCGGCCAGTCGGGAACTTATCTTCGACCACCCACTGACAAAACGGCTCGGTCATCACGGGCCAGGCATCCTCGACGCCGAGTTCTTCAGCGATCCGCGCCCGATCGGCGTCGGTGGTTGCAGGCACGATGCGATCGACCATGCTGGAGGGAAACGCGACCTGGTGTGCGATGTGGTCGGCAATTCCGACATCACTCGATTGGGCGAGCCCGGCATCTCGCAACTGGGCGAATTCGACCAACAGCCGGTGCAGCGTGGCGCCGTTGGCCGGCAAATTGTCGCAACACAGGACAGTGAAGGGCGGCGTGCCGGCGGCGCGTCGCAGGGCAAGCGCCTCGGTCAGGAAACCATGCGCTGTCTTCGGCATCCGGGGATTGGCCAGATCATGGACGATATCGGGATGGGCGGCGTCCAATCCGCCGCCTGCCGCCCTCAGATAGGCTTTTTCGGTGATCGTCAGCGTGACGATGCGGGTGCGCGGATCGGTCAGCGTGGCCAGCACAGCGCTGGGGTCTTCGGGCGCCACCAGCATCGCGCCGATCGAGCCGATGACCTGAAGCTTTTCGGTTCCACTGCTTCTGATCGCCAGCGTGTAGAGCCCGTCCTGCGGCGTGAGAGCGTCGCGCGTGTCGGTGCTGCGCAGCGAAACGCCTGTTATGCCCCAATCCGCCTCGCCTGCCGCCAGGCAATCGTCGACATAGGCTGCCTGATGGGCGCGGTGGAAGGCGCCGACACCAAGGTGCACAATGCCCGGGACGACGCGGCTGCGATCATACGCAGGTGTCGCGATCGAGGCAGGCAGTGCGCGCACGGTCTTCGTGGAAAGGCGTTCGGTCGTCGTGGTGCGACTGGTCTGGTCGGATGACATGAGTGACCTCGGCAGGGATCGGCAAAGCGGCGTAACATTCGATTTCCTGCCACACAATGGGTCGAAAAGTCATCATACAACAATCGCATTTTTGTATGTTGACATTATTTCTTGCCGCCCCTACCGATAGTGGCCTTGGGAGGATGACCGTGGCACTGACCCATGCGGATTTGCTGTTTCCCGCCGAGGCGCATTCGCGCTCGGTTGCCCGTGATCTCTATGCCGGGATCAAGGACCTGCCCCTTGTCAGCCCGCATGGCCACACCGATCCGCGCTGGTATGCGCTGAACGAGCCATTCCCGGATCCAGCGCAACTGCTCATCGTCCCGGATCACTACATCTTCCGCATGCTGTTCAGCCAAGGCGTCCGCCTCGAGGATCTCGGCGTGGCGACGCTCGACGGCGCGCCGGTCGAGACCGACGGCAGGGCGATCTGGCGGCTTTTTGCCGAGCATTATCATCTGTTTCGGGGCACGCCGACCCGGCTGTGGTTCGATCATGTGCTTGCCGATCTGTTCGGCATCGACGAACCGCTGACCGCGGCGACCGCCGACCGCCACTACGACACCATCGCGACGCTGCTGCAGTGGGAGAATTTTCGCCCGCGCGCGCTGTTCGAGCGTTTCAACATCGAGGTCATCGCGACCACGGAAGGCGCGCTCGACGATCTCAAATGGCACCAGATGATCCGCGACAGCGGCTGGCAGGGCCGTGTGGTCACCGCTTATCGGCCGGATGCTGTCGTCGATCCCGATTTCGAAGGGTTTTCAACCAATCTCGACCGGCTCGGCGAGATCACCGGCTGCGACACCGGCAATTGGGCCGGCTATCTCGATGCGCATCGCCAGCGGCGTGCCTTCTTCAAGAGCTTCGGCGCGACTTCGTCGGATCATGGCCATCCGACGGCCGAGACCGCCAATCTTTCGGATGCGGCGGCGCAAGAGCTGTTCAATCGGATTCGCCGCGGTTCCGACGATGAGCGCGAGCGAAAACTGTTCCGCGCCCAGATGCTGACCGAGATGGCCAAGATGAGCCTCGACGATGGACTGGTCCTGCAGATCCATCCCGGCTCCTGGCGCAATCATTCGCCCGCGATCTTCCAGAAATTCGGCCGCGACAAGGGTTTCGATATCCCGACCAGGACCGACTATGTGACGGCGCTGAAGCCGCTGCTCGACTGCGTCGGGCTGGAGCGCGACCTCACCGTCATCCTGTTCACGCTCGACGAGACCAGTTATGCGCGCGAGCTGGCGCCGCTGGCCGGTGTCTACCCGGCGCTGAAGCTCGGGCCGGCATGGTGGTTCCACGACAGCTCGGAAGGCATGCGGCGCTTCCGCGAGATGACCACCGAGACGGCCGGCTTCTACAACACCGTCGGTTTCAACGACGACACCCGTGCCTTTCCGTCGATCCCGGCGCGTCACGATGTGGCGCGGCGAGTCGACTGCGCGTTCCTGGCGCGTCTCGTCGCCGAGCATCGGCTGCGCGAGGACGAGGCGTATGAGCTGGCGCGGGAACTGACCTATACGCTGGCGAAAAAGGCGTATCGGCTCTGAAGGGGCAACTCGCCCGCAATGCAAAGGGAGGAAACCATGTTGCATTTTTCAAGACTGACGGGAGCTGCGCTACTCGCCGCCGCACTGATGGCCGGAACGGCAAGCGCCCAGACGGTTCTGCGCTCGTCCGACACCCACCCGGACGGCTATCCGACGGTCGAGGCAGTCAAATATTTCGGCGAGCTTGTAAAGGAGCGTACGGCCGGCCGCTATGCGGTCGAGCTCTATCATTCCGCGCAGCTCGGCGAAGAAAAGGACACGATCGAGCAGGTTCGCACCGGCGTGATCGACCTCAACCGCATCTCGATGGCGCCGTTCAACGGGCTCATTCCCGAAACCACGGTGCCCTCGCTGCCCTACATCTTCCGCTCGGAAGACCATATGCACAAGGTCATGGACGGGGCGGTCGGCGACCAGATCGCGGCGGCGTTCGAACAGGTCGGGCTGGTGCTGCTCGCCTTTTATGACAGTGGCGCGCGCTCCTTCTACAATTCGAAGAAGCCGATCAACTCATTAGCCGATCTGTCCGGCATGAAGTTCCGCGTCATCCAGTCCGACATCTTCGTCGACATGGTGGCGGCACTCGGCGCCAACGCGACGCCGATGCCGTATGGCGAGGTGTATTCGGCGATCGAGACCGGGGTCATCGACGGCGCGGAAAACAATTTTCCGAGCTACGACACCGCCAAGCATGCGGAAGTCGCCAAGTTCTATTCGCTCGACGAGCACACTATGGTGCCGGAAGCCTTCGTCATGGCGAAGTTGAGCTGGGACAAGCTGACGCCGGAGGATCAGGCGATCTTCAAGGCGGCCGCCAAGGAGAGCGTCGCCAGGCAGCGCGAGCTGTGGACCGCCAAGGTCAAGGAATCGCGCGCCAAGGTCGAGGCGGCCGGTTCGCAGATCACGACGCCGGACAAGCAGCCCTTCATCGACGCCATGGGTCCGGTCTACGAGAAGCACGTCAAGGACGACAAGCTGAAGGCCATGGTCGAAGCCATCAAGGCCGTGCAGTGATCAAGCGGCGGCGCGGGCATTCCACGCCGCCATCCTCTTGCGGAGAGAACCGGTGACCTCCAGCCCAGAACACAGACCGCCCCTGTCCGGCGTCGCGCGCATGATGTCGCGCGTCAGCACAGCGGCGCTATGGGTCGCAGGCATCGGGCTGGTGCTGATGACCGCCTTCGTCGCCTGGCAGGTGTTCGGTCGTTATGTCCTGAACCGCTCGCCAAGCTGGACCGAGCAGGGCTCGGTGATGCTGATGAGCTGGTTCATTTTCCTCGGCGCTGCCGTCGGGGTGCGCGAGAACTATCACCTCGGCTTCGACGTCCTGCTCTACGTGCTGCCCAAAGGCGGCAAGCGTTGGCTGCGGATGATCTCGGACCTCGTCGCGCTCGCCTTCGGCATCGGTATGATCTGGTATGGCAGCCAACTGGTTGCATTGACCTGGGGCGCTACCTTGCCGTCGCTCGGCATATCCGGGGGCTGGGACTACGTCCCGCTGGTCGCGGGAGGCGTGCTCGTCGTGCTCTTCACGCTGGAGCGCATCGTGCTTCGTCTCTCCGGTGCGCCGATCGACGATGTGCTCGATGAACTGCCGCCGGCGGAAGTTGCAACCGAACTCGACACGGCGAACGTGAAGGTCTGACGGCATGGAACTCTGGATCCTCTTCGGCGTCTTCACCCTTCTGATGCTTATCGGCACGCCGATCGCTTTCTGCCTCGGCGTCGCAAGCTTTGCCACCGTCCTTTACATGGGCCTGCCGCCGCTCATCGTGTTCCAGCGCCTGAATTCCGGCATGAGCGTCTTTTCGCTGCTGGCCATTCCGTTCTTCATCTATGCCGGCGACTTGATGGTGCGCGGCGGCATCGCCAGCAAGATCGTTGCCTTCGCCGGCTCGCTCGTTGGCCATTTGCGCGGCGGCCTCGGGCAGGTCAACATTGCGACCGCTACACTGTTCGGCGGCATTTCCGGCTCCGCGGTGGCCGAGGCAGCGGCGGTCGGCGGCTTGATGATCCCGCAGATGAAAGCGCGTGGATATGGAGCGGATTACGCCGTCAACGTCACGTCGATGGCGGCGCTGATCGCGCTGCTCCTGCCGCCGTCGCACAACATGATCATCTACTCGATCTCGGCAGGTGGAAAGATCTCCATCGCCGACCTGTTCACGGCCGGCATCATTCCGGGCCTGCTGTTGGCCCTGTCGCTGATGATCACCGCCTATTTCGTGGCGCGCTCCCGCGGCTATCCGACCGAGCCGTTTCCGGGCTTCACCGCCGTCGCGCATCTCTTCGCTGTCGCGGTGCCCGGCCTGCTGCTGATCGCGATCATCTTCGGTGGCGTACGATCGGGCGTTTTCACGGCAACCGAGAGTTCCTGTGTCGCGGTCATCTATGCGTTGCTCGTCACTGTCTTCGTTTACCGGCAGATGACTTGGGAAGGTTTCGTTCATGCCACCCATGGTGCCGTGCGCACCACGGCCATGGTGCTGCTCATCATCGGCATGGCGGCGGCGTTCTCGTGGTTGATGGCCTTCCTGAAAGTGCCGGCAGCGCTCATAGCCTCCATGAACGCGATCTCGGACGATCCGCTGGTCGTGCTTCTCCTGCTCAACGTCTTGATGCTGTTCCTCGGCACCTTCATGGACATGGGGCCGACGATCATCATCTGTACGCCGATCTTCCTGCCCGTGGCGCAAGCCTACGGCGTCGACCCGGTGCATTTTGGCGTTATCATGATCCTCAACTTCGGCATCGGGCTGAACACGCCGCCGGTGGGCGCTGTGCAGTTCGTGGCGTGCGCAGTGGGCAAGATATCCGTCTGGGAAGCGATGCGCTCGATCTGGCCGTTCTATGGGGCCGGGCTCGTGGTACTGGGGCTCGTCACTTACATTCCGGCCATTTCGCTCTGGCTACCGAGCGTCTTCAAATAGGGGCGACATGGCATCGGACACCGCAACCGACCTCAGGGTCGAGAGAAAACCCAAACTGTCGGAAATCGTGGTCGCAACGATCCGCAAGCAGTTGCAGGCGGGTGAGATCCTGCCTGGCCATAAATTGCCGACCGAAGGCCAACTGACCGAAACCTTCGGCGTCAGCCGCACCGTCATCCGCGAGGCGCTGGCCAAGCTTGCCGCCGATGGGCTGGTCGAGCCGCGCCAAGGTGCCGGTGTCTTCGTCACCGAGCACATCTCGACGATGTTCGGCGCGCTGGCCGCCGATATGGGAGCCAAGGATTCGATCGCGCTCAACGTGCTCGAGGTGCGCCTCGCGATCGAGATCGAATCGGCCGGGATCGCCGCCATCCGTCGCAACGCCGCGCAGGAGGCGGCGATCCAGGAAGCCTTCTTCGAATTCGAGCGGCTGCTGCTTGCCAGCGAGCCGACCGGTCCGGCCGACCTCGCCTTCCATCGCGCCATCGCCAGCGCCACCAGCAACCCGTTCTATGTCGAGATGCTCGACGTGCTCGGCCGGCGCGCCATCCCGTGCGACGTGACTTCGCCCTGGTCCACCGAACTGGCGCAATCCGATAGCTACCAGCGCGGACTGCAGCGCGAGCACCTGGTGATCCTCAACGCCATCACCTCAGGCGATGCCGAGGCCGCGCGAGAGGCGATGCGCGCGCACCTCACCGCCAGCCAGCAGCGTTACCGCGAACGCCTGCATGCGCGTCAGGCTTTTTATTCCAGTTCGGTCAAGGCCGCCGCCGGCGAATGACCCATCTCAAGTCAGGATTGAAATGAACCAGAGCCACACCGACTATACATCCCGCTTTGCCATCGACCCGGTCGCCGCCGCGGCGATGGGAACCGATGAGCTGCGCCACAACTTTCACATTGACGGCCTATTCCAGCCCGGCCGCATCAGCCTGACCTACACACATTACGACCGCATGATCGTCGGCGGCGCCGTGCCGACTGGCGCACCGCTTCAACTGGAAGCGATCAAGCCGACCGGCACCAAGAACTTTCTCGACCGTCGCGAGCTGATCGCCGTCAACATCGGTGGTGCGGGTGTCATCAACGCCGGCGGCCAGCCCTTCGAATTGCAGGCGCGCGACATGCTCTATCTCGGCATGGGCACCGCTGATGTGTCGTTCGCCTCTGCTGACATAGCCGCGCCGGCAAAATTCTATCTGCTCAGCGCGCCGGCGCATCAGGCCTGGCCCAGCCGGCTGATCCGCATCGGCGACGCCAAGCGCCTCGATCTCGGCAGCAAGGATGCCTGCAACGAGCGTTCGATCTTCCAGTTCATCCATGCCGAGGGCGTGAAAACCTGCCAGCTGGTGGTCGGCATGACTCAGCTGGCGCCGGGCTCGGTGTGGAACACCATGCCGTGCCATGTGCATGACCGGCGCATGGAGGCCTATCTCTATTTCGACCTGGCCGAGACGGCACGCGTCTTCCACTTCATGGGCGAGCCGGACGAGACGCGCCATATCGTCATGGGCAATGAGGAGGCGGTGCTGTCGCCGGGATGGTCGATCCACTCCGGCGCCGGCACTTCCAATTATGCTTTCATCTGGGCGATGGCTGGCGACAATGTCGACTATACCGATGTCGACCCGGTGGCGTTGGGCGATCTGCGGTGAGCGACCCCTTCAGCCTTGCCGGAAAACGTATTCTGGTCACCGGCGCCAACACCGGCATCGGCCAGGGCATCGCCGTATCGATCGCACGCGCCGGGGGCGCGGTGGTCGGCGTCGGCCGCTCGTCGATGGACGATACGGCAGACAAGGTCGCCGCAGTCGGCGGGCAATTCGAGGCGGTGAGCGCCGACCTGGCCGACATTTCGGCCGCCGGCTCCTTGCTCGACCGCATCTGGGACGAAAGCGGCGTGCTCGACGGGCTGGTCAACAATGCCGGCATCATCCGCCGCGCCGATGCCGTCGATCTCAGCGAGGCCGATTGGGACGACGTCATGGATGTCAATCTGAAGACGGTTTTTTTGCTCTGCCAAAGCTTTGCCAGGCGTGTCTTGGCCGCTGAACGGAAAGGCAAGATCGTCAACATTGCCTCGGTGCTGAGTTTCCAAGGTGGCATTCGCGTCGCGTCCTACACCGCCTCGAAGCATGGCGTGCTCGGCATCACGCGTTTGCTCGCCTGCGAATGGGCGCAGAAAGGCATCAACGTCAACGCCATCGCGCCAGGCTATATCGAAACCAACAACACGCAGGCGTTGCGCGCCGATCTCGACCGCAGCGCCGCCATCTTGGCGCGTATCCCGGCCGGCCGCTGGGGCGAAGCGGGCGACATTGGCGACGCCGCCGTCTTCCTGCTGGCGCCGGCGTCCAACTACATGCATGGCGCGGTGGTGCCGGTGGATGGCGGCTGGCTGGCGCGCTAGGTTTTGACGCAATTCCGGACGGAAGACCGGTTCACACTTTTCCTGGAATTGCTCTGAGGAGACAACGATGACGAAGCCGAAGATTTTCGCGCATGCCGGCGAGGGCGCCTGGACGACGACGCCGGACGGCAACAGGCGCCGCATTCTCCTGCACACCGACGAGTTGATGCTGGTCGAATTCGGCTTCGACAAGGGTGGCGTCGGCGCCCTGCATTCGCACCCACACGTCCAGGCTAGCTATGTCGCCGAGGGCCGCTTCGAGGTGACCATCGACGGCCGGAGCGAGATCGTTGGGACGGGCGGGAGCTTCATCGTGCCGTCGGGCCTGGTGCACGGCGTCAAGGCGCTCGAAGCGGGGCGGCTGGTCGACAGCTTCACGCCGCACCGGGCCGATTTCCTCGGCTAGCCAAGGGTAAGAGATCGAGCGGGAATGACCCGCACCCCAGAAAGAGGCGCGGGTCTGTTGCCTGGGCGCTTGTGGCGCCGCGGTACTCAAGACATCACCGCAGGATGAGGACCCTGCCGCACCGTGGTGAAGATAGTCTTAATGCGCCGGCGCTGCATGGCACGACGAACCGGAGGCTGCGCTCGCTCGATCAGGTGATGTGACGCAGGAGGCTGAAGAGCCGCTCGAACGTCTTGCCGTAGGGCGGGCGCAACAAGGCTCCGGCGCTCAGCCGGGACTGTGTGAAAACCGGCTTCTCCTTGCTGAACGTCCGGAATCCCCACTCGCCGTGATAGGCGCCCATGCCGCTGGCGCCGACCCCGCCGAAAGGCTGGTTTTCCTGTACCAGATGCAGCATGCAGTCGTTGATGGTGACGCCGCCGGCAATAGTCTCGTGCAGGATGCGTTGACGATTGCCGCTGTCGCGGCCGAACCAGTAGAGCGCCAGCGGTCGGGCTGCCCCGTTCACATGCGCGATCGCTTCGTCGATCCCGGTGTATTCTACGATGGGCAGCACCGGCCCAAAAATCTCCTCGCGCATCAGCCGCAGGTTTGCGCCGGCGTTGCGGACCAGGGTCGGCAGCAGCTTCCGGCTTTTGCCACCCAGCTCTTCGCCGGCCGGGTTGATTTCGGTGACATCGGCGCTGGCGTCACGCGCTTCAGTGATCATGTCGCGCAGGCGCTGGTGGTGCCGGTCGCTGATGATGGCGGTATAATCGGGGTTGTCGCGCAAGGTCGGGTAGAGCTTCGCGATCGCCGTTGCGAGCTTGACAGCGACCGTGCCTGCCTGTCCCTTCGGCACCAGCAGATAATCCGGCGCGATGCAGGTCTGCCCGGCATTCAAGAGCTTGCCATAGGCAATGCTGGATACCGCCGCATCGAGATGGCAGGACGGATCGAAGATTGCCGGCGACTTGCCGCCGAGTTCGAGCGTGACCGGGGTCAGGTTGGCGGCCGCGGCGATCGCGACCTGGCGTCCGACCGCGGTCGAGCCGGTGAACAGCAAATGATCGAAAGGCATCGACACGAAGGCCTTGCCCATCTCGGCATCGCCGGTGATGACGCTGAGCTCATCGGATGCGAAATGCTCGGCAACGAGTTTGGCCAGCAGCACTGAGAATGCCGGCGTCAATTCGGAAGGTTTTATGAGCACGCGGTTGCCGGCGGCAAGGGCGGCGGTCACCGGCGCGACGGCGAGTTGGAAAGGATAATTCCAGGGCGACACGATACCGACGACGCCGAGCGGCTGCGGGACGAGGCGATTTCGGCCGGGCAGGAACGGCATGGTGGTGACAACGCGGCGTTCGCGCATCCAGCCCCTGACATGCGACAGCGCGTGGCGGATGCCGGCGCGCACGACGAACAGTTCCGCAAGGCGCGTCTCGTGTGCCGAACGGCCGCCAAAGTCGGCGTCGATGGCGGTGCAGATGTCGGCTTCATGCCGCTCGGTCAGCGCCAGCAGGCGTTTCAGGCGATCCTTGCGGATGCCAAAGTTGGGGAAAGGCTGCGCCTCGAAGGCGGCGCGCTGCAGGTGGAACCGCTCGCCGAGAACATCCTGTCTGGTCTGCAGCATCGCATCCTCCCTGGCTAGCGGAGCCGAGCTTACATTGCTGGGTAAAGGAATCCAGCGAGGTAAAGGTGTCGTTAGGGAAGGCGCAGCTGCGGGCGACCTGTTCCTGTTGTGGCACGATGACAGCTGCGCTAAGGCATGGTGCCCATGCAGAGAGTCGTTTTGACCGATTTCCCATCCTCTCCCATCCAGGAATTCCAGTCCGGTGTCTGCCTGATGCTGATATCGGCGACGAGTATCTTGGCCATGGACCCCAAGCGGCGCGTTTCGTGTCGGGCGGCCCAGCGGAATTGCGGATGAAGGGCGCTCACAGGCTTGAGGCTGCGTTTGGAGCGGCTGCGCGAAGGGTTGTGCGGGAGTTTCTGCGGTTGGTGCCGCTGTCTCTGAAACAGCGCATGCAAAAACGCACATACGCACGCGCGGCGCCCGCCAACAGAATTTTCATTTCGGGTTGCGCGCGCAGCGGGACGACGCTGACACAGCGGCTGATGAGGTGTTTCGAGGACATTTTCGTCCATCCACCCGAAGCGCGATACACAATGCTGGACATGTTGGACCGGCCGGAATCGAACCTCGTCGTCAAGCGCGATGCGCGCGGTTTTGCGCATCTGGCGAAGCTCCCTGCCTCCATCGGCTTGATCTATTGCGTGCGCCATCCCTTCGACACGCTGACAAGTTCGCATCCGCAAACACGCAACGAGCGTCGGTTCCACGTCACGCCGCATCGCTGGCTGGCCGAATACGACGCGCTGACCCGGCTGAAGAAGGCACAACCGCACCGGCAGATACTCTTTGTCCGCTACGAAGACATGATCGGCGCGCCCAATGCGCAGCAGGACAGAATCGCGCAGTCGTTCGGACTGACACCGCGCATTCGTTTCAGCGAGGATCCGGACAATCCGATCCGGGTGGCTTCGTTGAGAAAATGGGAACGGAATGAAGAATTCAGGACCTATCTCGGCGGTCTGCCCCCGGCATTTCTCGTCGGCGTCCGGCGTTTCTGCGCCGAGTTCGGCTATGACATGCCAATGAGCACGCCGACCGTGGACGCGCGATGATGCAGGCACCGGCGGCCCTCGCGACAGACGAGCGAGATCCCAAGCGGCGCGTGCTGAAGGACGTGTTCGGCTTCGATGATTTCCGCCCCGGCCAGGCCGATGTCATGGATGCGCTGCTGGCCGGGCGTCATGTGCTGGCCGTCATGCCGACAGGGGCGGGCAAATCGCTCTGCTACCAGGTCCCGGCACTTGTCCTGGGCGGGCTCACCATTGTCGTTTCGCCGTTGGTGGCGCTGATGCAGGATCAGGTCGCCGCCTTGCGGCTTGCCGGCGTGGCTGCCGATACGATCAATTCCTCGATCGACCGCGATGCCAATATCGCCGCATGGCGTCGCGTCGCCTCAGGCCAGACGCGCCTGCTCTATCTCGCGCCGGAGCGGCTGATGACCGAACGGATGCTCGAGGCGCTGGCCAGGCTCGATGTCAGCCTGATCGCCGTCGACGAGGCGCATTGCATCTCGCAATGGGGGCCGGCGTTCCGGCGCGAATACGAGGACCTGTCGCGTCTGCGCGGCATCTTTCCCAACGTGCCGATCATCGCGCTGACGGCAACGGCGGACGAAGGCACGCGCACCGACATCGAATCCCGGCTGTTTGCCGAGCGCGTCGAGACCCTGGTGCTGGGCTTCGACCGGCCGAACATCAAGCTTGCCATCGAGGCCAAGCAGGACAGCAAGCGGCAATTGCTGCGCTTCGTCGAGCGCCATCCCGGCCGCAGCGGCATCGTCTACTGCCTGTCGCGCAAGAAGACGGAGGAGATGGCGGCCTTCCTCGAGAAGAACGGCGTCACCGCGCTCGCCTATCATGCCGGCATGAGCAAGGAGGCGCGCGACGCTAACCAGAACAGCTTCATGACCTTGTCCGGTGTCGTCATGGTGGCGACCATCGCTTTCGGCATGGGCATCGACAAGCCTGACGTCGCCTATGTCTTCCACACCGACATGCCGGGCAGCCTGGAGGCCTACTACCAGGAGATCGGCCGCGCCGGCCGCGATGGGCGGGACGCCGAGGCACATATGCTGTTCGGCCTTGGCGATATCCGCATGCGCCGGATGTTCATCGACGACGAGGATGCGCCGCCCGAGCACAAGAGGCGCTCGCATGGCCGGCTCGACACGCTGATCGGCTACTGCGAGACGGCGCAGTGCCGCCGCCAGGTGCTGCTCGGCTATTTCGGCGAGGAAGCGCAGCCTTGCGGCAATTGCGACACTTGCCTCGACCAGGCGCCGCGCGCCGATGGCGGAGCGGAGGCGCGGATCATCCTGGCAGCCATCGCGCAGAGTGGCGAACGCTTCGGTGCCGGCCATGTCATCGACATCCTGCTCGGCCATGAAACCGAAAAAGTGCTGGCCAGGAACCACCAGAGGCTCACGAGTTTCGGCAGCGGTCTGGCGCACAAGAAGGATTTCTGGCTGTCGCTGATCCGGCAGCTCGTCGCAGGCGGGTTCCTGATGCCGGATCCGGCCGGTCATGGCGGCCTCGCCATCGCCGAAAAAGGCCATGCGCTGGGCCGTGGCGAGATGCCGTTCCACTACCGTGTCGAGGTGCGCAGCCGCGCCTTGCGCAAGATGCGGGCGGCCGAGGGTTCAGGCATGAACGCCGAGGGTATCGATGCGTCATTGCTCGCCGCGCTCAAATCCTTGCGCCTGCGGCTCGCCAAGGAACGCCAGGTGCCGGCCTATGTGGTGTTTTCCGACCGCACGCTGATCGACATGGCCGAGCGCCGCCCGCACGACCTCGACGCCTTCGCCGAAGTGAACGGTGTCGGGGCGGCGAAGCTCAAGGAGTTCGGCGAGGTTTTTCTGAGCGCTATTGCGGCGCACCAGTCGGGTGGAACGGTCTGAAATCAGGCCAAGGAATTGCGCAGCCGCAGCCGCCACAACGCGCGTTGGTGAGGCTCTGGGACGGGACGTAGGCCAAGGCGCCGGTTGGCCTGCCCCACAATGGGTCATTTGCCGCTGGCATCACAATTGCAATGTCAGCAATGCCGGGTGTTGGGACCATGGGATCCGGCATGGGGCGATGGGGCCCTCGCCGCTTCGCAAATGGAGCGGCGAGGTCTTTTATTCAGCTATCAGCCAGCCGTTGGCAGGTACGTGCGATAAAGCGATCAGCGACCACGCCTACTGCGATCGCCCAGGCTGCCAAACTGTAGAACTGTCGCTCGGCGCCCATTGGTCGCTTCGTCCTGCATCTAATCCGCGGCTTGTCTCAATGATCCCGACCATTGCGCGAGTAAATTCAACCATGCTGTTTGCCGTGACAGCTGCCCTGTCCGGACTTTGCCCAATCAACTCAGCGGCTCCGCAACATGACAGGCGGATGAGATCGTAGTGCGGATCTCTTTCATCGTCTGGCAATGTCGCTAATTTCAGGGCGCGACGGTGAATCATCCGCAGCAGCTGTGCCAGTGCTGTTTCGACTCTCATGCGTTTTGCTCCGCATCGGCGGAACGTCCCGGCACAGAGGGGCGCTGGAACGTCGATCGGGGTTTGGTTCCCGTCCCCGACACTGAAAGGTTGCATCATGGCCGTTAATATATCGTTGATTGCTAATATACGTGCCAACTGGGCCACGTGCCGCGGCGGCACGCACCGGCAAGGCGCTGTGCCTGCGTCTCACCAGGGAGCGCCAGGTGCCGGCCTATGTGGTGTTCTCGGATCGCACGCTGATCGACATGGCCGAGCGCCGCCCGCACGACCTCGACGCCTTCGCCGAAGTGAATGGGGTTGGGGCGGCAAAGCTCAAGGAGTTCGGCCAGGTTTTTCTGGATGCAATCGCGGCGCACCAATCCGATGGCTCGGCCTGAAGTCGTTCCACCGCTGACCATCCGCAAAGCGGCTGATGCCAGCTTGCAAGAGCGGAACGTTTTTGTGGGTGGTTGGGCCGGGAGCTAGCGCGGGAAGAGTCTGGACTTAAGCCAGCACTACTACATGGACAGGAACCAGAGAAGGCGAAGAGAGCGTTCGTGGGCGCCGTGAAGCTCCCGCCCGACCTTCAAAATAACCTCTCGGGCTGATTAACAAAATCGACACGTTATGCCGACGCCACCTCAATCTGGAGGGGCGATTCTCCGACCTTACGCCAACTTATTGTTTCTTTTTCATAGCTATTGATTTGGCCAAGAAGGATGTGGTCATCGGCAAGATAAATGGTCACAGAGTTGTCTCGACCAAACGAGCCAAGGATCGTTTTGTATGCGCTAACATCTTCAGAGCGGCGTGTTATTGTGCCTTCGAAGGCGTCTCCGAATCTGCGGAGATGAACCTCCACAAGGATTGTTTCAATTCGCGTATTAGGTTGAGGTGCGAACAAGCCGATTAGACTGTTATTTGGTACTTCGCGTTTGAATTCACCCGTTCCAACATATCTGTCACCCCCCACCAGTTCGAAATTGATCGTCCCATCTTGGGTCTGCCAATTCCCAACGATACCTCTTTCGCCCGAGGTCAAGCTTGCTCGTCCAAGCCGTTCGAAAAATGCTTGCTTTTGAGACGCAGCGACTCTTGCTTGTTGGGCCTTCTTTTCCTCCTCGGCGATAGCTGCGCTAAGCGTGTTAAGCGCTGTCACAACGTTTTCGTTATGGTTTGGCACTTTGATTGCAGACTCCGCCTGCTTTCGGGCGTCGTCAAATAGGCCAGCGTGAATGAGATTGTGGGCTAGATTTCCGTCCGCGATTGTCTCGCCCTTTTCGGATGCAATCCGATAGGCTGCAACTGCGGCCCCTCGCATAGTCAAAGCTGAATACGCCACCCCAAGATTGTTCCAAACCATGCCTGACCGCTCTGAGTTTGGAATGCATTCATAGTGCAGCAAACTTAGTTCTGGATCATTTTCGCTATAGCCATGGGCTAGGCTAAATCTCAAGGATCCGTCATCGGGAGCGCTTTTGACACGTACCTCATCAATGGCCTGGGCTATGTGCTTCAACCCGGCGTACCCCGCCAAGCTTCTCATCGCACCATTAAATTGCTTTTGATCCGTTGGCGCGGTGTGTGGAAAGGCGATCAACTGGGCGCGCAGCTTGGCATGGTCCAACAGTTCTGGAGTGTCTTGATGAATGTCAACCAATTTGGAAATAGATGACTGAGCAGCTTCAATGTTTGAGGCATTGGTTAGTGCACTCATGAATGTATGAGAGGCGGCCTCTTTATCGCCATAGTGGGCAAGCGCTTGCCCGAGCAATTGCAGAAGCCTGCTGCTGTTTGGAAACGCGTGAACTTTTTCCTGAATGTTATTGATTGCCCCTGGCTCACCAGCGATCATATGAGCGTAGATTTGCCAAGCTTCCCATATTGCAATTGACTCGTCAGAGTTCGCCATTGGACTTCTTCTGAACGCAGAATCCACGGCCTCCTCGTCAAGCTTACTGTCGCTGAAGACAGCCATCATAAGAGCTCGTTCGAATCTCGAACGCGACCAAGAGGGCTCAGGCTCTATCAAGTACGACGATGTGCTTGGCTCGACGTTTGCCGGTATTGCACGGTCTTCTGCTTCGACGAGGCCAGCTGTATCGGCCTTGAGCCGTGTTCCCATTTCTCTCATAGCCTTGCGGATTTTTCGCGCCGCAGGTCCAACCGCCGCCAATAGATTATCGTCCTCACGCTTATGGTCGTATTCAACAGGCGTGATTCCGCTGAGATCGGACGGCAAATGAATGTCAGTTCCGCGAGGCTTCAGAATAAAGGTTCGTCGCCGAGTTAGGCGCCAAACGAAAAGCCCAAGTTCAAAAATCACGTTGTCACGAACCGTGCTTAGCTGTTCCCCTCTCATCACCGTCACGTCGTCGGGGAAAAAAACGAACACACCGAAATCAGCCTTATCGAGTTCCTTATCGAGGGATTCCAGAGGATACTCGGACGGCCCAAACGTGTCTTGGTCCCAGGTCGTTACCAATGCGTCGTGGTCGAACGCGTCTTGGATCGCCCGGGCAGTTTCGATGTTCTCTCGTGACGAAGCGATGAATATTTTTGGCTTGCTCATTTATCGGTCCAAATGGAGTGGGTCAGTCGCAATTGCTGTCGCTTGATTACTTGATTCCACCTCAAGGCATGCATTAAGAAATCTGGTGTTACACATTTGAGACGTTCTCTCGTGAGGGCACCGGCGGCCGTTTCAGTTGCCCCACCCGGGCCTGCGTTTTGCCAGCTTATGCACTGGTGATCTACAGCTTGTCCGCCACCCTAGTCATGGGCGTTGATAGTACCCTCGATCTTACAGCCCGAGAAACAGGTACTAGAACAGGTGCCGACCAGCTATCTTCGCGGCCAGTAGATCATCCTCTGCGTTCATGTTATCTGCCTAGAATTGGGGGGGTGCCAGTATGGTTGGAGACGTTCTATCCTATTTGTTGGCGGGCTTGCGAGCTATGGCAGATGTGCAGACCGCGTCTATGGTTGTCACCGCCATTGCAACTATAGGCCTCGGCATCTTCACTTGGGTGTTGGCGCGGGAAACTAAGCGGCTTTCGAATGCGACGGCTCAGGCGCACGTCGTAGCAACCCTCGAGCCGAATGATTGGGCTATTAACCACCTAGACTTGATCGTTACCAACACAGGAAATGCTGCTGCGCACGACGTTGAAGTGACCTTTAGTCCCGAGCTGGAGAAATATAAAGGTAACCTGTCAGGAGAACGGCCACTAAAGCGCGTGAGCGTGCTGAAGCCAGGCCAGTCGCTATCCAGCTATGTCGGAGAGTTTAGCCTATACAACAAGAAGACCTACCAGATCACGACAAGCTGGAAACATCGTCCGGCTGAGAAGCGGCGCCTATCGCTCAGTTACGAACAATCGTTGGACGACTATGAGGGGTTTGGTACCTTAGGGGCTCGCTCTCCGCTCATTCAGATAGCTGAGCAAGTTAAGAAGCTTCGCGAGGACTGGCAATACGTCGCAAGCGGATCGCGGAAGCTCAGGGCAGACGTTTACTCATCCGAGGACCGAGCCCGAGAGCAAAGGGATAGGCAAAAGCAAAGGGAGGAATACCGTAGCCGGGCCGTCAAGAAACCTGAAGGGGACGCGAAATAGCGGGCCGAATTGCTAATATTGGAGCACCGGTGTGGGGCACCTGGGTCAATAGCTCGCTTGAATAAGCCCGTTTTTCTAACCCGTTACACGCAAGGAAATATGGCGGAGAGGGAGGGATTCGAACCCCCGATGGGCTTGCACCCATGCCGCATTTCGAGTGCGGTGCATTCGACCACTCTGCCACCTCTCCGCGGTCATGGTCGGCCGTTGCCGGCGCGGCGCACTAGATAACGGCTGAACGGGCAGGTTACAAGGCCAATCCGTCAGTTATTTGGCTTGCCGGGCAAGCAGCGGATTCGCGACGGTTCAGCTGCGGCGAGGCCTGGGTAGGTTGGTGACCAGTCACGCATCCTTGCCTCGACGACGGTGACGCCGTGCAGTCGTGCTGACACGCTCGGTCCTTCGGCTCCCAACAACAGTCCCGACAACAGCTGTTTGCCTTGACTCGCCCCCAACCTTCGGTTAGGGACAGCGCGCAATCGGCGTGGAGGGTTCTTCCGCGCCGCTTGTTTTTTGAACCCGCAGACTGACAAAAAGACGGCCGAACCGCCAGATGCGGTTCATCAAGGCCGACCGAACAGCGAAAGGCAAAAAATGTTCGCAGTCATTAAAACGGGTGGCAAGCAGTATCGCGTTGCCGCCAACGATCTCCTGAAGATCGAAAAAGTCGAAGCCAATGTCGGCGATATGGTCGAGATCGGCCATGTGCTGGCGCATGGCGAGGGCGAGAATGTCACGTTCGGCGCGCCGTTCGTCGACGGCGCGGTGGTCACCGCCGAAGTCGTCGAACAGGGCAAGAACCGCACCGTCATCGCCTTCAAGAAGCGCCGCCGGCAGAATTCGCGCCGCAAGATCGGCCATCGTCAGCTTTTGACCACCGTGCGGATCTCCGAGATCCTGCTGGGTGGCGCCAAGCCGACGAAGACGGCATCGGTCAAGGCGCCGAAGAAGGTGAAGGCCGAGGCCGCCACCGAGGTGCAGGCGGAAGCCGCGCCGAAGAAGGAGCCCAAGGCCAAGGCAGCCGAGACAAAGGCAGCCGAGACCGCGGCAGCGCCGCTGTTCAAGGCGCCGAAGGGTGAGCCGGACGATCTGACCGTGATCAAGGGCATCGGCCCGGTCGCAGCCAAGGATCTCAACGAGCAGGGCATCATCACCTTCGCGCAGCTCGCCAAGCTGACCGACAAGGATGTCGCCAAGATCGACGAGCACATGTCCTTCAGCTCCGACCAGATCAAGGACTGGCGCGAGCAGGCCAAGGAATTGGCTGCGAAGTAATTTTCTGGCGACCTGGTCGCCGGATCGGACTTGAAACGGAACGCGAACGCGTTCATAAGGCCTTTTAGGCGCCTTGCGGCGCAACGGAGTTAGTTAGATGGCACACAAGAAAGCTGGCGGCTCGTCGCGCAACGGTCGCGACTCGCATTCCAAGCGTCTGGGCGTGAAGAAGTTCGGCGGCGAAGCCGTCATCCCGGGCAACATCATCATTCGTCAACGCGGCACCACGTGGCATCCCGGCGTCAATGTCGGCATGGGCACGGACCATACGCTTTTTGCGCTCGAGACCGGCGCCGTGACGTTCAACAAAAAAGCCAACGGCCGAACCTACGTATCGGTCAACCCGATTGCCAAAGCCGCGGAGTAGCCGGTTCCGCACTAGAACACCGGCGCCCATCTCGGGAACCGGTGTCTGGCAAAGCCAGGAAAAGGATCAGGGGAGATGGGTTTCCATCTCCCCTTTTTCTTGTGCCTGGAGGACTTTCAAATGGTTGCCGAAGCGGAAGACTCAGAAGACGAAAGTTACGCGATAGATTGTCCGGTGCTGGTCACCGAGCGACTGGTGATGCGGGCGCCTCACGAAGGCGATATCGCGCAACTGGTCGAACTTGCCGACAACCGCCATGTCGCCGAAATGCTGGCCCGCATGCCGCACCCCTATGGCGAGCCCGAGGCGCGCTCTTTCCTGGCCATGACCAAGTCGCGCCGGGCCGGCATCGCTTATGCCCTGACGTTGGCCGGCACCGACACCTTCGTCGGCTGCGCCGGTCTCAACACCACCGATCGCGGGCTGGAACTCGGTTACTGGATCGGCGAGCCGCACTGGAAGAAGGGCTATGCGACCGAGGCGGCGCACGCGCTGGTCGATCTCGCCTTCCAGAGGACGTCGATCCAGGTTCTGCATGCCTCGACGCGGGTCATCAATCCCGCCTCGCGCCGCGTCATCCACAAGTGCGGGTTCCAGTATGCCGGCCAGGGCATGCTGAATTCGATTGTCGCCGGCCAGGTGCCGGTCGAGCGCTACCGGCTCGATCGCAAGACCTGGACGAGCCTGCGGAACTGGGTCCACTTTTGATGTGTGCCGATATTCAGGTGAGGCCGGCCTGCGAATGGCGGCTTCCTGCGCTTCCGGTGCTCGCGTACGAAAAGTACGCTCCGCTCCGGTTCTCGGAAGCCACTATTCTCGGCTCGGCCTGACCTGAATCTCGACACACATCGGGTACGGCGCGAAACCAATGGGAGGCAAACTTGGATCAGCCAGTTCGACCCAGACCGGCAGGTGGTCCGAGCCGACGGCCTTTCGGTCGACCCACAGGCGCTGCAGGGATTTGGCGAGCGACGCGCTGGTGAAGATGTAGTCGATGCGCTTGTGGCGGCTGGGATCGGTGGGTTGTTTCGGGTCGACCCAGCTGATGAGATCGTCGCCGGTGGCGTTCAAGCGCAAGGCGGCATCGACGGCGAAGTCGGCGGTCAGCGGCATGCCGAATTCATGATCCGGCCGGCCGGCGAGTTCGATATATTCGGGTGAGCCGGCCAACATGTTGAAATCGCCCATGCCCACAAAGGCTTCGGGATGCGGCAATTCCGGCAGGCCGATCTCGGCGACGCCGGACAGCGCGCCGCCTTCGAGCGCGTAGTTCAGCATGCGTTGGCGCAGGAACTGGATCTGGCTGGCGCGTTCGACGGGGCTGCGGTGATCGAGATGGATGGAATAGAAGCGGATGAAACCAAGCGGCGTCTCGATCAGCGCTTCCAGCGCGCCACGCTGGAAGTTCATCATCTCGAAGCTGCGGCTGCGCGGCAAAAGCAGGTTGCGCGACAGATGAATAGGCGTTTTCGACAGCACCATGTTGCCGAGCTGGAAGGTTTTCGTGATGGCGCGGCCATTGTCGATGTGCGAACCGATATTGGCCTCGAAATTGCTGCCATAGACGGCGAAGTAGTCGGGCAGCGCCTCGCCGATCTCGGCGACCATGTCGCGGCCGCCGTTCCTGGGATTGTTGCGGGTCACTTCCTGCAGAGCGATCACATCGGCGCCGCGCACGGCATCAGCGATGCGTCCGACATCGTACTGCCCGTCGAGGCCGACGCCGTACTGGATATTGTAGGTTACAAGCTTCATTCCGGCATCTCTCCGGCCGATCCCGCGCGGCCATTGTCACAAAACGGCCTCGCCCTTCGCCGCGCCTTGGTTTAGAGCAAGGGCCAAGGTTTAGAGCAATGCCGCAAGGCCACTAGTAGAAACTGTACAATCCCATGAAATTTCTCGATCAAGCCAAGGTCTACATCCGCTCCGGTGACGGTGGCGCCGGTTCCGTGTCGTTCCGGCGCGAAAAGTTCATCGAGTTCGGCGGGCCGGATGGCGGTGATGGCGGCCGTGGCGGCGATGTCTGGCTGGAGGCGGTCGACGGGCTGAACACGCTAATAGACTACCGCTACCAGCAGCATTTCAAGGCCAAGACCGGCGTCCACGGCATGGGCCGCAACATGACCGGCGCCAAGGGCGCCGATGTCACGCTGAAAGTGCCGGCGGGAACGCAAGTGTTCGAAGAAGACAACGAGACGCTGATCTGCGATCTGACCGTGGTCGGCCAGCGCTTTCTGCTGGCCAAGGGCGGAAATGGCGGTTTTGGCAACCAGCATTTCAAGACATCGACCAACCAGGCGCCGCGCCGCGCCAACCCCGGCCTGCCGGGGCAGGAGCTCAACATCTGGCTGCGGCTGAAGCTGATCGCCGATGCCGGACTGGTCGGGCTGCCGAATGCCGGCAAGTCGACATTCCTGGCGGCGGTCACCGCGGCCAAGCCGAAGATCGCCGACTATCCGTTCACGACGCTGCATCCCGGCCTCGGCGTTGCCCGCATCGATGCGCGCGAATTCGTCATCGCCGATATTCCGGGCCTCATCGAAGGCGCGCATGAGGGTGTCGGCATCGGCGACCGCTTCCTTGGCCATGTCGAGCGCACGCGTGTGCTGTTGCATCTGGTTTCGGCGCAGGAGGAAAATCCGGGCAAAGCCTACAAGACCGTGCGCGCGGAGCTCGAGGCCTATGGCAACGGCCTGACCGACAAGGTCGAGATCGTGGCACTGTCCCAGGTCGACACGCTCGACGCCGATGCGCGCAAGAAAAAAGTCGCCTCGCTGAAGCGTGCCGCCGGCCGCGCACCGATGCTGTTGTCGGCCGTCACCGGCGAAGGCGTCGAGGCGGTGCTGCGGGCGTTGATGTCGGTGGTGGCCGAGGCGCGTGCGCAGATCGCTGCGCCAGTCGAGACGCGCTGGGAAAAGTAGGACGATGCAGTCGCTGGGAAAATATCGGCGCATCACCGTCAAGATCGGCTCGGCGCTGCTCGTCGACCGCACGACGGGGCTGAATCGCGACTGGCTGGCCTCGCTCGCCGACGACATTGCCGGGCTGGCCAAGGGCGGCGCTGAAATCCTCGTCGTCTCGTCCGGCGCCATTGCGCTTGGCCGCACGATCCTTGGTCTCGGCAAGCGCGCCTTGAAGCTCGAAGAGAGCCAGGCCGCGGCAGCCGTCGGGCAGATCGCATTGGCCGGCGCGTGGTCGGATGCGCTCGGCAAGGGCAGCCTGAAATCGGGCCAGATCCTGCTGACGCTCGGCGACACCGAGGAGCGCCGCCGCTATCTCAACGCACGGGCAACGATCTCGACGCTGCTCAAGATGAAGGCGGTGCCGGTCATCAACGAAAACGACACGGTGGCGACGTCCGAAATCCGCTATGGCGACAATGACCGGCTGGCGGCTCGCGTCGCCACCATGATGGGCGCCGACCTCCTGGTACTGCTCTCCGACATCGATGGCCTCTATACGGCGCCGCCGGCGCGTGACCCCCAAGCTAAATTCATTCCGGTGGTCGACCGCATCACGCCCGATATCGAGGCGATGGCGGGGGCGGCTGCTTCCGAGCTGTCGCGCGGCGGCATGCGCACGAAGCTCGATGCCGGCAAGATCGCCACCGCCGCCGGCACCGCGATGATCATCACGTCGGGCACGCGGTTGTCGCCGCTGATGGCGATCGAACGCGGCGAGCGCGCTACTTTCTTTCGGCCGAGCAGCAACCCGGTCAAGGGCTACAAGACCTGGATCGCCGGCCAGCTCGAACCGGCCGGCCGGCTTACGGTCGATGCCGGCGCCATCGGTGCGCTGCTGTCGGGAAAGTCGTTGCTGCCGGCCGGCGTCAAGCTGGTCAGCGGCAATTTCTCGCGCGGCGACACGGTGGCTATCCTGTCGCCCGAGGGCCGCGAGATCGCGCGCGGGCTGGTTGCCTACGATGCGGCCGATGCCGTAAGGATCGCGGGCCTGAAGACGACCGAGATCGAAACCGTGCTCGGCTACGAGGCGCGTTCGGCGATGATCCACCGCGACGACCTTGTGGTAAGCCATTCGGGTGACCAAGTACGGGCCGGCGACCAAGTACTGGCCAGTGACCAGGTAACCAGCGGAGGATGAGCCATGCTGAAACTGCATGAAAAATCCGGGGATGACACCGTAGCAACGATGGCCGATATCGGCCGTCGTGCCCGCGCTGCCGCCCGACCGCTGGCCATTGCCACGACCGCCGCCAAGAACGCCGCACTCCTCGCCATGGCAGAGGCGATCGTCGCTCGTGAGCAGGACATTCTCGACGCCAACGCCATCGATGTCTCGAACGGCCAGGAATCCGGGCTTTCCGCCTCCTTCATGGATCGGCTGAAGCTCGATCCGGCGCGTATTCGCGCCATGGCCGACGGCATCCGGGAAATCGCCGCGCTGCGCGATCCGGTCGGCGATGTGATGGCGCAATGGGACAGGCCGAACGACCTGCATATCGAGCGTGTGCGCACGCCGCTCGGCGTCGTCGGCGTCATCTATGAGAGCCGCCCGAACGTCACCGCCGATGCCGGCGCGCTGTGCCTGAAAGCCGGCAATCCGGTGATCCTGCGCGGCGGCTCGGATTCGCTCAATTCGTCGGCCGCCATCCATGCCTGCCTGGTCGAAGGGCTGAAGGAAGCCGGCCTGCCGGACGACGCCATCCAACTGGTGCCGACCACCGATCGCGCCGCCGTCGGCGAGATGCTGAAGGGCCTCGGCGGTACGCTGGATGTCATCATTCCGCGTGGTGGCAAAAGCCTCGTTGGGCGGGTGCAGAGCGAGGCGCGGGTGCCGGTTTTCGCGCATCTCGAAGGCATCTGCCATCTCTACATCGACCGCTCGGCCGATCTCGACATGGCGGTGCGGATAGCCGTCAACGCCAAGATGCGGCGCACCGGCGTCTGCGGTGCCGCCGAGACGCTGCTGGTCGACCAGGCGGTCGCCTCCACCCATCTGGTGCCGATCCTCGACGCACTGCGCGCCGCCGGTTGCGAAATCCATGCCGATGCCGACGTGCTGAAAGTGTTTTTCGATGCCAAGCCGGCGATCGATGCCGACTGGGTGACCGAATATCTCGACGCCATCATCGCGGTGAAGCTGGTCGACGGCGTTGCCGGTGCCATCGAGCATATCGAGACGTTTTCCTCGCATCACACCGAGGCGATCGTCGCCGAGGACGCGCAAGCCGTCGAAAGATTCTTCAACGAGATCGATTCGGCGATCCTGCTGCACAACGCATCGACGCAGTTCGCCGATGGCGGTGAGTTCGGCATGGGCGCTGAGATCGGCATAGCCACCGGCAAGATGCATGCGCGCGGACCCGTCGGCGTCGAGCAACTGACCTCGTTCAAATACCGCGTGCGCGGGTCGGGACAGGTGAGGCCTTGAATCTTTTCGTTGTCAGAGCCTGAGGCAATGCTGGCATCTTCCGAACCGGCGGTACCCTCCCGTTACCTGAAGATGCCGCATGCCGAGAAAGGCCTCGCCGTCGGCCTGTTCGGCGGCTCGTTCAATCCGCCGCATGCCGGCCATGCGCTGGTCGCCGAGATCGCGCTCAGACGCCTGGCGCTCGACCAATTGTGGTGGATGGTCACGCCGGGCAATCCGCTGAAGAACACCAGGGAACTGGCGCCGCTCGGCGAACGGCTGCAGCTGTCGGAGCAGATCGCCAAGAACCCGAAGATCAAGGTCACCGCCTTCGAAACCGCCCATCACGTCCGCTACACCGCCGACACGCTGGCGCTGGTCAAGGCGCGCAATCCCGGCGTCGACTACGTCTGGATCATGGGGGCGGATAGTTTGCGCGATTTCCACCGCTGGCAGCGCTGGCGCGAGATCGTCATGACCTTCCCGATCGCCGTCATCGACCGTCCGGGCGCGACGCTGTCGTTCCTGTCCTCCGTCGTCGCCAAGACCTTCGACTATGCCCGCATCGACGAGGGCGATGCACCGCGGCTTGCCCGCATGAAAGCACCGGCCTGGACCTTCATCCACGGCCCGCGCTCGTCGCTGTCATCAAGTGCGATCCGCAAGCTGGCGAAGGGGTGAGCCCGACCGCCCGCCCATGTCGCTTTTATCGCTCCCTTTGCCCGTTTCATGGGCAATCCTGAGCAGGCATGTCGATTCCCAGGAAAACCCGTAGCGAAGCCGAGCAGGGCGCCGAGCCCACACCGCTGATCGCGATTGCCAGCGTCATCGTGTCGATGGCACTGATAGCCGTCGGCAACGGGCTGATGTTTGCCTATATCCCGGTTCGGCTCGGCGCCGAGGGTTTCGATCCGACTTGGGCCGGGCTGATCATCACCGGACTTTCGGCCGGCGGGCTGGCGGGCTGCATCCTGACCGGACCGCTGGTGCGAAGGGTCGGCCATGCCCGTGCCTTCATGGTGTTGTCGGCACTGATCGCACTGGCCAACGCCGCTGTCGGCGCCGGGGTCCATCCGCTGCTGTGGATTGCCGCCCGCGCGCTCTACGGCTTTGCCATCTGCGGCCTGTTCATCGTCGCGCAGAGCTGGCTCAACGACGCCGTTGCCAACGCCATCCGTGGCCGGGTCATGGCTTTCTTCTACGTTGCCTATGTCGCCGGGCTCGGCGTCGGCTACGCGACGCTGGCGCTGGTCGATATCAGGACAGCGGATGCGCCGCTGATCGGCATCGCCTTCACGGCGCTATCGATCCTTCCCGTCGGGATGACCCGACTTGCCCAGCCGCCGGCACCGCAGGCGGCCTCGGTGGCGCTGCGCCGTGCCTGGCGGGTTTCACCGGTCGGCGTCGCCGGGATGCTTGCGGTTGGCGGCCTGTCGATGTCGATTGCGGGCTTCGCGCCGATCCACGCCACGGCCAAGGGCTACAGCCAGGCCGATGTGGCGCTGCTGCTTTCGGCGATGCCTCTCGGCACTCTGATCCTGCAGATCCCGCTTGGCTGGATTTCCGACCGAACCGACCGCCGCTATGTGCTGATCGCCGCATCCGCGCTCGCCATGGTTGCCGGCCTGTTTGCGCTCGGGTTCGATGGCGGCGCGTTGGCCGCGTTGGTTGTGATCTACATCGTGTGGGACGGCGCCTCGGAATCGATCTATTCGCTGGCCAGCGCACATGCCGCCGACCGCGCCGGCAAGGATGACATGGTGGCGCTGTCCAGTTCGCTTTTGTTTGCCTGGTCGTTGTCGGGTTTCGTCGTGCCCGGCATCGTGACGGCGCTTTCGGCCGTCTTCGGCACGCAGGCTTTCATCTATGTGGCTGTTCTCATCGCCGCAGCCTTCTGCCTGTTCGTGCTTCTGCGCGTGTTCACGACGGGTGCGGTCCCGGTCGGTGAAACCGGCAGTTTCGCACCGATGACGGCGCAGGCGCCTTTGCCGGTCGAACTTGCCTTCTCACCGGACGATGAGGGCCGGCACTGAGCCAACCGACTATTGCCGGCGGGCTTCGGGTTGGGGCGCTTCCGGCGGCGGCAGCGGGATCGATATGCCTTCGCTATCGAATTCCTGTTTGGCGCGCTTGGTGAGATCAGTCTGGGTGGCGAAGAAGTCCGCCGACGATGTCCAATAGCGCAAGGCAATCGAAACAGTGCTGTCACCCAATGTCGAGACGAAAGCGATCGGCGCCGGCTCACGTTTCACTCGCCGTTCGGCCGCGGCAGTGGCAAGCAAGGTTTTCTGCGCCCTGTCGATGTCGTTCCAGGAGCCGATGGAGAGTGTGATGTCGCTGCGGCGTACGCCGTTGCGCGAGAAGTTGCGCACCGGCTGGTTCCACAACGTCGAGTTGGGCGCCAGGATGTAGACGCCGTCGGCGGTCCTGAGCTTGGTCGCGAACAGACCGATTTCCTCGATCGTGCCGGCGATCGAACCAACCTCGACGGATTCGCCGATGCGGAACGGCCGCAGCGCCAGAAGCATGATGCCGGCGGCGATGTTCTGCAGCGTGCCCTGCAACGCCAGACCGATGGCGAGGCCAATGGCACCGATCGCGGCAATGATCGAGGCCGTCTGCACGCCGAACTGGCCGAGCACCATGATGGTGACGAGGATCAGGATGGCGTAGCGGACGATCTTGGAGAAGAAATGCCGCAACGTCGCATCGAAACCATGGATATGGCCGAGACCGGCGAAGATCGAACGTTCGGCAAGACCGGCGACGATGTAGCCGACAATCAAGAGGATGACGGCACCGATGGCCGAGAAGGAGTACGAAACAGTCAGCGTGCTCAGTTGGGCGAGGCCAGCCTGGACGCTGAGAAAGGCGTTTTGCGGGTCGATCGGCATGGGGGGAATCCGGTTGGTCGGTGAGCCGATAACCCATGCGGGCGGTGAGGGTTCCGATCTTTTCCGGCGTGCAGCGGAACCACAAGAGCGACAATACGTTCGTCCGAGGCAGGGTCCCGTCTTGAAACTGTCAGGGAACTCTGCCTATCTAAGGGGTGTCACCTGCTTCAAGGGGTGATTTGGTTGTTCTTGCTGCGAAAGGAAATACACTGAGAACAGCACTGCGGAAGAAGGCCGATATCATGCCTTCGCCGGCCAGGATCAGCGTAGACGACGCCGTGTCCCGCGCCATCAAGACAGTCCTTGCCAGTCTGGAAGACTCCAAGGCCGAAAACATTGTCTCCATCGACATCCAGGGGAAATCGAGCCTCGGCGACTACATGGTCGTCGCTTCGGGCCGATCGCACCGTCATGTCGCGGCTGTCGCCGATCATCTTCTCAAAGCGATCAAGGATGCCGGTCTCGGCACCGCGCGCGTTGAGGGGCTGTCCGGCGCCGACTGGGTCCTGATCGATTCTGGCGACATCATCGTCCATGTCTTCCGCCCCGAAGTCCGCGAATTCTACAATCTCGAAAAGATGTGGCAGGCGCCGGACCTCGAGGAAGAAACGCTCCACTAAGTCGTTCGCGCGGCTTACAAGGCGAGGATGAAGATATCAGTTCATGCCGTGGGCCGGATGAAAGCCGGCCCCGAAAAGCTGCTTGCCGACCGCTATTTCGAGCGCTTCGCCAAGAGCGGCCCGGCCGTGGGGCTTGAATTTGGCGGCATTGCCGAGATTGCCGAGGGGCGCAGCCAGACCGCCAACGAGCGCCGGCGTGAGGAAGGCCAGAAACTGCAGACGCAGTTGCAGCCCGGCACCGCTTTGATCCTGCTGGACGAACGCGGCAAAAGCTTTTCCTCGGAAGATTTCGCCGGGCGCCTCGGCCTGTTGCGTGACGGTGGCCGCAAGGCGCTGGTCATCGCCATCGGCGGCGCCGACGGTCACGATCAGTCGCTGCGCGACCAGGCCGAACTGGTGATGTCGTTCGGATTGTTGACATGGCCGCATCAGCTGGTGCGCGTGATGCTGGGAGAGCAGCTTTATCGGGCGGCCACCATCCTTTCGGGACATCCCTATCATCGCTCGTGAACCGGTGAATTGGTGCAGTACACCCGGATTTCCGCCCCAATGCCGAGGCAAGATTGCATCGAGTGGGCGGTTTCGAACATGGTTGATTGTTCGTTAACGAAGCCACGCATAGAGTCGGGCTTCAATGTCTGAAGACAGAAAATCAAGAACGGGCTCCTGGCGCGCGCGCTGCGGCATCGCGGTGGCGGTGCTTGTGCTGTCGCTGCATGCGGGGCGGGCGGAAAACACGCTCGACATGGCTCCCGATCCGGATCAGAGCCGGGCCGAATATGAACGGGTCTCGAAGGAGATCACGCTGTCGTCGGAACGATTGGCCAAACTCTCCGCCGATATCGCGACGATCAAGAAGGATCACGCCTCGATCACCGCCGCATTGATCCAGTCGGCGATGACCGAGCAGAAGCTCGGCCAGGACATCGAGGACATCGGCGCCCGGCTGGAAGGACTGAAGGGCCAGGAACAGAAGATCCGCGCCTCGCTGATCGCGCGGCGCGACGTTCTGGCCGAAGTGCTGGGCGCGCTGCAGCGCATGGGCCTCAACCCGCCGCCGGCGATCCTAGTCAAGCCCGAGGACGCGCTGTCGTCGGTGCGCAGCGCCATCCTGCTCGGCGCGGTGGTGCCGGAACTGCGCCAGCAGACCGATAGCCTGCTTGCCGATCTCAAGGAACAGACCAGGATCACGGCGTCGATCGAGGCCGAACGGGCGCGGCTGACGGCGGCGGTCGGCGACCAGACGGCGGAAAAGAAGCGGCTCGGCATGCTGCTGGAGGCCAAGCAGAAGCTCGAAGCCGACACGCAGACGCAAATGGCCGCCGAAAAGCAGCGATCCGAAGCGCTGGCGGCCAAGGCCGGCAGCCTGAAGGAGTTGATCGCGTCGCTCGAAGCGCAGGCCGAAAAGAGCCGCAAGGCTGCCGATGCTGCCAAGGCCGCCGAGCAGAAGACGGCAAGCGGCGACAACACATCGGCGCCGGCGGAACTGGCGTCGCTGCCCGTTCCGGAAAGCAACCAACTTGCCGCCGCGGTGCCCTTTTCGGCCCTTCAGGGACAGATCGCGCTGCCGGTGACCGGGCGTATCAAGCGGCGATTCGGCGCCGATGACGGTAACGGCGCGGTGATGCTTGGCGACATGGTTGCGACACAATCGGGAGCCATCGTTACCGCGCCGGCGGATGGAAATGTGCTTTATGCGGGGCCGTTTCGCTCTTATGGTCAACTCTTGATCCTGAACGCAGGCGACGGCTATCATGTCGTTTTGGCGGGGATGAGCAGAATCAGCGTCGCGACCGGTCAATCAGTGCTTGCAGGAGAGCCGATCGGTGCGATGGGAGAGGCCCGGGTGGCGAGCACCTCGGTTTCGAAGAATGGAAATGCCACGCCGGAACTCTATGTCGAGTTCCGCAAGGATGGAAAACCCGTCGATCCGGCCCCATGGTGGGCGGACCGTTTTTCTGGAAGGACGTGAATAATGCGGAAACTGTCGCTTCTGTTTGCCGGTGCGCTGATGGGCGCGTCCGCCATGAGCCTGGTCTATGGCGCGCCCGGCTCGGCGGCGAACGCTGCAGGGTCGGAGACCTACAAGCAACTGGCGATCTTCGGCGATATCTTCGAGCGGGTGCGGGCACAGTATGTGACACCGCCCGACGACAAGTCGCTGGTCGAGAATGCCATCAACGGCATGCTGGCCTCGCTTGACCCGCACTCCTCCTACATGAATGCCGAGCAGGCGCAGGATATGCGCGTCCAGACCAAGGGCGAGTTCGGCGGCCTGGGCATCGAGGTCACCATGGAGAACGATCTGGTCAAGGTGATCACGCCGATCGACGACACGCCGGCCGCCAAGGCAGGCGTGCTGGCCGGCGACTACATCGCCAAGATCGACGGCGAAGAGGTTCGCGGCCTGACCCTCAACGATGCGGTCGACAAGATGCGCGGCCTGGTCAACACGCCGATCAAGCTGACCATCCTGCGCCAGGGCGCCGACAAGCCGATCGAACTGACGGTCGTGCGCGACATCATCAAGGTCAAGGCGGTCAAGTTCCGGGTCGAGAACGACATCGGCTACATGAAGATCACCTCCTTCACCGAAAAGACCTATGACGACCTCGAGAACGCCATCGACACCATCAAGAAGCAGATTCCCGACGACAAGCTGAAGGGCTACGTTCTGGATCTCCGCCTCAATCCAGGTGGCCTGCTCGACCAGGCGGTGAGCGTGTCCGATGCCTTCCTCAACCGCGGCGAGATCGTCTCGACACGCGGCCGCGACCCCAAAGACGTCACCCGCTTCGACGCCAAGCCCAAGCAGGTCGACGACATCAACGGCAAGCCGATGATCGTCCTGGTCAATGGCGGTTCGGCCAGTGCGTCGGAAATCGTCGCCGGCGCGCTGCAGGACCTGCGCCGTGTCACGGTGGTCGGCACGCAGTCCTTCGGCAAGGGTTCGGTGCAGACCATCATTCCGCTCGGCGAGAATGGTGCGCTCAGGCTGACGACGGCGCTCTATTACACGCCGTCCGGCAAGTCGATCCAGGGCAAGGGCATCACGCCCGACATCAAGGTCGAACAGCCGCTGCCGCCGGAACTGCAGGGCAGGGATCTGACACGTGGCGAATCCGATCTCAAGGGCCACATCAAGGGCGCCGACGAGAGCACGACGGGTTCGGGCTCGGCCGCCTATGTGCCGCCGGATCCGAAAGACGATCTGCAGCTCATCTATGCCGAGCAGCTGCTGCGTGGCCAGAAGACCAATCCGTCCTTCCCGCCCAATCCGCAAAAGGCGGTTCTCAACCAGTAAGGATCTGGAGCGGCGCACGCGCCGCCCCATCTTTCTGTTTGAGCCAGATGGAAGCAATGCGATGCTGCCGGGACCGAGAGGTTCCGGCAGTTTGATTCGGGGGGCGAGGCAAAGCTCCCGAGACATGGCGCGGGGTGCGCCGGGACTGATGAATTCGCGCATGTCTTTTCGAAGCGGCTTCGTCTTCGGAGCCATGTGCCCGGGGATTAGGCTTGGCTGATATCGGCAAGGACATCGAACGCCCGCTCGGACAGGCAGTCCGGTCGCCGCGCGCCGCCGGCAAGATCAGCGGCAGTGCGATCATGGCGACAGTGGCCGTGCTGGCGGTGGCCGGCGTCTCCGGCGCGATCGCGCTCAGGGAAAAGCCGTTTAGAAAGCCGCAAGAGGTTGCCGTTTCAACGCCGAAAGTGACCGCGGCGGCCGAGCCTGCCCCTGCGCCGCCCGCATCGACCCCGAAGCCGGAGGCGCCGGTCAAATCAGGCGGGCCGCAGATCATCCATGTGCAGACGGAGGAGGGCGATGGGCCGCCCAAGGCAGCGATCGTCATTCGCGATCCGTCGACTATCGGCCAGAACCTGAAGGTCGCGCATATTCCAGACAGGGCGCTGATCGAGGCCAGCGAGACCGGGCCGTTGCCGGTGCGCGCCACGGATGGCAGGCGGCCGTTCGACGTCTATGCGCGGCCCTGGTCGGGCGGGCGCGGCGCACGGGTGGCGATCGTCATCGGCGGGCTTTCGGTTTCGCAGACCGGCACCCAGGCGGCCATCGCCAAGCTGCCGGCGGAGGTGACGCTGGCTTTCGCGCCGCAAGGCAACAGCATCGGCCGGTGGATGCAGGCAGCCAGGCAGAGTGGCCACGAGATCGTCATGCAGGTGCCGCTCGAACCGTTCGATTATCCGAAGGTAAATCCGGGCCGCAACACGCTGACGGTGGCGGCGAGCGCGGATGAGAACCTGAAGAGCCTGCACTGGGCGCTGTCGCGGACGACCAATTATACCGGCGTCATGAACTATATGGGCGCCCGCTTTTCCGCCGATGCCGCGGCGATGGAGCCGTTCATCGCCGAGCTCGGCAAACGCGGCCTCGCCTATATCGATGACGGCTCGTCGGCGCGCAGCCTGGCGCCGGACCTGGCGCTGAAGGATGGCGTGCCCTTCGTCGCCGGCGACATGGCGATCGATGCCGTGCAGGATCGCGGCGAAATCCTGAAGAAGCTAGACAGCCTGGAGGCGACCGCGCGGGCCAAAGGCACTGCCGTCGGCATCGGTTCGGCCTTCGACTTGACGGTCGATACCGTGTCGTCCTGGGTGGTCGAGGCCAAGAAGCGCGGCATAGAGATCGTGCCGATTTCAGCGGTGGCTATAGATCCGCAAAAAGGCTAGCCATCGTAAGACGGCTGGAAAGACTGACTGATGCCAAAGACCAACAAGATCGACCGCGAAACGCTGCCTTACCGTCCATGTGTCGGGCTGATGATCCTCAATGCCGAGGGCCTTGTCTGGGTCGGCCACCGGATTGCCGAACCGGACAGCGAATTTGCCGGCACGACGCAGCTCTGGCAGATGCCGCAGGGCGGCATCGACGAGGGCGAGGAGCCATTGCAGGCGGCCGAGCGCGAGCTCTATGAGGAGACCGGCATGCGAGGCGTCTCGCTGCTGGCCGAGGCGCCGGACTGGATCAACTATGATTTGCCGGACCATCTCGTCGGCATCGCCTTCAAGGGCCGGTATCGCGGCCAGACGCAGAAATGGTTCGCCTTTCGCTTCCACGGCGATGTCAGCGAGATCCAGATCAACCCGCCGCCGGGTGGCCACACCGCAGAGTTCGACAAATGGGCATGGCGGCCTATGCGGGACCTTCCCGACCTGATCGTGCCGTTCAAGCGCCATGTCTATGAGGACGTGGTGGCGGCGTTCCGGCATCTGGTGCAATAGCGCTATACAACAACCGCGGTTGCCGCGCCGGCCCGGCGGTCCTATTGATGTCTCCACTACCACGCGAAGGGTCGCCATGAACGACGCCCCCCAAAAGTCGCCCCCAGAAGAGGTCACCGCCACAAGCGAAGTGGCGGCTGGGGCCATCCTCACCATCGATCTCGGTGCAATCCGTGAAAACTACCGGCGGCTGAAGGCGCGGTTGGGCGATGTTGCCTGCGCTGGGGTGCTCAAGGCGGACGGCTACGGCGTGGGCGCCGGCCAGGTCGCGGCGGCGCTGCTGCGCGACGGCTGCGATATCTTCTTCGTTGCGCTTCTGGGCGAAGGCGTCGCCCTGCGCCACTCGCTTGGGCCGGGCCCTGCCATTTTCGTGTTGAACGGCATTCCGCCCGGTGCCGAGCCGGACGCCGTGGCAGCAAACCTTTGCGCTGTTATCAACAGCCCCGAGCAACTGGCGGCTTGGCGTGTGACGGCTCGCCGCGCCGGCCGAAAACTGCAGGCCGCGATCCAGGTCGACAGCGGCATGTCGCGGCTCGGCATGGCGCCTCGGGATGTGGATCGCATCGCCGCCGACCCGCAGGCCTTCGACGGCATCGACATCCGTTACGTGATGAGCCATCTGGCCTGCGCCGACGAGCCGGAGCATCCGGCCAATGAGAAGCAGCGGCTGGCGTTCGAGCGGCTGCGCAAGATGCTGCCGGAGGCGCCGGCATCGCTGACCAATTCCTCCGGCATCTTTCTTGGGGAGCGCTTTCACTACGATCTCGCCCGCCCCGGTGCCGCGCTCTACGGCATCAATCCGACGCCGGCAAAGTCCAATCCGATGCTGCCGGTGGTGCGGCTGCAGGCAAAGGTGGCACAGACGCGCAGCGTCGAAAAAGGCGCCGGCGTCGGCTATGGCCACACCTATCATGCGCAAGGCCCGCTCAGGCTGGCGACGATTTCGTTCGGCTACGCGGATGGCTGGCAACGCCGCGCCGCGTCCGCCGCCTGGTTCGAGGGCGTGCGGCTGCCTTTCCTCGGGCGGGTGTCGATGGATTCGATCATTCTCGACATTTCCGCCCTGCCGGTCGGCAGGCTGCGCGAGGGTGATCTCGTCGAACTGCTCGGTCCCTCGCAAAGCGTCGATGACGCCGCCGGCCATGCCGGCACCATCGGCTACGAGATCCTGACCAGCCTCGGCCCGCGCTTCCATCGGCGCTATGTCGGCGGTTGAGCGGTTTGGCCGCGCTTGACAAGCGGACGCCTGTCGGCAAGGCTCCGGGCATGAGCAACCTCGCTTATATCAGAACCTTGTTCCGGGTCTGCCCGATCGCGGGATCGTAGCCCCGGCGCGGCCGCCTTTTGGCGTCCGTCCGAACCGGGGCATTTCTACCTGACATCATCATTCCCGAGCCAGACAGCTTCGCGGCTGCCGGCTTTCATCAAGCCACCGTTTGTGCGGCGGCAGGCGCGCGTCTGTTGGATGCGCCAAGTCATGAGGTTTGCCATGCAACATGCAACAGGATTGCGTCCACCGAGCCGGCTTCTGGTCAGCGATGCCGACCACCACCGGCTGACGGGCCTGGCGCGGGCGTTGCTCGACCGCGTGCCCGAGACGGCCGAAGAACTGCTTTCGGAGATGGACCGTGCCTTCGTGACGGCAGCGGCTTCCATGCCGGCCAACGTGGTGCGGATGGGTTCGACGGTGACAATCCGCAACGATGGCGGCCACACCCAGCGCATCACGCTGGTCTATCCCGGCGAAGCAGACATCAGTGAAAACAGGATCTCGGTGCTGACGCCGATGGGGACGGCGCTTATCGGCGCGTCGATCGGGCAGACAGTGTGCTGGAGCAGCCGTGGCGGCCGGGAACTGTCGGCGACCATCGAAGCGGTCGATGCGCCGGCCTGCGGGCGGGAAGGGTCCTGAGCATGGAGACGGCGATGACAGGCGCGAATTTCCGGCTGACGACGAAGGACTTCGCCGTCCTCGAGATCATGCTGGAGCGTTGGCGGGCTTTCGCGGATCCGATTGTTCCAATGCTTGAAGAGAAGCTTTCCAAAGCCGAGGTCGTCGCGATCGATTCGGTCGGATCCGATATCGTGACGCTGAACAGCAGGCTGGTGTTTCGTGTCGATGCCGGCCCTGCCGAGACCCGAACTCTGGTGCAGAATGAGGTGCGCGGTCCGGTCGGCTCCAGCCTGTCGATCATGACAAGGCGGGGGCTTTGCATGCTCGGCATGGCCGAGGGTCAGACTGCATGGATCGAACAGGCCGACGGCAGGCGGGAGTCGGTCCTGATCGCGACCGTGCTCTACCAGCCGGAGGCCGCGCGGCGTGCCGTCAGGGAGAAATCCCGAGACGAGGCGCGACGGCCGCATGGGCTCACCCTCGTCTACAGCGCCGCAGCCGATTGGCGGCCCCTTGGCGAAAGGGCCGGAATGCGGCAGACAGGGGATGACGACCCCGGTCCCACGGCGGCGTGAACAGGCAACACTGCACGATCCCGAAAGTCGGCATCGATTTTCGCTGGGGATCGTGCGCAAATCGGAAATACGGCCGCGTCCAGGCGTCCTCAAGGGCGTGCGGCGCGGCAAGGAGTGAACGATGAAGATCATGGTGCTGGGCGGCGGCGTCATCGGAGTGACCACGGCGTACTTTCTTGCCGAGGCCGGTCACGAGGTGACGGTTCTCGATCGCCAGAAAGGCCCGGCGCTGGAAACCAGCTTCGCCAATGCCGGCGAGATATCACCCGGCTACGCCTCGCCCTGGGCCGGCCCCGGCATTCCGCTGAAGGCGATCAAATGGCTGCTGATGAAGCATGGCCCGCTGGTGGTGCGGCCGGCCTTCGATCCGCATATGTGGACATGGCTGATCAAGATGCTGCGCAACTGCACGGCCGAGCGCTATGCGATCAACAAGGCGCGCATGGTTCCGCTCGCCGAATACAGCCGCGACACGCTGAAGGCGCTGCGCGAAGCGACCGGCATCGCCTATGACGAGCGCACCCAGGGCACGCTGCAATTGTTCCGTACGCAAAAGCAGCTCGACGGCACATCAGGCGATGTCGAGGTGCTGAAGAAGTATGGCGTGCCTTACGAGATCCTCGACCAGGACGGTTGCATCGCGGCTGAGCCTGGCCTTGCCGGGGTGCGCGAAAAGTTCGTCGGTGGCCTCAGGCTGCCGCACGACGAGACCGGCGACTGCAAGATGTTCACCGACAGGCTGGCCGAACTCTGTGTGGCCCGCGGCGTCAAGTTCGAATACGACGTGACGATCTGGCGCGTCATCCGCAGCCGCAACCGCATTGCCAATCTCAGCACCAGCAAGGGCTGGAAGACCGCCGATGCCTATGTGATGGCGCTGGGCAGTTATTCGGCAGGTTTCATGCGCCGGGTGAAGCGGCCGATCCCGGTCTATCCGGTCAAGGGCTATTCGATCACCGTGCCGATCAAGGACGCCGCGGCGGCGCCGGTGTCGACGGTGATGGACGAGACCTACAAGGTGGCGATCACCCGGCTCGGCGACCGCATCCGGGTTGGCGGTACGGCCGAGATTTCCGGCTTCGACCTCAGGCTGCACGAATCGCGGCGGCGCACGCTGGAACACTCGGTTGGCGATCTCTTTCCGGGCGCCGGCGCCATGCGGGATGCGACGTTCTGGTGTGGGCTGCGGCCGATGACGCCGGATGGTCCGCCGCTGATCGGCCGCACCGAGCTCTCCAACCTCTATCTCAACACCGGCCACGGCACGCTCGGCTGGACCATGGCTTGCGGCTCGGGCAAGGTTCTGGCCGACATTATCTCCAGCCGGGTGCCTGACATCGACGTCCGCGACCTCGCGCAGGAGCGTTATTTTCGGTAAGTCATGTGTTGGTCAGAATGGCGAGAGCGCGCTATCCTCCACTTATGAGGCGCTTCTAGCCATCTCCTACGGCTGAGTAGTCTGGCGCCCGATCCTGAGTGGTGCGATGATACGCGAATGGGTGCAGACTTCACTGAGAGAGAGTTGCGAGCGCGGCTAAACCAACTGGGTGCGCGCGTTGCAGAACTTAGGGCCGCAAGGCTGCCTCATCCTGAGGGAGAGCATATCGCAGGCGGCCCGCTTGGTCCGACAGACCCACTAGAGGCGGAGTTCCTAGAACGGTCAGGAGGATGGTGGGTCTCCAATCGCAACCCGGCGTTCACTTTCGTATCCCTCATGCTCTTTATTCGCTCGCTGCGTCGAACGCGCTAGTTGCCAGCCTGTTAGGACCATATCCCTGTCTCAATTTGGGTTGGTCAAATAATCGCCGTCAGAACGCCTGCCGGACCCAGTCTTCTTCGAACAGCAGCCGATAGGCCCACGGTATCGCTACATTGGTGGCGACCGGATTGGAGTGGGCGACATAGTCGTCATAGATCGGCTTCATCCTGGTGTAGAAGGCCGGATCGAGTACCATCATGCCGTTCTCACTGTCGTGGAAGAAGCTGCGGTTGTTGAGATTGACCGACGAGATGGCGACCAACCTTTCGTCGATCATCATGATCTTGGAATGCAGCACCACGTCAGGCGCCTTGAATTCGCGGATGTTGATGCGGTCGCCATATTTCTCGACGAACAGCTTGTTGAGCGCGGTGAGAAACTTGCCGCCGATATCGCCCTTGAGATCGATGCGGCCGACAATGTCGATCCTGACGCCGCGGGCGAGCGCCCGGTCAACAGCCTGGGCAAGCTTGGGCGTCAGGTTGAGGTAGGGATTGACGATCTGGATATGGTGCTGGGCAGCGTCGACCAGTTCGACGAAATAGTCCTCCAGCGCATGGCCGTCCTCGTAGGGCACCGAAATGAAGTGTCGTGCCGTGCCTGACGGGCGGGCGCCGTCGGACCGGACCGGAATGGAGAAGGGGCGCGCCAGATTGGTGTCGGCGTCGCGCAGCCACACTGTCGAAAGATGCGCGGCAAGGGTCTCGACCGTGGCCGGATCGGCGAACTCGATGTCGAAGTCGCTCCAGTTCGAATAGTAGTTCAGCGAGAGCCCGTCGGTCTTGCCGTATTGCTCAAGATCGGGATAGCGCGACAGATCGATCGGCTGGTGGAACAGGAAGCCGTCATGGATGTTGCGGCCGCCGATGATGGCGCGCGACCGCCGTGGATCGTCGGCAAGCGTCGCCAGCATCTTGACGTGATGGACCTTGTGCAATTGTGAAATCTGCTCGTCGATCGGCGCGCCCCGGTCCGCCCGCCAGCGATATTCCTGCAGCTCGACATTGGGGAATTCGGCCGCCAGCCGATGCAGCATGGCGTCGTCCTTGTCGCGCTCCAGCACGTCGGTGACCAGGATGCGCACCTTGGTGCCGAGGGCCGCATGATGACGGATCAGCCGTTCGATGATGCGGCCGGAAAAGTCGGCTTTGAACTCCAGGGACGACAGATAGATCAGCTTCAGCCTTGGCGCCTTGGAGAAGTCGAGCGGCAGCTCCGGGTCGCCCTTGTCGATGGCGCTGTCGGACAGCGGCGCCCCCATCAGCGCCTCGACCTTGGCGTTGAAGCCATCGCGCGATTTGCGCAGCAGGCGCGGCTTTCCGATCGGCAAGGCGCAGGTCTGCGACAGCCAGCGGCTGGCATAGAAGGCGCGGCTGAGCGCATCGAGGCCGGTGGGGTTAGGCGTCGTGCAACGCTCGTAGCGACTGTCGAAGGCGGCGAGAGCCGGATCGGCGGCCTCTTCGCGCCGAATGGTGAGCGGCGCGCCGGCCGGGGCAAGGCTGGAGCGGATCCTTGCGGTGCAGCGGTTCAGGCCGTCACTCGGAAACAGGCTGACCGTGTCGTCCTCGCCGGACAGGCGAAAACGGAATGCCGTGCCCATGGCGATGGTGCGTGAACCGCCGCCGGCACGGATCGCCAGCGTGCCGTCGCAGATGCCTTCGATGTCGGCCGGTTGCTTGCCGGCCTGGCGCAGCACGACCTCGACGCTGCGCGCCTGCAGGCCGGAGAAATCGAAGATCCTGGGCGCCGAGGGCCGCGCAGCCGCATCGATGTAGAGTGTCTGCCGCGACACCCGCCAGCGTCCGTCGAAATGGCCCTCGCCGCTGCTGGCGCCGGCCGGCGGCAGATGCGTTTCGGCAACCGGTCCGGCCAGTTTTTGCAGTGTCCGGTAGGTCGCCTGGAAATCGCTGTTGGCGATCTCATGGCGGTCATGGCCGAAAGGGCCGGTGCCGTTGGCGCGGTCCATGGCGCCAAGCTGGTGGTGGGCGAGCAGCGCCAGGAAGCGTTTTTCATAGTCGCTCGTGCCGGCGTCACCGAAAAACTGCGCGGCGGCGATCCGCGGCCCAGCTGTCCCGGCCGAGAGCGCGGGTCGCGCGCAAGCGCTCTGGCCTTGCAGGAGATCGCAGGCATTGCGGCCAGCGCCGGCACAGCCGGCAAGGACAGCCAGCCCGAACAAAACGATGGCGATGGATGCGCGACCCTTCACCCGGCGACTCCGGCCTTCAGGGCGCTCAATTGCGCGGGATCGCGCGGCGGCATGAAGCCTTGCGGGAAGACCTTGCAGACGGGAATGGCGAAGGTGGCGATCAACAGTTCGGCCTCGCCGCGCATTTTGCGTGGCGTTGTCTTGTCGTCGCGGATCGCTTTCGCCGAGGCGACCAGGGTGCCGTCGCAGTCGCAATGGTTGTGGCGGGCGATATAGCAGGCATCATGCGTCTGGCAGGCCGCATCGAGGCGGTCGGCCGGCCGGGCCGACAGGTCGCCGGTGCGGGTGCCAGGGCCGCAATAATTGCCCAGGACGAAAGGCGAAGGCCGCGCCATTGCGTAGCGGATCGGCTTGGGCAGCTCGGCCTCCGGGACCTTCGTCCACGGGTTGGCGCAAGCGGAAACGAGAAGCAGCGGCAGGATGGCAAGAACGGCTCGCATGTCTATCCGCGCCAGCTTTCTGAAAGATCTCTCCGCGTGCGGCGTCCGCCCACAGCCGGCGACCGCACGCCTGATGTCACACTGGCCGGTTTTGTGGCAAGGAAAAGGCGGCACGGCTAAAGCGCATCGCGTTTGACCGGATTCATGCGATGCGCTTTGGCGTCTTTGTTTTATGCATGTAGTCCTCCCAAAACCGAGATCACTTTTGGGCGACATGCATCAGACGAACAGGTTTCGCTCCCGCTCAACCATCTTGGTGATGAAGCTGGCGACGATCTGGACGCGGCGCAGCGGCCTGACCGATTCGTGATAGACCAGCCAGTAGGCACGGCGGATCGGCGCGACTACGTCGACGGGTACCAATTCCGGCATCGAGCGGGCGACGAAGGTGTGCAGGATGCCGATGCCGGCGCCCGAGCGCACTGCCTCGGCCTGGCCGAGCGCCGAGGAGATGGCGAAGCTGGTGCGCCAGTCGGCACTGAATTCGGCCGCGTAGTCGAGCGAGGGACTGACGATGAGGTCGGGCACGTAGCCAATGAGCGTGTGCTGGCCGAGTTCGGCGGCGGTTTTGGGCAGGCCATTGGCATCGGCGTAGGCGCGCGAGGCAAACAGGCCGAGCGAGTAGTCGACCAGCTTTCCCGCCACCAGCCGGCCTTCGGTCGGCCGCTCGACGGTGATGGCGATGTCGGCCTCGCGACGCGACAGCGAGAAGGAGCGCGGCACCGGCACAAGCTGGATCGTCAGTTCGCGGTGCAGGGCGGTCAGTTCGCCGAGGCGCTTGGCCAGGAAGGCGACACCAAAACCGTCCGGTGCGCCGATGCGCACCGTGCCGGAAACGTCGTCGCCTTCGCCTGAAATGGTCGAGCGCGCGGCGATCATGTCGCCCTCCATGCGCTCGGCAATGTCGAGAAAACGCTCGCCGGCGGGCGTCAGCTCGCTGCCGGTGGTCAAGCGGCGAAACAGCTTTGTCCGCAGCGCTTCCTCGAGTGCGGCGATGCGGCGTGAGACGGTGGCGTGGTTGAGCTCCAGCCGTTTGGCGGCGCCAAGGATCTGGCCTGCGCGCGCCACGGCGAGGAAGATGCGGACGTCATCCCAGTTCATGGGGAGGGTCCAGATCACAATTATCGACGCTGCGTTCTGTGGTGGAACTCAATCTCTCAATCCGCACGGCAGCAATTGCATCCCACCATTTGCGGGAATTGATGCTCGCTCGTCAATCGTTATCTATTCTCCGCACAACGGTTGCGTTCTCCGTCGCGTTGCCATCCGCCGGCCAAAGGCGGACAATGCAGCATCACAAACAAGGGAGAGAAATCATGATCGACTATGGTCATTTCATTGGCGGCAAGCATGTCGCCGGGACCAGCGGCTGCAAGCAGGATGTCATGCAGCCGATGGACGGCTCCGTGCGCGGCACGGTGGCGTTGGCCTCGCAGGCGGAACTGCGCGCGGCGGTCGAGAATGCCAAGGCAGCGCAGCCGAAATGGGCCGCGACCAACCCGCAGCGCCGCGTACGCGTGCTGATGAAGTTTCTCGAACTGGTCGCTCGCGACTATGACGAACTGGCCGACATCCTGGCGCGCGAGCACGGCAAGACGATCGCCGACGCCAAGGGCGACATCCAGCGCGGCCTCGAAGTGGTCGAGGTCTGCATCGGCGCACCGCACATGATGAAGGGCGAATTCACCGACGGCGCCGGCCCCGGCATCGACGTCTATTCGATGCGCCAGCCGCTCGGCGTGGTCGCCGGCATCACGCCGTTCAACTTCCCGGCGATGATCCCGCTGTGGAAGATCGCGCCGGCCATCGCCTGCGGCAACGCCTTCATCCTGAAACCGTCGGAACGCGATCCGGGCGTGCCGATGCGCATCGCCGAACTGTTCCTCGAAGCCGGTCTGCCGGCGGGCATCCTCAATGTCGTCAATGGCGACAAGGACGTGGTCGACGCCATCCTCGACGATCCCGACATCAAGGCCATCGGCTTTGTCGGCTCGACGCCGATCGCCCACTACATCTATTCGCGCGGCACGGCCGCCGGCAAACGCGTGCAGTGCTTCGGCGGTGCCAAGAACCACATGATCATCATGCCTGATGCCGACATGGACCAGACCGTCGATGCGCTGATCGGCGCCGGCTACGGCTCGGCCGGCGAGCGCTGCATGGCGATCTCGGTCGCCGTCCCGGTCGGCAACGATACCGCCAACCGGCTGATGGAAAAGCTGATCCCGCGCGTCGAGAGCCTGAAGGTCGGTCCTTCGACGGACTCTTCCGCCGATTTCGGCCCGCTGGTGACGGCGCAGGCATTGGAACGGGTTAAGGGCTACGTGGATACCGGCGTCAAGGAAGGCGCCAAGCTGGTCGTCGACGGCCGCAGCTTCTCCATGCAGGGCTATGAAGACGGCTACTATATGGGTGGCTGCCTGTTCGACAACGTCACCGCGGACATGCGTATCTACAAGGAAGAGATCTTTGGGCCGGTGCTCTCTGTTGTGCGCGCCCCGACCTATGAGAGCGCGATCAAGCTCGCCAACGATCACGAGATGGGCAATGGCGTCGCCATCTTCACCCGTGACGGCGATGCCGCGCGCGACTTTGCAAGCCGTGTCCAGGTCGGCATGGTGGGCATCAACGTGCCGATCCCGGTGCCGATCGCCTACTACACGTTCGGCGGCTGGAAGGCATCTTCGTTCGGCGATCTCAACCAGCACGGCCCGGACGCGTTCCGCTTCTATACCAAGACCAAGACGGTGACCTCGCGCTGGCCGTCCGGCATCAAGGATGGTGCCGAATTCGTCATCCCGACGATGAACTGACCGGACGATTTCTTGGTTGCGCGTCCTCGCCTTCGGCTGCGGTCGCGCGGGCGGGCATCAAGGATGGTGCCGAATTCGTCATTCCGACGATGAATTGACCGGACGATTTCTTGGTTGCGCGTCCTCGCCTTCGGCTGCGGTCGCGCGGGCGGCATCAAGGACGGTGCTGAATTCGTCATCCCGACGATGAACTGACCGGACAACAAATTGATTTGGATTCAAGGCCCGGGCGCTCGCGCCCGGGCGTTTTTTTGCAATCCGGTGGCGACCCTATCCGCTTGAACGCTAATGTGATGGAACCAAATAGGCATCTGCCGTCTTGGTCTGCAGTCCTGCCGCAAGGAGGTACGGCAGATCAAGCAACGGCGCTGGCGACAGCTTCGGGGACATCGTCTGGCGCAAGGAGGTGTCAGATGACCCGTCTTGTGGCAACGCTATTTTTCGCGGCAATTTTTGCGTGTCCCGCCGTCCCGGCGCTGGCGGAGCAATGCGCGGCCCGTGCGGATATGATCAAAGCGCTCGGGGAAAAATTCCACGAAAGTGAGGCGGCGCGCGGCCTGGTCAACCCGAGCCTGATTCTTGAGATATTCGTCTCCGACCGGGGCACCTGGACAATTCTTGCCACCGACACGCGTGGTCAGAGTTGCGTCATCACGGCGGGCGAAGGCTGGGACGGTTCGTTGATGGCGGCGGCTGCCTTGCCAGGGACTTGACCCGAGTTTCGAGGAAGCGCCGGCGACGAAAGCGCACCGGATGTAAAAGAGGTCAGCGCGTGGCGGCCGTCTCGGCGTGGCCGCGCAGCAGCGCCATCAGGCGTTTGGCGTCCTTGGCCGCGGCCTCCTCGTCGCCAGCAAGGATCGAGCGGATCAGTGCGACATGGTGCTCGGCGGATTCTGCAAGACCGGTCTCGGCCTTGTAGCGGAACCAGAAGCGGCGGCTGTGGGTCTGCAAGGGGGCGGCCAGACGGGCGGCGAAGAGATTGTCGGCAGCCAGCGCCAGCGCTTCGTCGAGAGCCTTGTCAGCCTGGATGAAGGCAAGCACGTTGCCCGAGATCACCGCTTTCTGCATGGCGAGCGCTGCTTCGTGGAACAGGTCGGCGGCTTCGCGGGTGACGAAGCGGGCGGCCGAGCGGGCCAGCACCACCTCGACGCCGCGACGTGCATCGAGGACGCGCAGCCAGTCGCCGGGATGGAGCGGGGCGATGGCGATGCCGGCGCGCGGCCTGACGTCGAGCAGCCCTTCCCATGCCAGCCGCTGGATCGCCTCGCGCACCGGTGTCCTGCCAAGCCCGAGCCTGTCGATCAGAGCGCCCTCGGTGACGAAGCTTGCCGGGGCCAGTTCGAGCGTGACGATCATGTGCTCGAGCACATGGTAGGCCCTGGTCGCGGCCGGCTCTGCCGAGGTGCTTGCTGCCGTGGATATCAAATGCGCTCTCCTGATATATCTTGAATATATCATAACGGAATCCGCGTTGACAGCGGGTTTGTTAATAGATATACCACTGATATATCAGATGGAGAGATGATCATGTGGACCGGAGTTTTTCCCGCCGTCACGACTAAATTCACCGCGGATGATCGTCTCGATCATGCCGAGATGGAGCGCTGCTTCAGCCTGCAGATGGAGGCCGGTTGCGACGGCATCATCGTCTGCGGATCGCTCGGCGAGGGGCCGATGCTGTCGCCCGACGAGAAGATCGAGGTGCTGAAGACCGCACAGAAGGTCGCCGGCAAGAAGCCGGTGCTGCTGACCGTCAACGAGGCCGGCACACGCGAGGCGGCCAGCATCGCCAAACGCGCCGCCAAAGAAGGCGCCAATGGCCTCATGGTCGTGCCGAGCCCGATCTACCACACCAATGCGGAAGAGACGGTCGCGGCGCTGCGCGCGGTCGCCGAGGCGGGCGACCTGCCGGTCATGATCTACTCCAACCGGCTTGCCTACCGCGTCGACGTCAGCGTCGACCAGATGGAGGAGCTGGCGTCGGACAGGCGCTTTGTCGCGATCAAGGAATCCTCCGACGACATCCGTCGTTCGACCGAGATCATCAATCGCCTGGGCACTCGCTACGACCTGTTCACCGGCGTCGACAATCTGGCCTTCGAGGCGCTGTCGGTCGGCGCCATCGGCTGGGTTGCGGGACTGGTCACAGCCTTCCCGCGCGAGACCGTCGCCATATTCCAGCTGATGAAGCAGGGCCGCCGCGAGGAGGCGCTCGCCATCTACCGCTGGTTCCGGCCGCTGCTCGATCTCGATGTCTCGACCTATCTGGTCCAAAACATCAAGCTTGCCGAAGTGTTCGCGATCAACACAAATGACCGCGTTCGCATGCCGCGCCAGCCGCTGTCGGGCGAGCGCCGCAAGGCCGTCGAGAAGACCGTCAAGGATGCGCTCGCGGTTCGGCCGACGCTGCCGACATTTTGATGGCTTTCTTCTCCCCGTTCACGGGGAGAAGATGGCGGCAGCCAGATGAGGGGCAGCGCCTACGTGTCAGGAAATTCCAAGTCGACAGAAGCGGTGCGCCGCCCCTCATCCGCCCTTCGGGCACCTTCTCCCCGTGAACGGGGAGAAGGCTTGGACATCGCCATCATCGGTGGCGGCATCATCGGCATCTGTGCAGCCGCTTCTCTCGCCGAGGCCGGACGCAGGGTCACCGTCTTCGACCGCACAGGCATTTGCGAGGAGACGAGCTCCGGCAACGCCGCCGCCTTTGCCTTTTCCGATGTGCTGCCGCTGGCCCACAAGGGCATGATCCGGCAGCTGCCGAAATGGCTGGCCGATCCGCTTGGCCCGCTCAGCATTCCGCCCGCCTATCTGCCGAGGCTTCTGCCCTGGCTGATCCGCTTCTGGCGCGCCGGTGCGCCGGGGAAATACGAGGCGAGCCTTGCCGCTCAGGCGGGCATGATGAAGCTCGCCGAGGCGGAGTGGATGGGCTTGCTCGATCGCTCCGGTACGCGGTCGATGCTGCGCGAGGATGGCTCGCTCGAGCTCTATGAAAGCGAAGCCGAGTTCCAGGCCGGGCTGCCCGGCTGGGCGGCGCGTGAGCGTTTCGGCATCGGTTTCCGCCATGTCGAGGGCGAGGAGCTGGCCGCCTTGCAGCCGGGGCTGTCGCCGCGCTTCATCAAAGGCACGTTCGTGCCGGGATGGAAGACGGTCGCCGACCCGAAACTGCTGGGCAAGGCGGTGTGGGCCTACGCACAAAGCAAGGGTGCCCGCTTTGAGATGGCCCGGATCGGCCAAGTCGCGGCGGATCAGGATGGTGCGACGCTGACATTGGCAGACGGCACGACCAGACAGGCGCGACACCTCGTCGTCGCAGCAGGCGCATGGTCGCATCTGCTGGCGAAGCAACTCGGCGATCGCATTCCGCTGGAGACCGAGCGCGGCTACAACACCACGTTGCCGACGAGTGCCTTCGACGTGAAGCGGATGCTGATCTTCTCCGGCCATGGCTTCGTCGTCACGCCGCTCGCAACGGGCCTGCGCGTCGGCGGCGCCGTCGAGCTCGGCGGCATCGAGCGGCCGCCCAATTATGCCAGGTCAAAGGCGCTGCTGCAGAAGGCGCAGAAATTCCTGCCGGGGCTCGATCCCTCGGGCGGGCGCGAATGGATGGGGTTCCGTCCCTCGCTGCCGGATTCAGTGCCCGTCATCGGCGGCGCGCCGGGAAAGCGGTCGGTGGTCTATGCCTTCGGCCATGGCCATCTCGGCCTGACCCAGGCGGCGGCCACCGGACGGTTGATCAGGGATCTTGTCCTGGGGCAGACTCCGCCGATCGATCTGGCCCCCTTCAGTCCGCAACGATTTTGATTTTTTCGTGTTTTTGATTTTCGAGGAGCGTCATGGCCAAGAAATCCTTCTTCTGCATAGACGGCCACACCTGCGGCAATCCGGTGCGGCTGGTCGCTGGGGGCGGCCCGCTGCTGCAGGGCGCGACGATGATGGAGCGGCGTGCGCATTTTCTGGCCGAGTATGACTGGATCCGCACCGGCCTGATGTTCGAGCCGCGCGGCCACGACGTGATGTCCGGTTCGATCCTCTATCCGCCGACGCGCGAGGATTGCGACATCGCCATCCTGTTCATCGAAACCTCCGGCTGCCTGCCGATGTGCGGCCATGGCACGATCGGCACGGTGACGATGGCGATCGAGCACGGTCTGATCAAGCCGAAGACGCCGGGCGTGCTTCGGCTCGACACGCCGGCCGGACTTGTCATCGCTGAATACAAGCAGGTCGGCGACTATGTCGAGGAGGTGCGCATCACCAATGTGCCGTCCTTCCTCCATGCCGAGGGGCTGACGGTCGAATGCCCCGGGCTCGGCGAAATCACCGTCGATGTCGCCTATGGCGGCAACTTCTACGCCATCGTCGAGCCACAGAAGAACTATCGCGACATGGCCGATTATTCGGCGGGCGACTTCATCGCCTGGAGCCCGGTGGTGCGCCAGCGGCTCAACGAGAAATATTCCTTCGTCCATCCCGAGAACCCGGGCATCAACCGGCTGTCGCACATGCTGTGGACCGGTGCGCCGACGGTGGATGGCGCGGATGCCCGCAATGCCGTGTTCTACGGCGACAAGGCGATCGACCGCTCGCCCTGCGGCACCGGCACCTCGGCGCGCATGGCGCAGCTTCATGCCAAGGGCAAACTCAAGGCCGGCGACAGCTTCGTCCATGAATCGATCATCGGTTCGCTGTTCAAGGGCAAGGTCGAAAAGGATGTCACCGTCGCCGGCAAGCCGGCCATCATTCCCTCTATCGGCGGCTGGGCGCGGATGACCGGGCTGAACACCATCTTCATCGACGACCGCGACCCGTTCGCGCACGGATTTGCTGTCAAGTGATGGGAATCCTGACCTTGCGGAAAGCGACGGCTTGAAAAACGGATCGTGCCAAAAACGCAACGATTCCTTTCATCACCTAATTTTGACGGCGATTTCTTCGAAACGGAGCGCATGATGGGGTCGAATCGTCAAAGACATTGCGTTATGCCAATGGTAGGGTCCGCGATAGTCCAGGGGCCGGATGATGGAAAACGGGCAATCGGACAGCGTGCTTCGAAAACACGCATGACGATTGAAAAATGACGTTGCAATCCGGGCTCGAAACTTTACGACTAGGGGAAATACGAAAAGGAATGCGTCTGCATGGGCGACATTCCAGGGGAGCCATGTACACATGCAGTACTTTGTCCAGCAGCTTATCAACGGGCTGACGCTGGGATCGATCTATGGGCTGATCGCGATCGGCTACACGATGGTCTACGGCATCATCGGCATGATCAATTTCGCCCATGGCGACATCTTCATGGTGGGTGCCTTCACGGCTCTGATCGTCTTCCTCGCCCTTGGCGCGCTGTTCTATTCCGTGCCGGTTGTGCTGGCGCTGCTGATCATGATGATCGTGGCGATGCTGCTCACCAGCCTCTACAACTGGACAATCGAAAAAGTCGCCTACCGGCCGCTGCGCGGTTCGTTCCGACTGGCCCCGCTGATCACTGCCATCGGCATGTCGATCGCGCTGTCGAACTTCGTCCAGGTGACGCAGGGTCCCCGCAACAAGCCGATCCCGCCGATGGTCAGCCAGGTTTACAACATCAACGGCATCAGCGTGTCGCTGAAGCAGATCATCATCGTCGTCGTCACGGCGCTGCTGCTGGCGCTGTTCTGGTATCTGGTCAACAAGACCTCGCTCGGGCGAGCGCAACGGGCCTGTGAGCAGGACCGCAAGATGGCGGCGCTGCTCGGCATCGATGTCGACCGCACCATCTCGATCACCTTCATCATGGGTGCGGCCCTTGCCGCGGTCGCCGGCACTTTGTTCCTGATGTATTACGGCGTCATTGCCTTCTCTGATGGCTTTACGCCCGGCGTGAAAGCCTTCACGGCGGCGGTGCTGGGCGGCATTGGTTCGCTGCCGGGCGCGGTGGTTGGCGGGCTGATGATCGGTTTCATCGAGAGCATGTGGTCGGCATATTTCTCGATCGACTACAAGGACGTCGCGGCGTTCTCGATCCTGGCCATCGTGCTGATCTTCCTGCCTTCCGGCATATTGGGCCGGCCAGAAGTCGAAAAGGTCTGAGACCATGGCCGTCACCGTATCTCCGGAGCGCGACACCGTCGCCACGCCTATGCAGCGCGCGTTGCGCGAGTCACTTTATGCCGCTGCCATATCGTTTGGCCTGTTCGTGCTGTTCATCGGCCTGAAGACCGGCCAGAACATTTCCAATGAATTGGTCCTGACGACGCGTTGGGGCCTGCTTGCCGCCGTGGTGATCGCCACGGCCATCGGGCGCTTCCTCTATGTCGCTTATGGCCAGCCCTTCCTGGCCAACCAGAAGATCACCGACGTCGCCACCGGTCTGCTGCCGGCCAGCGTGGCGTCACGCTTCTTCCAATTGCCGGCCTTCATCGTGGCCTTGGTCGCGGCGGTGGTGTTGTTTGCGGTCAACAGTTCTCTCGTCGGATGGGTGGGAGCGGAGCCGGCGGGCTATCTGCAATTCCTGCGCGCCTTGGCGGTCATCTATGTGCTGGCCTGCGTGATCTATTATTTCCGGGGCTTCATCCATGCCAACTTCACCAAACTAGGCATTGCCGCGCTGATCCTCTATCCGATCCTGGTGGTGGCGATCCTGTCGCTGATGTCCTGGTCGTTCGTCGGCGGGCTGCAAGGCTCGCTGAAATGGGTCGACAATTTCGGCATCCAGATCCTGATCTATGTGATGCTGGCCTGGGGCCTGAACATCGTCGTCGGCCTCGCCGGCCTGCTCGACCTCGGTTATGTCGCCTTCTACGCGGTCGGCGCCTATGCCTATGCGCTGCTCGGCACGCAGTACGGCCTGTCGTTCTGGATCCTTTTGCCGGCCGCCGGCGCCATGGCCGCCTTCTGGGGCGTGCTGCTCGGCTTCCCGGTGCTGCGCCTGCGCGGCGACTATCTGGCGATCGTCACCTTGGCTTTCGGTGAGATCATCCGCCTGGTGCTGATCAACTGGCGCGAGGTCACCAACGGTTCGGCCGGTATTTCCGGCATCCCGAAGGTCACCTTCTTCGGCCTGATGACCTTCAACGTGTCGGACCCCAATTATATCGCCAAGGTGCTGCATCTGGCGACATCGAGCGCCTACTACAAGATCTTCCTCTATTACCTGATCCTGGCGTTGGCGCTGCTGACAGCCTTCGTCACCATCCGGCTGCGGCGCATGCCGGTCGGCCGTGCCTGGGAAGCGTTGCGGGAGGACGAGATCGCCTGCCGCTCGCTCGGCATCAACACCACCACCACGAAGCTCACAGCCTTCGCCACGGGTGCGATGTTCGGCGGCTTCGCCGGCGCGTTCTTCGCCGCACGGCAGGGCTTCGTCAGCCCGGAATCCTTCGTCTTCCTGGAATCGGCCATCATCCTGGCCATCGTCGTTCTCGGCGGCATGGGTTCGCTGGTCGGCATCGCGGTCGCCGCAATGGTGATGATCGGCGGCACCGAGGCATTGCGCGAACTCGACTTCCTCAAGCAGGTCTTCGGGCCGGACTTCACACCGGAACTCTACCGCATGCTTCTGTTCGGCATGGCCATGGTCATCGTCATGCTGTGGAAGCCGCGCGGCTTCGTCGGCAGTCGTGAACCAACCGCCTTCCTCAAGGAGCGAAAGGCTGTCTCAAGCTCCTTCACCAAGGAAGGACACGGCTGATGAATGCGAACCCTGTTCAGAAGGCCAATTCCGGCGTGAACGACGCTATCCTGCAGGTCGATCATCTGTCGATGAAGTTCGGTGGCCTTGTGGCCATCGGCGATCTGTCTTTCGCCGCCAAGCGCGGCGAGATCACCGCGCTGATCGGCCCTAACGGCGCCGGCAAAACCACGGTGTTCAACTGCATCACCGGCTTTTACAAGCCGTCGGAAGGCATGATCACGCTCAACCGGAACGATGGTTCGACCTTCCTGCTCGAGCGGCTGCCCAACCATGAGATCCCGGCGCGCGCCAAGGTGGCGCGCACCTTCCAGAACATCCGCCTGTTCTCCGGCATGACCCTGCTGGAGAACCTGCTGGTCGCCCAGCACAACAAACTGATGAAGGCATCGGGCTACACGGTCCTCGGCCTGTTCGGCTTCAGCGGCTATCGCAAGGCTTCGGCCGAATCGGTGGAACTCGCCAAGCATTGGCTGGAAAAGGCCGATCTTGTCGACCGTGCCGACGACCCGGCCGGCGACCTGCCCTATGGCGCGCAGCGCCGCCTCGAGATCGCTCGCGCCATGTGCACGGGACCCGAGCTTCTGTGCCTCGACGAACCGGCGGCCGGCCTCAATCCGAAGGAATCGGCGGCGCTGAACGAGCTGCTGATCGACATCAAGAACACATCCGGTACCTCGATCCTGTTGATCGAGCATGACATGTCGGTGGTCATGCAGATCTCCGACCATGTCGTGGTGCTGGAGTACGGCCGCAAGATCTCCGACGGCAGTCCGCAGTCGGTGCGCACCGATCCGCGCGTCATCGCCGCCTATCTCGGCGTCGACGACGAGGAAGTCGAAGCGGTCCTTACCGAAGTCGGCGACGAAGATGTCATCGAACAGCTCGATACAGGGCCGGATGCCGCGCATGGTCCGGGGACATCGTCGTCCTATCTCGCCGGGCCGGTGACCGACACGGTGGGCCACAGTTCAGGTGAGCGGGTTACGGTCGCCAAGGGCGCATCAAAGGCGGGTCAAGTCGACGCAAGAGCCAATGCCGCGCCCAGAAAGCCGTCCGAGCGGGTGAAGGCCAAGCCGGCCGCGAAACCTCCCACAGCCAAGCCGCGCGGAGGGCGTAAATGATGGCCGCGACAACGCTGCTCGATATCAAGGGCGTGCAGACCTATTACGGCAACATCCGGGCGCTGAACGGCGTCGATGTCACTGTGAAGGAAGGTGAGATCGTGGCGCTGATCGGTGCCAACGGCGCCGGCAAGTCGACGCTGATGATGACTATTTTCGGCGCGCCGCGCGCTCGCGCCGGCACCATCACCTTTGCCGGCACCGACATCACCCAGATGCCGACGCACGAGATCGCGCGCATGCGCATTGCCCAGTCGCCCGAGGGCCGGCGGATATTTCCGCGCATGACGGTGATGGAAAACCTGCAGATGGGCGCCAGCCTCGACAACCTCAAGCACTATGACGAGGACGTCGAGAAGGTGTTCACGCTGTTCCCGCGGTTGAAAGAGCGCATCACCCAGCGCGGCGGCACGCTGTCGGGCGGTGAGCAGCAGATGCTGTCGATCGGACGCGCGCTGATGGCACGGCCGAAGCTGCTTTTGCTCGACGAGCCGTCGCTGGGTCTCGCGCCGCTGATCGTCAAGCAGATATTCGACGCCATCCGCGAACTGAACCGCACCCAGGGGCTGACCGTGTTCCTGGTCGAGCAGAACGCCTTCGGCGCGCTCAAGCTCGCCACGCGCGGCTACGTCATGGTCAATGGCAATGTGACGATGAGCGGCACCGGCAAGGAGCTGCTCGCCAATCCGGAAGTGCGCGCCGCCTATCTCGAAGGCGGGCACCACTGAGTTCGGAGCGGAATGCGTGCATCCGCCATTCTGCTCCAGATTGTTTGTTTGTCGCATGATCTTGTCCGGAAAGTCCGCAACTTTTCGGGGTCATGCTAAGGAGACTTCACCATGCAGGGCATTCTTTATGAGGAACCCTCGATCTGGCAGTTCTTCTTCGTCACCTGTCTGCTCGGCGGCTGGGCGGCGTGGATGACGGGCAAGGCCAGTGCTCAGACGTGGCGCAGCTTCATCCAGCTGTTCGCCTATATGCTGGGCCTCGGCATCGCGATCCGCTTCATCCATCACGCGCTGTTCGGCGGCACCATGTTCTCGCTGCACTATTATGTCGTCGACACCATCGTGCTGATGATCCTCGGCTTCGTCGGCTATCAATACACGCGCACCAACCAGATGGTGACACAGTATAATTGGCTCTACGAAAGAGCTTCAATCTTGAGCTGGAAACCGAAAGGTTGACGTTCATCATTAACGCCGCCTCGGAATTGAATCGGCGTGACAAGTGCCTGAAAATCGGCAAACTATGCTTTCTGCGATAAGGGTGGGCATCGCATGAAAGCTTCATCCACGCCCACTCCGTAAATGGGAGCGTTTAAATGAAAAAGTCACTTTTGTCCGCCGTAGCCCTGACCGCGCTTGTCGCGTTCGGCGGCAACGCGTGGGCCGATGTAATGTTCGGCGTTGCCGGCCCGATCACCGGTCCGAATGCCGCCTTCGGCGCACAGCTTCAGAAGGGTGCGGAAGCGGCTGTCGCCGACATCAATGCCAAGGGCGGCATCAACGGCGAGCAGATCAAGCTCGAAGTCGGCGACGATGTCTCCGATCCGAAGCAGGGCATCTCGGTTGCCAACAAGTTCGTCGGCGACGGCGTCAAGTTCGTGGTCGGCCACTTCAACTCGGGCGTCTCGATCCCGGCGTCGGAAGTCTATGCGGAAAACAACATCGTCGAGATCACCCCGGCTGCCACCAACCCGCAGCTCACCGAGCGCGGCTTGTGGAACGTGTTCCGCACCTGCGGGCGCGATGACCAGCAGGGTAGCATCGCCGGCGCTTATCTCGCCGCAAACTTCAAGGACGCCAAGATCGCCGTCGTGCACGACAAGACCACCTACGGCCAGGGCCTTGCCGACGAAACCAAGAAGGCGATGAACGCCGCCGGCGTGACGGAAGTCATGTACGAAGGCATCAATGTCGGCGACAAGGACTTCTCGGCGCTGATCGCCAAGATGAAGGAAGCCGGCGTTTCCATCATCTATTGGGGCGGCCTGCATACCGAAGCCGGCCTGATCATCCGCCAGGCGGCCGACCAGGGCCTCAAGGCGACGCTGATTTCCGGCGACGGCATCGTGTCGAACGAGCTGGCTTCGATCGCGGGCGACGCGGTTGCGGGGACGCTCAACACGTTCGGCCCGGATCCGCGCCTGATCCCTGCCAACAAGGAACTCGTCGAGAAGTTCCGTGCGCAGGGTTTCGAGCCGGAAGCCTATACGCTCTACGCCTACGCTGCCGTGCAGGCGCTTGCCGAAGCAGCGACCGTTGCCAAGTCGAACGACCCGCAGGCAGTTGCCAAGGCGCTGCATGAAAACGGCCCGTTCAAGACCGTGCTCGGCGACCTGTCCTATGACGCCAAGGGCGACCCGACGCTGCCCGGCTACGTCATGTACGAATGGAAGAAGGGCGACGACGGCAAGTACACCTACATCCAGAAGATGTAAGCGTCAGTCTCCAGACCGTTTACGGATGCCCGGCGCCTCGCGCCGGGCATTTTCTTTTCCCATCACGTTCAGGGGGCGGCCGACAGAGCCGGGTCCTTAGCCGGTGAATGATCGTGCGCTAACTGCAAAGCCGGCGCTTTTCTTGCTGTTCGGATGAATGCGAAGGGCTTCTGGCGCAATGATTCCATTTCAATCGGTTTAAACGCACGTCAATTTTGTTTGCACTGCAGCATTTTCACGCTAATCATTGCGCCGATTTCTCTTCCTTCCGTTGCTGGAGCCCAGTCCTTGGCCATCACGAAGATCCTCGTCGCCAACCGGTCCGAAATCGCCATTCGCGTTTTTCGCGCGGCCAACGAACTCGGCCTCAAAACCGTGGCGATCTGGGCCGAGGAAGACAAATACTCCCTGCATCGCTTCAAGGCCGACGAGAGCTACCAGGTCGGACGCGGGCCGCATCTGACCCGGGACATGGGGCCGATCGAAAGCTATCTGTCGATCGAGGAGGTGATCCGCGTCGCCAGGCTGTCGGGTGCCGATGCTATTCATCCCGGCTACGGATTGTTGTCGGAAAGTCCCGAATTCGCCGACGCCTGTGCCGAAGCCGGCATTACCTTCATCGGGCCGAAGCCGGACACAATGCGGCGGCTCGGCAACAAGGTCGCGGCGCGCAATCTCGCCATCGAGGTCGGGGTGCCGGTGATCCCCGCCACCGATCCGTTGCCGGATGACATGGAGGCGGTCAAGAAACTGGCCAAGGGAATCGGCTATCCGGTGATGCTGAAGGCGTCATGGGGCGGCGGCGGCCGCGGCATGCGCGCCATCCGCGCCGAAGCCGACCTTGCCCGTGAAGTCACCGAGGGCAAGCGCGAGGCGAAAGCCGCCTTCGGCAAGGACGAGGTCTATCTTGAAAAGCTGATCGAACGCGCCCGCCATGTCGAGGTGCAGGTGCTGGGCGACACCCACGGCAATGCGGTGCACCTGTTCGAGCGCGACTGTTCGATCCAGCGCCGCAACCAGAAGGTCGTCGAGCGAGCGCCGGCGCCCTATCTCGAAATGTCGCAGCGCGAGGAGCTTTGCGGCCATGCGCTGAAGATCGCCCGCGAGACCAGTTACATCGGCGCCGGCACGGTCGAGTTCCTGCAGGATGCCGACACCGGCAAATTCTATTTCATCGAGGTCAATCCGCGCATCCAGGTCGAGCACACCGTCACCGAGCAGGTCACCGGCATCGACATCGTCAAGGCGCAGATCCACATCCTCGACGGCTTTGCCATCGGCACACCGGAATCAGGCGTGCCGGCGCAGAAGGACATAAGGCTGAACGGCCACGCGCTGCAGTGCCGCATCACCACGGAAGATCCCGAACACAATTTCATCCCCGATTACGGCCGCATCACCGCCTATCGCGGCGCAACAGGCTTCGGCATCCGCCTCGATGGCGGCACCGCCTATTCGGGCGCTGTCATCACCCGCTTCTACGATCCGCTGCTGGAGAAGGTGACGGCGTGGGCGCCGACGCCGGCCGAGACCATCGCCCGCATGAACCGGGCGCTGCGCGAGTTCCGCATCCGCGGCGTCGCCACCAACCTGACCTTCCTCGAAGCGATCATCAACCATCCGAGCTTCGCCGACAATTCCTACACGACCAAGTTCATCGACACGACGCCGGAACTGTTCCAGCAGGTCAAGCGCCAGGACCGCGCCACCAAGCTCATCAACTATCTCGCCGACGTCAGCGTCAACGGCCATCCCGAGACGCGCGGCCGGCCGCAGCCGAAGGCCGATGCGGCCGCACCCGTGGTGCCTTACCTCAACGGCAATGTGCCCGGCGGCAGCAAGCAGAAGCTGGATGTGCTCGGGCCGGAGAAGTTCGCCGCCTGGATGCGCGATCAGAGGCAAGTGCTGGTCACCGACACGACGATGCGCGATGGCCACCAGTCGTTGCTCGCCACCCGTGTGCGAACGCATGACATTGCCGGCATCGCCGGTACCTATGCGCGTGCCTTGCCGCAGCTTCTATCGCTGGAATGCTGGGGTGGCGCCACCTTCGACGTCGCCATGCGCTTCCTCACCGAGGATCCGTGGGAGCGGCTGTCGCTGGTGCGCGAGGCGGCGCCCAATCTGCTGTTGCAGATGCTGCTGCGCGGCGCCAATGGCGTCGGCTACACCAACTATCCCGACAATGTCGTGCAGCATTTCGTCAAGCAGGCAGCAAGCGGTGGCATCGACCTGTTCCGGGTCTTCGATTGCCTGAACTGGGTTGACAACATGCGCGTCGCCATGGATGCGGTCGGCGCCGAGGGCAAGCTGATCGAAGCGGCGATCTGCTATACCGGCGACATCCTCGATCCGGCGCGGGCGAAATACGACCTCAAATACTATGTCGGCCTGGCCAAGGAATTGCAGGCGGCCGGCGCCCACATCATCGCCGTCAAGGACATGGCCGGACTGTTGAAGCCGGCGGCGGCACGCGTGCTGTTCAAGGAGCTGCGCGAGGCGACCGACCTGCCGATCCATTTCCACACCCACGACACGTCGGGCCTGTCGGCGGCGACGGTGCTGGCGGCGGTGGAAAGCGGCGTCGACGCCATAGACGCGGCGATGGATGCTTTCTCCGGCAACACCTCGCAGCCATGCCTTGGCTCGCTCGTCGAGGCGCTGAAGGGCACAGAACGCGACCCCGGTCTCGACCCGCAATGGATCAGGAAGATCTCGTTCTACTGGGAAGCGGTGCGCAACCAGTACGCCGCCTTCGAAAGCGACCTCAAGGGGCCGGCTTCGGAAGTCTATCTGCACGAGATGCCGGGCGGGCAGTTCACCAATCTGAAGGAACAGGCGCGCTCGCTCGGACTGGAGACGCGCTGGCACGAGGTGGCGCAGACCTATCACGACGTCAATCTGATGTTCGGCGACATCGTCAAGGTGACGCCGTCCTCCAAGGTCGTCGGCGACATGGCATTGATGATGGTCAGTCAGGACCTGACCGTTGCCGATGTCGAAAACCCGGACAAGGATATCGCCTTTCCGGACTCGGTCGTCTCGATGCTGCGCGGCGATCTTGGCCAGTCGCCAGGCGGGTGGCCGACGGCGCTGCAGAGGAAGGCGCTGAAGGGCGACAAGCCGATCACGGTGCGGCCCGGTTCGCTGCTCAAGCCAGCCGACCTCAAGGCCAACCGCAAGGAAATCGAGGAAAAGCTCGAGCGCAAGCTGTCGGAGTTCGAATTCGCCTCGTGGCTGATGTATCCGAAGGTGTTCACGGATTTCGCCGGCGCGCAGGAAACCTATGGGCCGGTCAGCGTCCTGCCGACGCCGACCTATTTCTACGGCATGAAGCCGGAAGACGAGATCTTCGTCGACATCGAGAAGGGCAAGACGCTGGTGGTGCGCTGCCTGGCCATCGGCGATGTCGACGAGAAGGGCATGGTCACCGTGTTCTTCGAGCTCAACGGCCAGCCGCGTCGTGTCAAGGTGCCCGACCGGGCGCATGGCGCGTCCGCCGCCAAGGCCCGCCGCAAGGCCGAACCCGGCAACGAGGCGCATGTCGGCGCACCGATGCCGGGCGTCGTCTCGGCGCTTTCGGTGGCTGCCGGCCAGGCTGTGAAGGCCGGTGACGTGCTGCTTTCCATCGAAGCGATGAAGATGGAGACGGCGCTGCATGCCGAGCGCGACGGCACGGTCGCCGAGGTGCTGGTCAAGGCAGGCGACCAGATCGATGCCAAGGATCTGCTGATCGCTTTCAATTAGAGTTCGCAAAACGGACTGGTTGTCGGCTTCTGGCGGCAGCCCGCGCGGCTTGGTCGATAACGGCTTGACCCGCCGCCGCCGGTCGGGCATCGAACCGGCTCAAATTTTGCCGCAGTCGTCCGCGAGTCGCGGAGCCGATGCTTTTGGAGAAAAATATGGCCGACGATATCACCGATACCAGCCAGACTGTTGCCGCCGGCCAGCTGCGTGCCTTCATCGAGCGCATAGAGCGGCTCGAGGAAGAGAAGAAAACCATTTCCGACGATATCAAGGAAGTGTTCGCCGAGGCCAAGGGCACCGGCTTCGACACCAAGGCGATGCGCACGATCATCCGGCTGCGCAAGAAGGACCAGGCCGAGCGTCAGGAAGAGGAAACCATCCTCGATCTATACAAGGCCGCACTCGGTATGGTGTAGAGACTGTCTGGAAATTCTACTCTCGCGGCCATCTGTTGGCGTTTTCTGCGCTTCCGGTGCTCGCGTACTTTAAGTACGCTCCGCTCCGGTTCTCGAAACCACCACCATATGACTCGCCAGAGCGAATTTCGAAACAGTCTCGGGCCGAGCATGATGCCGAAGCGAGCATCGAGCCATGAGCGAATTCGACTTCGGCGCCCGCCGCGCCTCTGAATTCCGCCAGCGCGGCTTCTGGACGCTGTTCGCCGAGCGGCATCCGGAAGAAACGGCTTCGATGGCGAGGCGCGGACCCTGGTTCTGGCAGCGCGGGCTGCCCGACTTCGCCTTGGTCCTTTCCATGTATGTCGCGCCGGCGCAGAGTCAGGTCGGCGTCTTCTTCGGCCGCAACGAGAAGTTCGGCGCCACGCAGGCGTGGTCGCGGCTGAAGCCGTTCCAGCCTGATATCGAGGCCAGGCTGAAGCTCAGGCCGGAACAGAGTTGCGAGGATCTCGGCATCAATTCGATGTGGCGGGTGAACTGCTATGCCGAGGATAACTGGCCAGCCATGGCCGACTGGCTGGTGACCGAATGTTCGCGCTTCGAGCGTGCCGTAACCGAAGTCCTGGTGCAGGGATAGACATCCGGTGTTGCCAGAAGGTATCGGCTCCTTTTTCCGCTCACGCTGGCAAGGCCAGGTGCCGCTCGACCGGCTGTTCTGGCGCGACCTCGTCCTCGTCGGCACCGCGGTCAGCATCGCCGCATCGGTGCTGGCGCTCGTTCTGCTCGGATTGAAGTTGCCGCTCGGGCTTGTGCTGGCAGTGCATTTCGCGTCGGTGCCCTACAGCCTGTTCCTGACCTTGGCGGTGTGGCGGACCACCGAAAAGATACCCGGTGCCAAGGCCTGGATGATGACGCTGGGCGCTACGCTGTGGCTGGTGGCGATGATCGTGGTCTGATCGTCTGCCCAGAGGGGGGCAACGGATACTTAAACGAAAAGGGCGACAGATGCCGCCCTTTCATAGTGTCGAACCCGGATGGCTCAGGCCGAAGGCTCGAATTTCAGCGCCACGCCGTTGATGCAATAGCGCAGGCCGGTCGGCGGCGGGCCGTCCTCGAAGACATGGCCGAGATGGCTGCCGCAGCGGGCGCAATGGCATTCCGTGCGAACCATGCCGTAGCTGCGGTCCATGGTGTTTTCGACCGAGCCCGGCACCGGGTCGTTGAAGCTCGGCCAGCCGGTGCCGCTCTCGAACTTCAGCTTGGATTCGAACAAGGGCTGGTCGCAGCCGGCGCAGGAAAAGGTGCCGGCGCGCTTCTCGTAGAGCAAAGCGCAGCTTCCCGGCCGCTCGGTGCCGTGACCGCGCATGACGGCATACTGCTCCGACGTCAGCCGGGCGCGCCATTCGTCGTCGGTGCGGGTTACAGGGTAGGTGTGGGTGTCCATGTGATCTCCTCAGCCTTGCCGGCTCGTTGTTGATTGCAACCGGATATTCGCGTCAAGATAGGCATTTGTTACACGACTGCCCAGTGTCTGACGTTCCAAGGTTGAATTCCCCCTTCTTCAGGCGTCTGCGCCGCCCCTCACCTGCCTGCCGGCATCCTCTCCCCGTAAACGGGGCGAGGGGCCCTGTCGTCCGCGATTTCGCCAATTGTCAGCGTTGCAAGAAAGGCGCCGGCGTTGCGGCCAGGCCCTCTCGCCCCGTTTACGGGGAGAGATGTCCGGCAGGACAGTGAGGGGCGGCGCTAACTTTCACGATTGATGGTCTCTGAGGTGATGGTTCCGCACCTCTGACAACTAATGCTTCCTTGAAAGCTGCTTGGTCGCGCCTTCGAGCCCGGCCAGCGTCAGCGGGAACATGCGGCCGCCGAAGATGTCGCGGATCATCGCAATCGAATGGGTGTAGCCCCAGTTCCTGGGGTCTTCGGGGTTCAGCCATACCGCGTTCGGCCATTGCTGCAGCAGGCGGCCGAGCCAGACGCTGCCTGCCTCCGGATTCCAGTGCTCGACCGAACCGCCGGGGTGAGCGATCTCGTAAGGGCTCATCGAGGCGTCGCCGACGACGATCACCTTGTAGTCCGGACCGTATTTGTGAAGCAGGTCGAAGGTCGAAATCACCTCGGCATGCCTGCGGCGATTGTCCTTCCACACGCCCTCATAGAGGCAGTTGTGGAAATAAAAATATTCGAGCTGGCGGAATTCGGCGCGGGCGGCCGAGAACAGCTCCTCGACGCTCTTGATGTGGTCGTCCATCGAGCCGCCGACATCGAAGAACATCAAAAGCTTCACCGCGTTGCGCCGTTCGGGCCGCGTCTGCACGTCGAGATAGCCATGTTCGGCGGTGGCGTGGATGGTGCCGGGCAGGTCGAATTCCTCCTCGGCGCCTTCGCGCACCCAGCGACGCAAGCGCTTCAGCGCGATCTTGATGTTGCGGGTGCCGAGTTCGACGGCATCGTCGAAATTCCTGAACTCACGTCTGTCCCACACCTTCACCGCGTGGCGGTTGCGGCTTTCATGCTGGCCGATACGCACACCTTCGGGATTGTAGCCATAGGCGCCGAAAGGCGAGGTGCCGCCGGTGCCGATCCATTTCGAGCCGCCCTGGTGGCGGCCTTTTTGCTCCTGCAGCCGCTGCTTCAAGGTTTCCATCAGTTTCTCGAAACCGCCCAGCGCCTCGACCAGTTTTTTCTCTTCGTCGCTCAGGTGCTTTTGGGTGAGGCGGCGCAACCATTCCTCAGGGATATTGGCGACATCGACGGCATCCGGCCCGCCCAGTGCTTCGATGCCCTTGAAGACATGGGCAAACACCTGGTCGAAGCGGTCGATGTGGCGCTCGTCCTTCACCAACGCCGCACGGGCGAGGTAATAAAAGCCTTCGACGTCGTAGTCGACCAGCCCGGCTTCCAGCCCCTCCAGCAGCGACAGATATTCCCTGAGCGAAACGGGAACACGCGCGGCCTTCAGTTCGAGGAAAAAGGGGATGAACATTGTCTATCTACAGCAGATCATACTCGATGAAGCCGGTGCGGCGCGCGACATGGTCGTAGAGTTTGCGCGCGGTGGTGTTGGTCTCGTGCGTCATCCAGTAGACGTTCTTGACGCCGACTTTTTCGGCTTCCTGTCTCACTGCCTCGATCAGCGCAGCGCCGATGCCCTTGCCGCGCACGTCAGGGTCGGCGAACAGGTCCTGCAGATAGCAGTTGTTTTTTTCCGACCAGCCGGAGCGGTGGTAGAGATAGTGGGTGAGCCCAACCGCCTTGCCGTCCAGCGTGGCGATGAAGCCTTTCGGCTCGAACTCACTTTCGGTGAACAGCCGCTTCCAGGTGATGGCGTAGACCTCTTCCGGCAGCTTCGTCTCATAGAAGGTGAGGTAGTCGGTCCACAGCCGCCGCCAGTCGGCGTGGTCGGACTGCACGAGCGGGCGGATGATAATCTCAGACATGTCATCTCCTCTGAAGGTTTGGCCGAAGCTGCCTGCCTGTTCGGCTGCGGGCAACGGTCCACAGGAGGGAAAGCGCTGCTGCTGCCCTATTGCTGCCTTCGTGCCATGAAGGCCAGCCGCTCGAACAAATGCACGTCCTGCTCGTTCTTCAGCAATGCGCCATGCAACTTGGGCAGGGCGTTCTTCGGATCGGCGCGCAGATCTTCCGGCGCGATGTCGTCGGCGACCAGCAGCCTTATCCAGTCGAGCGCCTCGGAGGTCGACGGCTTCTTCTTCAGGCCGGGCACGTCGCGGATTTCGTAGAACTGGGTCAGCGCCGCGCGCACCAGGTTCTGCTTGATGCCGGGATAGTGGACATCGACGATTCTGTGCAGCGTGTCGACGTCGGGAAAGCGGATGTAGTGGAAGAAGCAGCGGCGCAGGAACGCGTCCGGCAACTCCTTCTCGTTGTTGGAGGTGATGATGACGATCGGCCTGACGGCGGCGCGGATGGTTTCGCCGGTCTCGTAGACGAAGAACTCCATCCGATCGAGTTCCTGCAGGAGGTCGTTGGGGAATTCGATGTCGGCCTTGTCGATCTCGTCGATCAAAAGCACGACCTTCCTGCCGGCGGCGAACGCCTCCCAGAGTTTGCCGCGCTTGATGTAGTTCCTGATGTCGTTGAAGCGCTCGTCGCCAAGCTGGCTGTCGCGCAGCCGCGAGACGGCGTCATATTCGTACAGGCCCTGCTGCGCCCGCGTCGTCGACTTGACGTGCCATTCGATGAGGTCGACGCCGAGTGCAGCAGCCACCTGGCGGGCGAGTTCCGTCTTGCCAGTGCCTGGCTCGCCCTTGACCAGCAAGGGCCGCTCCAGCGCGATCGCCGCGTTGACGGCCACCATCAGATCCTTGTCGGCGACATAGGCCGCCGTGCCTTCGAAACGCATTCTTGCTCCTCGGTTGGTCATGGCAACCGTAAGGACGCGGCTCACCCTGTGCAAGGGTGCGCCGGCCGCGGCGAATGGGCTTGAACCCTGATGGAAACATATGCCCGTCTCACTGGCGCTTAGCCGGCCGGCAGCCTATATTGGGCGGGACGGTCTGTGCTTCCCGGCAGGAGAACATTTTCCCCGGGGCCTTAACGATCCTTAGGGAGCTGTCCCTGGGAAGACCCGTGGGTTTTCTCACACGGCGCCCACCTACTTTGTAGGTTCCCGGGATCGCTCTCTCCACCGGTTGTGTGGATCGTCACTTACTGCCACGCGTCCCGCATTTCGGTGGATGATTGCGGTGGAAAACGTCGCTCCCAAAACTCCATCCAGATCTGACCTTTTCTACCCTGGCTGAATGACCTCTCTCAAAGACCTGAAAAAGCAGCTTCGCCGTGAGGCCCTCGGACGCCGCAACGCGCTCGATGAGTTCTGGCGGGTGGAGGTCGCGCTTGAAATGGCGGAGACGGCGCGCGATCATCTCCACGTCGAGCCGGGCCAGATCGTTTCCGGCTTTTGGCCGATGCGTTCGGAAGTCGACGTTCGGCCGCTGATGTTTGCCTTGCGCGAAAAGGGCGCACGGCTTTGCCTGCCGGCCATTCTCGACAAGACCACGATCGTCTTTCGCGAACTGGTGCGCGGCGCGCCGATGGTCGAGATGGGTTTCGGCACGGTCGGCCCCCACGAGGAAGCCGAGGTGCTCGACCCCTCGGTGATGCTGGTGCCGCTCGCCGCTTTCGATGCGCGCGGCCATCGCATCGGCTACGGTGCCGGCTATTACGACCGCGCCATCGCCAAGCTGATCGACAGGGGCCGGCCGCCGCGGCTGGTCGGCATCGCCTTCGACTGCCAGGAGGTGGCAATGGTGCCGGATGAGGAACATGACGTCGTCATTGCGGAAATACTCACCGAGAGCGGGTTGCGCCGCTTCGCGCCAAAATTGTAGATAAGTACAAGGGACGCATGATCTTCACTGGCGTCATGCAGCTTTCGCTGACCTTCGGTGCGGGATCATATGAGACTTCTCTTCCTCGGTGACATGGTTGGAAAGACAGGACGCACGGCGGTGTGGGAACAGCTGCCCGGACTGATCTCCGACTTCAAACTCGATTTCGTCATCGTCAACGGCGAGAACGCCGCCGGCGGCTTCGGCATCACCGAAGAGATCTTTCGCGAGACGATCGCGGCCGGTGCCGATGTCGTCACCACCGGCAATCATGTCTGGGACCAGCGCGACGCGCTCGCCTTCGCGCCGCGCGAAGAGCGCTTCCTGCGTCCCTCCAACTTTCCCAAGGGCACGCCCGGGCGCGGCTCCGGTGTCTATATCGCCAGGAGCGGCGCGCGCGTGCTGGTCGCCAACATCATGGGCCGGGTGTTCATGCATCCCGAGCTCGACGATCCGTTCCAGGCCGGCGAACGCGAGCTTGCCGCCTGTCCGCTCGGCGAGCAGGCGGATGCCGTGATTATCGACTTCCACGCCGAGGCGACCTCGGAAAAGATGTGCTTCGCGCATTTCGTCGACGGCCGCGCCAGCCTCGTCATCGGCACCCACACCCACCAGCCGACGGGTGATCACCAGATCCTCAACGGCGGTACCGGCTATATGTCCGACGCCGGCATGTGCGGCGACTATGATTCCTCGCTCGGCATGGACAAGGAGGAGCCGCTCAACCGGTTCCTGTCGAAGGTGCCGAAAGGCCGCTTCGAGGCGGCGACCGGACCGGCGACTTTGTGCGGCGTCGGCGTCGATATTTCAGACCGCACAGGGCTGACCGAGCGGATTGCGCCGTTTCGTCGCGGGCCACGGCTGGAGGAAACCGCACCGTCCTTCTGGTCGTGACATTGATATAGGCACGCTTAGTACCTAACTGCCGGCGACACTGCTCTAGATCGTTAAAAGAGGGGACGACCTCCATGCAGCTCATCGAATTCCTGGCGCCGCATTTTCAATTTGTTTCCGACCCGACGGCCTGGGTCGCGCTGCTGACGCTGATTGTGCTCGAGGTCGTGCTCGGCATCGACAATCTGATCTTCATCTCGATCCTGACCAACAAGCTGCCGGAAGCACAACGGGCCCGTGCCCGCCGGCTCGGCATCTCGGCGGCCCTGATCATGCGGCTGGTGCTGCTGGCCACCATTTCGATCATCGTCCAGCTGACCACGCCGGTGTTCACGGCCTTCGGTCACGGTTTTTCCTGGCGCGACCTGATCCTGATCGCCGGCGGCCTGTTCCTGGTCTGGAAGGCGACCAAGGAGATCCATCACACCGTCGATCCCGACGACCACAAGGATACGATGATGGGCGAGACGCTGCAGATCAGCCTTGCCGGCGCGATCTTCCAGATCCTGCTGCTCGACCTGGTCTTCTCGATCGATTCGATCATCACCGCCGTCGGCATGACCGACGAGATCGCCATCATGTACATCGCCGTGATCGTCGCGGTCACCGTGATGATGCTGGCGGCCGGGCCGCTGGCCAACTTCATCGCCAAGAACCCGAGCATCGTCATGCTGGCGCTGGGCTTCCTTCTGATGATCGGCATGACGCTGATCGCAGACGGCATGGGCTACCATGTGCCCAAGGGCTACATCTATGCGGCGATGGGCTTTTCGGCATTGGTCGAGGGGCTCAACATGCTGGCGCGGCGACGTAAGAAGTCGGGCGGCGGGCATTGAGGCAGACCCTGAATACCTAATGTCCTGGCACGCCCTTCGGGTGACGGTCGCCGATCAGGCCGAGCGTCAGGCCCTGTTCCAGCCACGCCTTGGCGCCGGCCAGCACCAGCGTGAAGCCGCCGGTTGAGCCGACGGCCTCTTTCACCTGCTCGTCGCCATCCCCGGCGAAGCCAAAATTGCGAACCTCGAGAAAGGTCGTCTCGTCGGGCATTTCGGTGAAGGTCCAGACCACCGCGGTCGGCGGATCGCTCCATTGCATGACGATCTTTTCATTCGCGACGATCTCGCTGACGTCGACGGTCGTCGAGACACCGTACATGCGCCACCCCCAGAGGACTTGCTTGCCGCTGTCCAGCCGGCCGCTGCCATGGGTGAACCAGAATTTCGTGGTTATGGCCGGATCGACGATGGCCTCGAACACATGGGCGACAGGCCGCCGGATCAGCATGCCGGCTTCGGCGGTTGGCTTTTCGCGGATGTCCATCGGATGCTCCTTTCGGGGTTCGGCGCTCACCAGGCGTCCGGTTCGCGCAGCATGTGAATAATGTTGGCAGGGTTGGTGATCCAGCCGCCGCGGAAGCCCTCGCCCAAGGGCTCAATGGCGTCGCAACGCACAACACCGGCCTTGGCGAAATGATCCGCAGCCATGGGGAAATCCTTGGTGAACAGCTCCAGCCACACCTCGGCCTGGCTCATCATCGGCGCCTCATCGATCCACAGGCGGTTGGGGCCAAGCTCGAAGCCGATGGCCGGTGCTTTGTCTGTGAACGGCTTCAGGCCGACGACGTCGCGGTAGAAGGCGATCGTCGCCTCATATTGGTGCGGCGGTACCTTCATGGCGATGTTGATGCCGCCGGTGATTTTCGTGGTCATAGCTGGCTCCGTTGTCGTGTTCGGCTGTTGTCGCCTTTGCTCAGGCTGGTCATGCGAGATTTATCTGCCAGGAGACCCCGAACCTGTCGTTGAGCCATGCGAAACGGCGGCTGAAGCCGTAATTGTCCGGTGGCATCAGGAACGCGCCGTCCTTGCCCAGCGTCCCGACAATTCGGTTCAGCTCTTCTTCTGAGGAACAGTCCACATAGAGCGAGACCGATGGCGTGAACGTGAAGGCGTGGTGCACGGGGCTATTGAAGACCATGACTTCCAGCCCAGCGATCGACACCCGCGCCAGCTTGACCGTTCCTTGCGGGCCGTCTTCGCCGGGGCCGTAATTCGTGACGTCAAGCACGCTGCTGCCGGGAATGGTCTCGCAATAGAGGGTCATTGCCTCTTCGGCCTTGCCCTCGAACATCAGGAATGGCGATACTTTCGTCATCGCAAGGTCTCCATCTTCCTTCTGTTGCTCGGATATCGGGTCGCTCAAACATTAGTCTCGTTGGCCGGTTCGCCCTTCATCTCGCTGCGGTAGTAGCCGTCGCGCAAATTGATGCCGTATTCGACATAGGCCTTCATGCAGGCCAGCATCTGCGACCAGCCCTCGCAATTGAGGTAGGACTTCTTCAGGCCGACCGCGCCTTCCTGCCAACCGCTCTCGGCGATGGTGACGAAGGTGCCGCCATCGTCGAGCGGCTCGAAATTCATCTCGATGCGGGTCTTGTAGGCCGGCTTGCCGTCAGCGTCGGTGGCATCCCAGCGCAGCACGATGCGGCTGTCCTTGACCACTTCGTCGACCTCGACCGGCACCTTGCCCCACCAGACGACGCCGGCGCCAGCTTCCAGCGGGGCGCTGGCGCCGCCGATCGTGGTGAAGTAGCCGCTCAGTTTCTTCGGATTGACGACCGCGTCGAAGACGTCGGCGACCGGCTTGCCGATGCGTCCGGAGACACTGAATCCAAGTGACATATCCACAACTCCTTCCCTTGATCGGCCCAACAATATGTTATAGAAACATAACATGTCAAGCCAATCGCAAGACGACAATGTTTTCAAGGCGCTGGCGCATCCGCGCCGGCGTGAAATGCTGGATCAGCTGAAGGACACGCCGAAGACGACCGGCATGCTGTGCGAGGCCTTTCCCGACATCGATCGCTGCACCGTGATGCTGCATCTCAAGGTGTTGGAGGACGCCGACCTGATCGTTGCGCGGCGCGACGGCCGCGAGCGCTGGAACCATCTCAACGCGCTGCCGATCAAGCAGATCCACGACCGCTGGATCAGCCAGTATGCCGGGCATGCCCTCAGCATCATCGACCGGCTGAAGTCGGACCTCGAGGCGTGAGCGGCCGCAGCAGGTCATGTCGGCGGGTCCCATGCGTGGTGCGGCTGGACGAATTGAGCCGATTTATCTATAAGCCGGGCCATTCCGACAGAGAACGCCGTGCTTCCACGAGTTGCACCTGGGACGCTCTGAAATTTGAATTCGGGCATTGCGGCAGACGAGGTCAGATCACTTCGCTTCGGGATGCTCTAGCCGAGAAGACGACAGGGGTGCCATGGCTGGCCATTCACAGTTCAAGAACATCATGCACCGCAAGGGCCGCCAGGATGCGGTGCGGTCTAAAATGTTTTCCAAGCTGGCGCGCGAAATCACCGTCGCCGCCAAGAGCGGGACGCCCGATCCGTCGATGAACCCGCGCTTGCGCCTGGCGATCCAGAACGCCAAGGCGGTGTCGATGCCGAAGGACAACATCCAGCGCGCCGTCAACAAGGCCTCGATGGGCGATGCCGAGAACTACGAAGCCGTGCGCTACGAGGGCTATGGCCCGGGCGGCGTCGCCGTCATTGTCGAGGCGCTGACCGACAACCGCAACCGTTCGGCATCCAATGTGCGCGCCGCCTTCACCAAGGCCGGCGGCGCGATGGGCGAAACGGGCTCGGTGTCGTTCATGTGGGACCGTGCCGGCGAGATCTACTATCCGGCATCGGCCGGCAGCGCCGACAAGATCATGGATGCGGCGATCGAAGCCGGCGCCGACGATGTCGAATCCGACGAGGAAGGCCACACCATCTATTGCGGCTTTGAGAACATGGGCGAAGTGTCGAAGGCGCTGGAAGGCGCACTCGGCGAGGCTGAATCGGTCAAGCCGATCTGGCGGCCGCAAAACAACGTTCCGGTCGACGAGGAGCGGGCACAGTCGCTGATGAAGCTGGTCGCCACGCTCGAGGATGACGACGACGTGCAGAGCGTCTACGCCAACTTCGAAGTCGACGACGAGACCATGGCCAAGCTCAGCGCGGCATGAGCGAAGCTCAGTCCGAAATGAGCGGAGCTATACCCGCCACGAGCGAAAAGCCGTTGCCGGTCATCCGCATCACCTATTGCACGCAGTGTCAGTGGCTGCTGCGCGCCGGCTGGATGGCGCAGGAGCTGCTGTTGACCTTCGGCACGGACCTTGGCGAAGTGACGCTGGTGCCCGGCACCGGCGGCATCTTCACCATTTCCTGCAATGACGTGCTTGTCTGGGATCGCAAGCGCGACGGCGGCTTTCCGGACGCGGCCAAACTGAAGCAACTGGTCCGCGATGTCATTGATCCGGACCGCGACCTCGGCCATTCCGATCGGAAGACAAAGGCATAGGGGTCGCGAGCGCTGCCGTCACTTGCGTCGCCACGCACCGACGGCGGCGCCAATCGCAATACCCACGGCAACGCCCATCGGCAGATCATCCAGAGCGGTGCCGATCGCGGCACCGACACCAACTCCGATGGCCATGCCGAAGGCCATATTTGCGTAGTCCTTCATCGGTCGCTCCATCCATCGTCGTCAACGCGCGGCGAACCAGAAAGATGCCAGCGCGGCTATGCCGCTGATGGTGCGGACATGATTCCACATCACCCATTCATTGAGGTAGCGCGACCACACGGTTGCACCGTTGCCGCTTGCCGGATTGACGGCGGCGAGCGCATCGTTCAGCGGGACGTTGAAGATCATCGTCACCACCACGATGCCGATGAGATAGAGCAGGCTGCCGGCAATCAGCCAGAGCGAGCCCGGCTGGCTCCAGCCGATCGCCGCACCGATGGCGACAACAATGCAGACGAGCGCCGTGCCGAACAGCGCCGTCATGAACAGCGGCGTCACCGCTGTGACGTTGATGGAATTCATCGCGGCAATGCCGCTTGCGGCTGGCAGGCGGGCGAGGCCCGGCATGACGAAGCTGGAGAAAGCAAAGAAGACGCCACCGACGATGCCCGAGCCGATTGCGGCGATGAAGATGAGGGTGGGGAGAAGCTTCGCGATCATGTCAGTTGCTCCAGATGCCGGTTGCGGCGGTTTGCGTTGCGTAGGCGGAGAAGTCTCTTGGCTTGCGACCAAGCACGCGCTGGACGCCGTCGGTGAGCGACTCGTTGCGGCCGTCGAGCACCTGGGTGAACAGCTCATTGAGCAGCCAGCCGAATTCGGGCGGCAGCTCATGCGCGGCTACTGCGGTAGTGAATTCGTCATGCGAGTCCTAACAAAGCGGATGTCGCGCCCGGCTGCCTTGCCGATCTCGGCGACCGCGTCTGCAAAGCTCAGCAGCCGCGGCCCGGTCAACTCATAGAGCTGGCCGACATGGCCTGGCTCCGTCAGCACGGCAAAGGCGGCGTCGGCGATGTCGTCGGCATCGACAAAGGGCTCGCCGACATTGCCGATCGGCAACGCCACTTCGCCTTCAGCCAGGGACTCGGTGAAGAAGCCTTCGCTGAAGTTCTGCGAGAACCAAGCGCAGCGCAGGATGGTCCAGTCGGCGCCCGAGGCCTTCAGCATCTCTTCGGCGCGCTGGGCTTCCGTTTCGCCGCGCCCCGACAGCAGCACCAGTCGGGTGACACCGTTTTGCACCGCGAGCCTGGCGAAGGCGTCGACGGTTTCAGCGGCGCCCGGCACGGCGATGTCGGGATAGTAGCTGATGTAGACGGCGCTGACGCCTTGCATTGCCGGTCCCCAGGTCGCTGGGACTTCCCAGTCGAAGCGCGGTGTACCGGAGCGCGAGCCGATCCGCACCGGCAGGTCGTGCGCCGTCAGCCGCTCGGCCAGACGGCGGCCAGTCTTGCCGGTGCCGCCGAGGATCAGAATTGGTTTGGTTGTCGTGTCAGTCATAACCGTTTCCTCTATTTAAAATATGAATAATCCTCACATTTGCAAAATGTGATAAACCCTCGTATTTTGCGAGTCAAGCGATTTTGCTGGCATTGGAGTCAGTCATGGAAGACACGGCCGCGCCGGTTTCCGCGCGGGAGCAGATTGCTTCGCCGCGCCGGGCGCCGAGCCAGCAGCGCAGCCGCGAGCGGGTCGAGCGCATGCTGACTGCCGCCTCAGCGCTGATCGCCGAGCAAGGCAGCGACGCCATGCGCATGGGGGAGGTGGCGGAGCGCGCTGGGGTGTCGATCGGGTCGCTCTACCAGTTCTTTCCGGACAAGCGGGCGATCATCTGGGCGCTGGCCGAGCGCTACACCGCCGAAAGTCAGTCCTGCATTTCGGCAGCACTGGCTGGTGTCAGGGACGCCGAAGGGCTCGGCCGGGCGTTTTCGGAACTGGTTAATATCTACTACGGGCTGTTCCTGGCCGAGCCGGTGATGCGCGACATCTGGTCGGGCACGCAAGCCGACAAGGCGCTGCGCCAACTCGAACTCGCCGACAGCCGGGCCAACGCCGAATTCCTCACCGCGGTGCTGAAACGGCTGCGGCCGGCAGCCGATCCGGTGGCGTTGGAAACGACGGCGTTCCTCATCTGGCAAATGGGCGAGGCCGCCATGCGGCTGGCGATTTCCGTCGAGCGCCAGGAGGGCGACAGGCTGGTCGCCGCCTACAAGCGCATGGCGCTCAGGGAATTGCGGGGCGAGTAGCAACGCGCCGCAACAAAAAACCCGCCACAAGGGCGGGTCTTTGATCTGTAAAAAGTCGTTTGGTTTAAGTTCTTACTTGGTGCAAGTCGTTATCCCAAAACCGCTTCGCACTTTTGGGCGACATGCACTTAGATGCCGAAACCTTCGAAACGCTTCTTGAACTTCGACAGGCGGCCGCCGCGGTCGAGCAGGGTCTGCTGGCCGCCGGTCCAGGCCGGATGGGTGGTCGGGTCGATATCGAGGTTCATCGTATCGCCTTCCTTGCCCCAGGTCGAACGGGTCGTGTATTCGGTGCCGTCGGTCATGACGACCTTGATGGTGTGGTAATCGGGATGAATAGCGCTCTTCATGGCTCGGTTCCTGGCTTGCCGGCGCGGCTGACGGGCATAAGCCTGCGTCGATGCGCCTCTTTTTAAAACTCGAAGCCGCAGCTATTGAGGAGCCACGGCTTCTAAAACGGTCGGCGAGCCTATACATCAGCCGGAATTGAATCACAAGGCCGCGGCAAGCGCATATTGAGGCGCAGACCCCAAGGGCGGCTGGAGGAAACATCGGGATGGCGCAAATCACCAGCGCAGACGAGCGCCGGCGTTCGCTCAAGCCGCTCCGGCGCCTGTTCCCCTACATCACGCACTATCGCACACTGGTCGTCGGCGCCATCATCTCGCTGGTCATCGCGGCGGCAACCACGCTGGCGCTGCCGCTGGCGGTGCGACGCATGATCGATCATGGTTTCTCGTCGTCCAGCACCACCTTCATTGCCGAATATTTCGCCGCCCTGGTGGCGATGGCCGCCGTGCTGGCGGCGGCATCGGCCGGCCGCTACTATTTCGTCATCACGCTGGGCGAGCGCGTCGTCGCCGATATAAGGCGCGATGTGTTTGCCCATGTGACGACGCTGTCGCCTGCCTTCTTCGACACCGCCCAGTCGGGCGAGATCGTGTCGCGGCTTGCCGCCGACACGACGCAGGTCAAGTCGGCGGTCGGAGCGACGGCCTCGGTGGCGCTACGCAACGTCATCCTTGGTCTTGGCGCGGTGGGGATGATGGTCATCACCAGCCCGAAACTGTCCGGGTTGGTCATTGCCGCTATTCCTGTCATCGTCCTGCCGCTGGTCGCCTTCGGCCGTTCGGTGCGGCGCAAATCACGCCAGGCGCAGGATACGCTTGCCGATGCCACCGCCTATGCCAGCGAGCAGATCGGCGCGGTGCGCACGCTGCAGGCTTTCACCAACGAGAAGCTGGTTACCGGGCATTTCTCGGCCGCGGTGGAAGCCGCTTTCGAGGCGGCACGCTCCTCGATCTTCGCGCGCTCCTTCCTTACCTTCTTCGCCATCTTCACCATCTTCTCGTCCGTCGTGGCGGTGCTGTGGTTCGGCTCGCGCGACGTGCTCGAAGGTTCGATATCGCCCGGTACGCTCGGCCAATTCCTGCTCTATTCGGTGTTCGCCGCCGGCGCGTTGGGCGCGTTGTCGGAAGTCTGGGGCGAGCTTGCGCAGGCGGCGGGCGCCGCCGAACGGCTGACCGAAATCCTGGCCGAGAAGCCGGCGATCCAGGCTCCCGCCGATCCGAAGCCGCTGCCGGCCGTCGCCAAGGGCGCGATCGCCTTCGACAATGTCTCCTTCTCCTACCCGGCAAGGCCGGACCGTGCCGCCGTGCATGGCTTGAGCTTTCAGGTCATGCCGGGCGAGACGGTGGCGATCGTCGGGCCGTCAGGGGCCGGCAAGAGCACGGTGTTTTCGCTGATCCTGCGCTTCTACGATCCCGAAACAGGCAAGATCCTGATCGATGGCGTCGATGTGCGCGAGGCTGATCCCGTTTCGGTCCGCCAGCGCATCGCGATCGTGCCGCAGGACGTCACCATCTTCGCGGCAAGCGCGCGTGACAATATTGGGTTCGGCCGGCCGGGAGCCAGCAAGGCCGAAATCGAGACGGCGGCGAAGGATGCACTTGCCGACGAATTCATCCTCAAGCTGGAAAAAGGCTATGACAGCCAGGTCGGCGAGCGCGGCGTGACGCTGTCAGGCGGCCAGCGCCAGCGGGTTGCGATCGCCCGCGCCATCCTGCGCGACGCCCCGATCCTGCTGCTCGACGAGGCCACCTCCGCCCTCGACGCCGAAAGCGAGACGCTGGTGCAGACGGCGCTGGAACGGCTGATGCAGGGCCGCACCACGATCGTCATCGCCCACCGCCTGGCAACGGTGCTGAAGGCCGACAGGATCCTGGTCATGGATGGCGGCTCGATCGTCGAGGAAGGCACGCATCAAAGCCTTGTCGCCAAGGGCGGCATCTATGCGCGGCTGGCCAAGCTGCAGTTCGAAACCGGCGCCAGTGCTTTCAGGGGCGCGGCTGAGTAGGCAGAAACATCTGCCGCTGTGCCGGCAAGCCGCTATACGGCTCCGTATCGCTGCTTCAGATGGTTCACGAAATAGGTGGCGTTGAGCTTTTCGCCGGTGGCGCGTTCGAGCAGGTCCGGCGTCGACCAGCGTGATCCCTGCGACCAGATTTTTTCGCGGCGCCACTCGTTGATCGCCTCGAAATTGCCTTTGGCGAGATCGTCATCGGCGGCAGGATGATCCCGCGTCAGCGCTGCCCATTGCTGCGCCGCCATCATCGCGCCCAGCGTATAGGAGGGGAAATAGCCGAAGGCGGCCCCTGGCCAATGCACGTCCTGCATCGGTCCGTCGGCGGGGTTGTCGATGGTGGAGAGGCCGAGATAGTCACGCATCTTGGCGTCCCAGGCTTCGGGCAGATCACCCACCTCCAGCCGGCCCGCGACGAGTTCCTGCTCCAGTTCGTAGCGCAGGATGACATGCAGGGGATAGGTCACCTCGTCGGCATCGACACGGATCAGGCCGCGCTCGACGCGATGCACATGCGGCAGGATATCGTCGAGCGACCAGGCTTCGCCGAGATGCTTTTCGACCACCGGCAGCGCCCAGTTCCAGAAGGCCGGGTTGCGGCCGAGCTGTTTTTCGACGAACAGGCTCTGGCTTTCATGCACGGCCATGCCGCGCGCCTTGCCGAGCGGCCAGTGCGACCATGCCTTCGGCAGGTTCTGTTCGTAGAGCGCATGGCCGGTCTCGTGCAACACGCCCATCAGCGCCGACAGGAAGTCTGTAGTCTTGTAGCGGGTGGTGATGCGCACGTCGCTCGGCACGCCGCCGCAGAAAGGATGGTGCGACACCGACAGCGATCCGTGCGTCAGGTCGAAGCCGACCGCCGCCATCATGGCAAGGCCGAGCTCGCGCTGCCGGTCGATCGCATAGGTGCCTGAGAGCGGCTTCAGCGGGCGCTTGCGCAGCCGTGCGTCCTGGATAGCCAGCGCCTCAGGCACGAAGCCTTTCAGAAAAGCCTTCAGGTCGGTGAACACAGGCGTGATGTCGGCGGTGCGGTTCCCAGGATCGTATTGCTCCATCAGCGCGTCATAGGGGGCTAGGCCGAGCACATCGGCACGCAGCGCCGCCTCCTCGCGCACCAGCGCCACGACGCCCTCCAGCGCAGGCTGGAAGCCCGCCCAGTCGTTCTTGGCGCGCAGGCCGCGCCACAGTTGCTCGCAACGCATGCGCGCGGTCGTCTGGCGTTCGACGAATTCGACCGGCAGGCAGGTCAGGTTGGTGTATTGCCGCCGCAGTTCCGAGACCGCAGTGCGCTGCTCTTCACCCAATGCTTCCTGCTCGGCCGCGGCGATCCAGTCCGCTATCTCCGGCGCCGTTGCCCTGGTGTGATACATGCCGGCGAGTGCCGACATCGCCTCGGCACGTTTCTCGCCACCGCCGACAGCCATGTGGGTGGCCTCGTCGGCGCCGAGGATGGCCAGCGCATGCTCAAGCGCTTCGAGCTTGTGGCCGAGGTCATCGAGTTTCTGAAAGGACATGGTGGCTTCCGTGATTGGGGACGGCGCGGAAAGACACCAACGCAAATGCGTTGGCAACCCTCGGATGCCGTCCGGCAGATGCACCTTGCGCAGGCGAGGCCGCGCATGAAATGCTGCCGGCAACACATCAAGGGGGAAAAAAATGATCGGCAACATCCTTGTCGGGCTGGTGGCCTTGATCCATGCCTACATCGTCTATCTGGAGATGGTGCTGTGGGACACGCCGCGCGGACACAAGGCTTTCAACCTGACCCCGGAATTCGCCAGTGCCTCGAAAGTGCTCGCCGCCAATCAGGGGCTCTATAACGGTTTCCTCGCCGCCGGCCTCATCTGGGGGCTTTACCTCGGGGCGGTCGGTTTCCAGGTCAAGGTTTTCTTCCTGCTGTGCGTGGCTGTTGCCGGCCTCTATGGCGCGGCAACGGTTGGCCGCAAGATCCTGTTCATCCAGACCGTGCCGGCGATTGCCGCGCTGATCGCGGTCTGGCTGGGCTGGTAAAAGGACGCCCGCGGGATGGCTCCCGAAAGCGCCAGGTGGTCCCTTCCTCTTGGACCGTTTCAGCCGCTGTGGTCTCAGCCGTTCGGGTAGTTGCCGCCGTCGTCGCCGTCGCCCATCAGGAAACCGCTGCCGGTATCGACCCTCAGGCGCTGGTCGACATTGTTGAGCCGGCGCAGCAGGTCATGATATTGCGCGGCCGGTATCCTGCCGTGATCGGACGCGGCGACTTTCTCTGCCGCCTGACCGATGTGGGCCGTGCGCATTTCCAGGCGTTCCGCCACGGCCGGGGTGATGTTGTTGGCCTGTCTTGCGTCCACGATGCCCTGCCGGACGCCCTGCACCTGTGCGATAAGCGCCTCGACACGCGGGCCAGTCATGTCGGTCGGATCGGCCGCGTCGAGAGCGCCCTTGTGATGGCCCGCGGCATAGGCGCCGGCAAGCGGAACGGCGATGAGGAGCGCCGTGAGTGTAGCAGTTCTAAGCGAGGTCTTGAAAGAGCGCATCACGCGTCTCCTCTTGTAGAGGAAGGCGGCGGTTGTCCGCCTGCCTTCCGGCCTTGGGCCGTCCGGTTCCGTCGCGTCGCGATGAGGGGGTTCATCGCCGGCGGTTCTCGGCCCGGGCGGCAAGTTAGGATCGCCCTGCGACAATGTGTAATTAAAAAAAGATAATCTTTTCAGGCCTTGTCGGCCTCTATCTGCGCCCTAGAGTTGAGCCGACGAACAAGTTCGCGTGATTTTGGATCAACGTTCGGTGAGCTTCAGTTCAATACGGCGGTTCTTATTGCGCGCCTCTTCGGTGTCGGCGGGGTCGAGCGGCTGGAACTCACCGAAACCGGCGGCTACGAGCCGGTTGGCAGGCACGCCGTTTTCGATCAGGAATTTCACCACCGAGGTCGAACGCGCCGTCGACAGCTCCCAATTGTCGCGGTAGCGGCCGGCGCCGGAGAGCGGCTTATTGTCAGTGTGGCCGTCGACGCGCAGCACCCAGTTGATCTCGGGCGGGATTTCCTTCTGCAACTCGATGATGGCGTCGGCGAGCTTCTTCATCTCGACCTTGCCGGCATCGTTGATCACCTCGGAGCCGGTCGGGAACAGCACTTCCGACTGGAAGACGAAGCGGTCGCCGACGATACGGATGTTCTCTCGGTCGGCGAGGATTTCGCGCAAGCGGCCGAAGAAGTCGGAGCGGTAGCGGTTCAACTCCTGCACGCGCTGTGCCAGTGCGACGTTGAGGCGACGGCCGAGGTCGGCGATCTTGGTGTTGGAATCGCGGTCGCGGATTTCGGAGACGTTGAGCGCATCCTCGAGCGCGCCGATCTGCTTGCGCAGTGCCGCGATCTGCTGGTTGAGGATCTCGACCTGGCTCAGCGCCTGCTGGCTGATCTGGCGCTGGCTGTCGAGTTCGCCGCCGAGCGCCGCGGCGCGCTGGTTGGCGGCGTCGCCAGCACCGGCGCCTTGCGCCAGCAACTGTTGGAGCCGGCTCCTTTCCGCTTGCGCGGCTGACAGCGACGCCTGCAGATTGGCCAGTGAATCATCCTTGTCCTGCGCCGTCGAGCGCTCCAGCGCCAGCAACTGGGTCAGCTCGTTGATCTGCGAGTTGAGGCGCGAGAGTGCCGTATCCTTGCCGGAGATTTCGCGTCCCAGCAGGAACTGCGCCAGCACGAAGACCGTGAGCAGGAACATGATGGCCAAAAGCAGCGTCGACAGCGCGTCGACGAAACCCGGCCAGTAGTCGATGCGGCGATCGGTGCGCCGGCCCCTGGCGAGTGCCACTTCAGTGAACTCCGGGCTTCTTCAGGGCATCGGCGATCTTTTCCAGCGTGTTGCGCATCGCCTTCTGCTCGTCGGACTGGGCTTCGACCCAGTCGCGCATGATCTGCTGTTCCGAGCGCATGTTCTTGACCAAGCCGGAAATGCCGTCGGCGAGATTGGCCATGGCGGTGGCGACGCGTGGGTTGGAGCCGCCGCCATTCTCCTGCATCGAGCGCAGCCGTTCCGACAGCACCCGGATCTCGTCGGAGGATTCGGTCTTGGCTGGGTCGGCGACGACGATGTCCGACGACAGGTCGGTCACCGAGGACAGCCAGTTTTCCAGTTCGGTGTAGAAGCGTGTCTGGGCGCGACCGGCCTGCAGGTCGAGGAAGCCGAGCACCAGCGAGCCGGAGAGGCCGAACAGCGAGGACGAGAAGGCGGTGCCCATGCCGGCCAGCGGCGCGGAAAGCCCCTGCTTCAGGGAATCGAGCACCGCGGCGGCGTCACCGGTGCCGGGATCGAGCGATTCGATGGTCTCGCGGATCGAACCGATGGTGTTCAACAGGCCCCAGAAGGTGCCGAGCAGGCCGAGGAACACCAGCAGGCCGACGAGATAGCGCGAGGTGTCGCGGCTTTCGTCGAGGCGGGTGGCGATGGAATCGAGCATGGTGCGCATCGAACTGGTCGAGAAGGCCGTCGCCGAGGAGCGGCCGATCATCGCCTTCATCGGCGCCAGAAGCACTGGTTCTGTCGTTTCCGAGCCGGCACGGAAGGAGTTGACCCAGCGCACTTCGCGAAACAGTCGCCCGACCTGGGCGAAGGCCAAAAGGATGCCGACCACCAGCACGCCGACGATCAGGCCATTGAGGCCGGGATTGCTGCCAAAAGCGGTTGAGATCTGTCGGGTGAGGATGGCGGCGATGAAGGCGACGATGACCAGGAAGATCACCATGGTGAGCAAAAAGACCTGCGGGCTCGATAATTTATACGGGTCGTAGATCAGGACATCAGAACGTCTGCCCATGCCGAAGGATCTGAGAAAAGCCATCCGTGCCCCGTTTCCGATGCCGCCGCCGATCACGTAAACCGCGACTCTAAACGGAATTGTGACCAAATTGAATGGCGCTTGGCAATATTGCCGCGTCGAGAATGTCAGAAGCGATTGATGACCAGACAGTCGACCATGGCGGCCAGATGCAGACCGGCGCCGGTGACGACGAAACCGTGCCACAGCGCGTTGTGGAAGCGCAGCCCCTTCCAGGCGAAGAAGATGACGCCGCAGGAGTAGACCATGCCGCCGGCGACGATGAGCGCTATCGATGTCGTCGGCAGCGTCTGGATAAGCGGCTTGACAAGGATGATGCCGCTCCAGCCGATGGCGAGATAGAAGCCGATTGCCAGCCGGTCGAAACGGCCGGGAAAGAACACCTTGATGGCAATGCCCAGCACTGCTGCGGTCCAGACCAGCACGATCATCCAGCGCGCCAGCGGCGAGCCTTCGAGTTGGGCCAGGAAAGGCGTATAGGTCGCGGCGATCAGCAGATAGATCGCGGCGTGGTCGAAACGCCGCAACACCCATTTTGCCGGCGACGACACCGGCCACAGATTGTAGGTCATCGACACCGAGAGCACGGTGAGCAGCGAAACCACGTAGAAGGCGGCGGCGATGTATTCGCCAGGTCCGACACGAAACGCCGCCAGCGCCAGCAGTGCCGACCCTGCCGCGATCGCCAGCACGATGCCGATCGCGTGGACAACACCGTCTGCGATCATCTCGGCACGCGAATAGTGCCAGCGTCCGATGAACGGGATATCGGGGTAGGGTTGGTTGTCTCTCACTAAGCCGGGTTCCTGCACCGCGCCCTTCAATTTGGGCGCATGCCGGGCAGTATTTCAAGCTTCCATTGCGGTTTTGCGACTGCGGCGCATCAGCGCGGCGTGGCTGTCAGCGGGAGGAGAGCGGCTTCTTCACGACCTTCAGCAAAGCGCGCTGGATGATCTCGTTGCCGGCGACGACCGAGCCGTTGTCGAGCATGTCCTGGCCGCCATCCATGTCGGAGACGAAGCCGCCCGCCTCGCGGATCAAAAGCAGCCCGGCGGCGATGTCCCAGGCCGACAGGCCGGTTTCCCAGAAGCCATCCATGCGGCCGGCGGCGACATAGGCGAGATCGAGCGATGCGGAGCCGAGGCGGCGGACGCCGGAAACCTCGGCCATGACATTGCGCAGTTCCACCAGGAAATTGCCGTGGTGGCCGCGGCCGAGATGCGGCATGCCGCAGCCGATCACGGTGTCGACCAGCTTGATGCGGCCGGCGACGCGCAAGCGGCGGTCGTTCATGAAGGCGCCGCCCCCGCGTTCGCAGGTGTAGAGTTCGTCCATCGCCGGATTGTAGATGACGCCGGCGACGATCTGGCCCTGGCGCTCCAGCGCGATCGAAACGGCAAAGAGCGGAATGCCGTGCAGGAAATTGGTGGTGCCGTCGAGCGGGTCGACGATCCAGCGATGCTGGCCGTCGTCGCCTTCAACCACGCCGCGCTCTTCCATCAGGAAGGAATAGCCGGGCCGAGCCTTGGACAATTCGGCAAAGACGATGTCCTCTGCCTTGCGGTCGGCCTGGCTGACATAATCGCCGGGGCCCTTCATCGAGACCTGCAGGTTCTGCACCTCGCCGAAGTCGCGCGACAGCGAGCGGCCGGCCTTCATTGCGGCCTGGACCATGACGTTGAGAAGGGCTGAGCGTGCCATAGTGCTTTTTCCCGGTGCTGCGCTTAAATTCTGCCTCGATGCATGTCGGTGACCCGGAACCCGGCCACTTTTGGGCGACATGCGTCAGTCGGCGCGGCGCACGTAAGTGATTTCGTTGGTGTCGACGATGATGCGCTCGCCGGCGCCGATGAAGGGCGGCACCAGGACGCGGATGCCGTTCTCCAGGATCGCCGGCTTGTAGGACGATGCCGCCGTCTGACCCTTCACCACCGGGTCGGCCTCGGTGATGGTCAGCGTCACATAGTCGGGCAGCGAAATGCCGATCGGCCGCTCTTCGTAGAGCTGGACCGTCACCATCATGCCGTCCTGCAGGAAGGCGGCGCGATCGCCGACGAAGTCCTTGTTCAATTCGAGCTGCTCGTAGCTCTGGGTGTCCATGAACACCAGTGCGTCTTCCTGCGCGTAAAGGAAGGAAAAATCCTTCAGGTCGAGCCGGATCTGTTCGACGGTCTCGGCCGAGCGGAAGCGCTCGTTGAGCTTGGTGCCGTTGATGAGGTTCTTCAGTTCGACCTGATTGTAGGCGCCGCCCTTGCCGGGCTTGACGGTGTTGGTCCTGACCGCCACCCAAAGCCCGCCATCATGCTCGATGACATAGCCGGGACGGATTTCGTTGCCATTGATCTTGGCCATGATGAGATGATCCGGAATGATGCCAACGGCCACGCCGTCGGTATGGATGTTCGCTGGGAAAGCGATTTCGGGCTCCCAAGACCACAAATCGCCAGAAGAGGCAAGGGAGCGGGCAGGTCGGTGCCAGGCGAGGGGAGCCGAGGTTACACTTGCAATGACCGCGAGAACCGCCGTCAAGGCAGCCGGTTGGCCTTCTGCAGCGCCTGCTTGGTCTGGTCGTCGTCCAGCCCCTGCAGGAAGTCGTCCATCTGTGGGTCGATGAGGCCGGCACGGCGGGCGACGACGTACCAGGCGCCGGCAAGCACAAGGTCCGGATCGGTGCCGATGCCTTGCATATAGAGCTTGGCCAGGCGGTTCTGGGCGGCGACATTGCCGCCCTCCGCCGCCTGCTTCATCCAGCCGAAGGCGGATTTCAGGTCGCGCGCACCGCCGCGGCCTTCGATCATCCAGGCGGCGAGATCGATCTGCGCGGTGTCGTAGTTCTGCCTTGCGGCCTGCGCCAGCAGGCGCCTTGCCTGGGCGTCGTCACGTGGCTTGCCACCGACACCGTTGGCGTAGATCTGCGACATTGCATATTGCGCGTCCGCGAGGCCGGTCGCGGCGGCGCGCTCATAGTAGGAAACCGCCTTGGCCATGCCGGCGTCGCCGGGGTCCTGCTGGACCAGCATCTGCGCGAAATTGAATTGCGCCAGCCGGTTGCCGGCTTCGGCGGCGGCCTGCATCAAGGCGTAGGCCTCTTTTCCATCCTTTTTGACGTAGCGGCCGTCGAGCAGCATCAGCGCATACTGGAACTGCGATTCCGGCACACCCTGTTCGGCGGCCAGCGCGTACCATTTCGCCGCTTGCGCCGAATTGACCGGCACACCGAGCCCCCGCGACAGGATCTCGGCCACCAAGGTCTGCGCCGCCGGATCGCCGTTTTGCGCCCGGACCAATGCCAGATTGTAAGCTGTCTTGTAGAGACCGCGCTGGAAGGCGCCATAGGCCGCGTCGGCGGGTTTTGCGCCGAAGCGGTCGGGATTGACCGTGTCGGCCGACGGCAGCGGCGCGGGCTCGGCCGTGGTAGCGGGCTGCGGCAACGGCTTGTCGATCGGCTTGTCGGTGTGGACGCCGATTTCCGGCTTGGGCTGCGGCAGGGGGATGGTCTCCGCGGCGGCAGCCTGGACCATCAGCACCGCAAGCAGAGCCTGGAGGGGAAGCGTCGCCGAGGACATTTCAGTCCTCGAAGCGCGGCGCGGTCTCGTCGAGCAGCGCGTTGGCGGTGGCGACCGCTGTCCTGGGATCGGTGCCGTCGGCAAACACGGCGCTCGACAGCGCCACGAATTCAGCGCCGGTGGCGCCCACCGCTTCGACCGAGGCGATGTCGGATCCGGCCATGACGATGCAAGGGATCTGGATCATGTCCGCCCACCATGCGCCGAGCGACAGGTTGCGCGGGTGCGGTTCGGGCTTGTTGTCGTAACCGAAGCGGCCGAAGAAGATGTAGTCTGGCCGCGTCTCGCCAAGCTCGAGCGCGTCGTCACGTGTCTTGGCGCCGCCGGTGCCGACCATCATCTTTGCCTGGAAATGCTCGATCGTCTCGGCAAGTTCGGCCTTGGAGACCTCGACATGGATGCCGTCGGCCTGGACGCGGCCGGCTATGCGGGTGTCGCCGGCGATGATGACAGCAACGCCGGCGGCTTGCGCTGCCGGCACGATCTGTTCGGCGAAAGCCTGGAAGGAGGCTTCATCCATGCCGTTCTCGGGCAGGATCAGCGAAGCGACATCGCCGCCATCGAATGCCGCGACAATACGGGCCGCCGGCACGCCGGACGGCGCGATCAGCACGATGCGACAGCGATTGGGGGGCGTTGCTTCATTCATGGTTCTTCGGGTCCCGCGTTTCGCCTATGCCGGGCGAAGATGGTTGGATTGCGGCATAGAGCAAAGTGCCCGCTTTGAACAGGCGGGCAGCCGGGATCGCGATGTTTGACCCGCCGGGCAGCCGGCGGGGCGCTTCATTTGATCGGGCGCGGGCTCGCCACGGGCGGTTTGCCCTTCCACAGCGTCCAGCCGAGATTCATGCCGGCGGCGGCGATCAGGATGGCGGTGGCGCCGACGACCTGACTCAGATGCAGCCGATGGCCGAAGGCGACGACATCGACCAGGATGGCGACGACGGGATAGATGAAGGACAGTGATCCCTGCAGATGCGTCGGCAGCTTCTGGATGGCGCCGTACATCAGTATGTACATCAGGCCGGTATGGACGATGCCGAGCGTCGCCAGCATGGTCCAGCTCCAGGCATCGGCCGGAAGCTCTGCAAGATTGGCGAAAGGCGCCAGCATGACGACGCCGACGCAGACCTGGATCAGCGCGATCAGATGCGGCGGTGTGCCCTTGAGCTTCTTGGTGACGATGGCGGCGACGGCCCAGAAGAAGGCCGCGCCCAATGCCATGACGATGCCGGTGAAATAGTCCGTGCCGATGTCGCCGGCATCGGGAGCCGACTGCACGATCAGCACCATGCCGGCGAAGGCGATGGCCAGCCAGGTCAGCTTGGTCAGGGTCAGCCGCTCGGCGAAGAAAAGCGCACCGAAGCCGACCAGCATGAAAGGCTGCGTGTTGTAGACAGCGGTGGCGATCGAGATCGACGCGCGCGAGAATGCGCTGAACAGCAGCAGCCAGTTGACGACGATGGCGACGCCGCCGAGCGCGGCGATGCCGATGATGCGCAGCGACAGCCTGTTGCGCAGCAATCCCAGCCCGGCGCAGATGATGAGCAGCGTCAGCGCACCGAAAGCGCAACGCCAGAACACCACATCCATGATCGGCTGGCCGGACAGGACGACGAACCATCCGATCGTTCCCAGGATGGCCATTGCGGCTGACATTTCGACCGTGCCGCGCACCGTTTCGTTCACAACAAACCTCCATATCGGTTGAGCCGCCATAATCTCATGCTGCCGCAAAGCTTTCCATCTGGTTGGAAAGGGTGTATGGCCGGTTGGCCTAATTATATTAGGAGAAAACTCCAAACTATCGGGGAAAGAAAAAGATGCTGGACGATCTCGACCGAAATCTCCTTGAAATCCTGGTCAAGGATGCACGGACCTCGCTGAAGGAACTGGCCGCCCAGGTCGGGCTGTCGTCGCCAAGCGTTTCGGAGCGGCTGCGACGGCTCGAGGAGCGCGGCGTCATCCGGGCGTTCACTGTCGAGATCGATCCGCTGGCGCTCGGTTATACCCTGCAAGCGATCGTGCGCATCCGGCCTTTGCCGGGCAAGCTGCACATCGTCCAGAAGCTGATCGAGGAGATTCCCGAATTCGGCGAATGCGACAAGGTGACGGGCGATGACTGTTTCGTCGCCCGACTGTTCGTGCGTTCGATCGGTGATCTCGACGGGATTTTGGACCGTATCGCCGACAAGGCCGAGACCAGCACTGCCATCATCAAGGCGCAGCCGATCCGGCGGCGGCCGCCGCCGCTTGACGCAACCGCCTCTCGGGATAGGGCAAAGGTCTTGCAGGCTTCCTGATCGAGTTGGGTGGAAAGCCGGTGGCCGGTTGGTTAGTGTGCCGGCCCAAACGAGGCCGGAACCATGGCGCAGAATATATACGATCGTGAGGATTTCTTCGCAGGCTACAGCCAGCTCGGCCGTTCGGTCGAAGGGCTGGAGGGTGCCGCCGAGTGGCCGGCACTGCGCGCCATGCTGCCCGATGTCGGCGGCTTGAGGGTCGTCGATCTCGGCTGCGGCTTCGGCTGGTTCTGCCGCTGGGCTCGCGAGCATGGGGCGGCGCAGGTGCTTGGCCTGGATCTGTCGGAGAAGATGCTTGCCCGGGCAAGGGCCGCCGGCCCCGATGCTGGCATAAGCTATGAGACGGCCGATCTCGATCGGCTCAGCCTGCCGGAAGCCAGCTTCGATCTCGTCTACAGCTCGCTCGCCTTGCACTATGTCGAGGATGTGTCGCGTCTGTTCGGGACCGTGCATCGGGCCTTGGCGCCTGGCGGGCATTTCGTCTTTTCGACGGAACATCCGATCTTCATGGCGCCGACAAAACCCGGCTGGGTGATCGATAGCGAAGGCCGCAAGACGTGGCCTGTCGACCAGTATCTGGTGGAAGGACCGCGCAGCACCGACTGGCTGGCCAAGGGCGTGGTGAAACATCACCGCACGATCGGCACCACCATCAACGCACTGATCCGGTCCGGCTTCACCATCGGCAATGTCGAGGAATTCCGGCCGACCGATGCGCAAATCGCAGCCAAGCCGGAACTGGCGGAAGAGCTCGAGCGGCCGATGTTCCTGCTGGTCTCGGCTCGGCGCTAGGCACTGGCCGGCGTCGGCCGAGTGTGCCGCCGCCACGCTCATATTTGCTGTCGCTCCGCCGGGCATTCTGGGCTATTCAAGCGTCGACCCGCTTTCCCTCCGGACCAGTCCCCCCTCCCATGTCAGGCCTGCTTCTCGATCCGTGGTTCTATGCGGCTGCCATTCCGGCGGTCATTCTGGTCGGCCTGTCCAAGGGCGGCTTTGGCGGCGCCGTCGGTTTCGTCGGCGTGCCGCTGATGGCGCTGACCATGCCGCCGGTGCAGGCGGCGGCCATCCTGCTGCCGATCCTGTGCCTGATGGACATCGTCTCGGTATGGACATGGTGGGGCGTTTACGACCGCAAGATGCTGGTCGACATGATGCCGGGCGCCGTCATCGGCATCGGCCTTGGCTGGCTGACGGCGGCACTGGTGACCGAAGAGGCGGTGCGGCTGATCGTCGGCGCCGTCGCCATCGTCTTCGTCCTGCGCTGGCTCTATCTGCAGTTCCGCCATGGCGCCGATCACGCTGCCGCGCCCAACCGCGTGGCCGCCGCCGTCTGGGGCACGGTCGCCGGGTTCACCAGTTTCGTCGCCCATGTCGGCGGCCCGCCCTTCCAGGTCTATGCCTTGCCGATCCGTCTCGATCCGAAGGTTCTGTCGGGCACCGCCGCGATCTTCTTTGCCGCCACCAATGCGCTGAAGCTGGTGCCCTATTTCGCGCTCGGCCAGTTCGACACCGCCAATCTGACGGCATCGGCGGTGCTGATGCCGCTGGCGCCGCTGTCGACCATCGCCGGGGCCTGGCTGGTGCTGCGGATGCGGCCGGAAACCTTCTATCCCTTCACCTATGCAACCGTCGCGGTCGTGGCGCTGAAGCTGCTGTGGGATGGCATCGCAGGTCTGATGTAGAAAGGCGGCTGCGCCGCCGCCCGTCATCAGGGTCAGGCAGCGCTCGGTACGAGACGGCGGTTGCCGCCAAAGGCCAGTGTGGCGCCGATCAAGACGACCAGCACCATGCCGGCGAGGATGCCGATGTCATGCACGTTCGGCTTGAGCACCATGTCGGCAATGATCACCAGCATCACGGCATAGTCGAAGCGTGCCGCGCTCATCATACGCTGGCCGATGGCAAGAACCTCTGGTGTGACGCCCTCCCTGGCGATCATTGCGCCCATGCGCTCGCCGGTCGGTTTGAAGATGAACATGCCGATCGAAAAGGTCGTGGCGTAGCCGGCCAGGCCGATGAGGATCCACAGGTCGGAGAAGCCGACCCAGAACCAGCACATGATGAGGCCAAAAATCAGCGTCAGCATCGACATCGGCGCGAAGAACCTGCCGCCCAGCTGACCGCTGGCGCGCATTGCCTGCAGTTTTTCCTCTATGTTGCCCGCCCGCTCGGCAAGTATGCCCAGCAGGAACAGCACGAAGCCGCCTCCGACCCACAGAATGGCGGTAGTGACGTGGAGGAATTTGACGATCGTGTACCAGTCCATGGGTTGCTCCTGCAGTGTTCCGGTCAGGTTGCGGCGGCGCTGATTTGCGCCGGCCGTCAGAGGAGCGGGCGATTAGCGTGGCGCCTGTTTCGGAACGATGTCGCGAAAAAACCGGATCTGTTTCAGGCAATGAAGAAGCGGCTGAGATAGTGAACGCGCTATCTGATTTCCTGCTAATGTACGAATCGTCGGGAGGGGTTGGCGCGACATCGTCCGGAAACATCGCTGATGCTAATGCGCCGACGCCGGGAGCCCGGTGGCGACAACAATCGCCTGACGATCAACCCATTCCCACAACGGGAAAAGGCAATTCGGGGGACAGACATGCAAGGGGTAGCACGGAATTTCTTCACACTGGCCGTCATCTATTCGCTGTGCGGCATGGCGCTCGGCCTGCACATGTCGATCAGCCAGGATCACGGTCAGATGCCGACTCACGCCCACACAATGGTGGCCGGATGGCTGATGTCGGCGGTCTTCGCCTTCTTCTACCATTTGTTCCCTGCCATCGGGCAAAAGACACTCGCCACCGTTCATTTCTGGCTGACCGCAATCAGCGGCATCGGCCTGCTGATCGGCCTCTACTTCCTGCTTGCCGGCAATGCCGCGATCGAACCGCTGGTGGCGGCCTCCTCGATGGGCTTCTACGCAGCCATGCTGCTGTTCGCCCTCATCGCGCTGCCGGCCGTCTGGAGGACGGCCTGAGCTGGACCTAAGGGAGGTGAGGCTGTGCCGGCGATCTGGAGGACAGCCTGAGGTAGCCTGACGCCGGAGATGCTGTCCTGTTACGGCACAGTATGGCGGCGATCGGTCAAAAAACATCCGCGCCGTTAAGGCTTCATTAAGCTTTACAGGTGTTTACTATGTTCATCCAGTGATCTGGATTCTTACCGAGTGGTTGGAGCCACTTTGTTTGACGCCTCCCTGTTAAACTCCTGAGAGCCGCCTTATCCGCGGCTCTTTTTTTGTCTTCATTTCCCTTTTTGTACGCATCTCAGCGGGGGCCGCCCAATGGCGGCTCGCCGTTAACCTTCTGTTAAACATGTGCTTGCCTTCGCCGGTGACGAAGCGCATTTTCAAGCTTCAGTCAGATAGGGTTCCGGGTGTATCGGCAGGGAGCCGAATCGGCCGGTTGCAAGTGCAGGGGCGTATCAATGAACGAGCCTTCGAAGGGCAGTGCGAAAACCGTCAAGCTGGCGGAGCGCCGGGTTTTCTCGCAATCCTTCAAGCCGCTTTACCAGGAAGGCATGGGCCTGGTCGAACAGGCCGCCGAATATCTCGACGGCAAGGGCCGGGCCGAGGCAAAGAAACTGTCGCGGCTGGGCGCCACGCTCTATGCGGCCGAATCGATGCGGCTGACCACCAGGCTGATGCAGGTTGCGTCCTGGCTGCTTTTGCAGCGCGCCGCCAATTCCGGCGAGATGACCCGCGACCAGGTCGCGTCGGAAAAGTCCAAGGTGCGTCTCGACACCGCTTCCGCCCATGACGAAGCCGCCGGCTGGGCCGAGTTGCCCGAGGATTTCCTCGATCTCGTCACCCGCTCGCTGCGCCTCCAAGCACTGGTGCGCCGCATGGACGAGGAGATCTATGGCTCGGGCGCCTTGGTCGACATGCAACCGATGGCTCGCCGCCTCAATCCGGTTTCCGACCAGATCAGCCTGCTCAACACGGCTTTCGCTCGGGGTTAGACCCCGGTCTGTCTTCTGTTTCCGGTTTGTTCACATTTCGCTGGCATCGCTGTGGGCCGGAGGTAAAGTCGGCAAATGGCGGAAGCGATTCGCATCATCGGTATCGATCCTGGGCTTCGACGCACCGGCTGGGGCATCGTCGAAAGCCTCGGCAATTCGCTGCGCTTCATTGCTTCCGGGACCGTGAAGTCCGAGGATAAGGCGGCGCTGGCAACGCGGCTGTGCCAGCTGCATGACGGGCTCGCCGAAATCCTGCACAGCGCGATGCCGCACGAGGCGGCGGTTGAACAGACCTTCGTCAACAAGGACGCGGTGGCAACGCTGAAGCTCGGCCAGGCGCGCGGCATCGCCATGCTGGTGCCGGCGCGTGCGGGTCTCGTCGTTGCCGAATATGCGCCCAACGCGGTCAAGAAGGCAGTGATCGGCGTCGGCCATGGCGACAAGAAGCAGATCCACATGATGGTGAAGGTGCTGTTGCCAAAAGCCGTCTTCGATACCGAACATGCCGCCGACGCACTGGCCATCGCCATCTGCCACGCGCATCATCGGCAAAGCGTGGCCTACAGGATGGCGCTGGCCGGCTAGCTACGTTCTTGACTTGTTCACGTTGCAGGAATAGGTAATACCGCAGAGGTATTACCATGCGTGTGACCACCAAGGGGCAAGTCACAATCCCCAAGCCGATAAGGGACCGTCTGGGCATCGCCCCGGGCTCCGAGGTGGAGTTCGTGGCCACCGACGAGGGCGTTCGGCTGGTTGCCGTCAACGAGAACCTCTCCCAGGAAGAGAAATTGCGCAGGTTCAGCGATGTCCTCGACCAGATGGAGGGGACGTTGGATCTGGGAGGCATGACCACCGATCAGTACATGGAGTGGTTGAGGGGGCCGCGTGAAGATCTCGACGTTGATTGACACAAATGTCCTGATCGATGTTTGGGGTCCAGCCGGACCGATGAAAGGATGGTCGGCATCGGCAATCGCCTCCTGCCGCCGCGACGGCGCGTTGGTGGTCAACACGATCGTCTGGTCCGAGTTGGCGCCGCTGATTGCGACGGAAACGGCGCTTCGAAAAGCAGTCGACATGCTTGGGATGGATCGCGAACTTGTATCTTGGGACGCGGCGTTCCTTGCCGGCGTTACGCATTCCCGCTATCGCCGGGCCGGTGGCGTCAGGGAAAGAACCTTGCCCGATTTCTTTATCGGCGCTCACGCGACCGTCGCTGGACATCGTCTTTTGACCCGCGACGCTGCTCGCTACCGCAGCTATTTTCCCGACCTCGACATCATCTCTCCTGAGACGCACCCATGAGAGCCCATCTTCCATGAAAGGTCTGGCATGATCGGCAAGCTCAAGGGCACGCTCGACGAGGTCGACGAGGACCATTGCCTCGTGGACATCCATGGCGTCGGCTACGTCGCCTATTGCTCGGCGCGCACGCTGGCGGCGCTGCCTTCGCCCGGCGAAGCGGTGGTGCTGTTCATCGAGACCTATGTGCGCGAGGACATGCTGCGCCTCTACGGCTTCCAGTCGGTGCTGGAACGCGAGTGGTTCCGGCTGCTGATGAACAATGTTCCGGGCGTCGGCGCCAAGGTGGCGCTGGCCATCCTGTCGACGCTGGCGCCGGCGGATCTCGCCAACGCCATTGCGCTGCGCGATATCGCCATGGTTTCGCGCGCGCCCGGCGTCGGCAAGAAAGTGGCCGAGCGCATCGTCACCGAGTTGAAGAACAAGGCGCCGGCCTATGCCGGAACCGCCTCGGGCACCATCGGCCTGAAACAGGAACTCGGCGACGGCGTGGCATCCGCGCCCATCACCGACGCGGTCTCGGCGCTGGTCAATCTCGGCTATTCGCGCGACACCGCCGCCAATGCTGTGGCGGCGGCGCTGAAGACGGCGGGCGAGGATGCCGATGCGCCAAAGCTGATCCGCTTCGGGCTGAAGGAACTGGCGCGGTGAACCGTCGCTTGTTCAGCTCCTTGCCGTGTGCAAGGAAGGCGTCATGAGCCTGTCGCCCCGCCTGATTGCGCCGGAAAAACGCGGCGAGGATGCCGAGCAGACCTTGCGGCCGCAGACGCTCGACGATTTCGTCGGCCAGGCGGCGGTGCGGGCCAATCTCAAAGTGTTCATCGAGGCCGCCAAGGGCCGCAACGAGGCGCTCGACCATGTGCTGTTCGTCGGGCCGCCCGGTCTCGGCAAGACGACGCTGGCGCAGATCATGGCGCGCGAACTCGGCGTCAATTTCCGCTCGACCTCGGGTCCGGTCATCGCCAAGGCGGGCGATCTTGCCGCCCTGCTGACCAATCTCGAGGAAGGCGACGTGCTGTTCATCGACGAGATCCACCGGCTGAGCCCGGCGGTGGAGGAAATCCTCTATCCGGCGATGGAGGATTTCCAGCTCGACCTGATCATCGGCGAGGGACCGGCGGCGCGTTCGGTCAAGATCGACCTTGCCCGCTTCACGCTCGTCGCTGCCACCACGCGGCTCGGCCTGCTGACCAATCCGCTGCGCGACCGTTTCGGCATTCCGGTACGGCTCAATTTCTACACGGTTGAGGAGCTGGAGCAGATCGTGCGGCGCGGCGCCCGCATCCTGCAAATGCCGCTTGGCGACGACGGTGCGCTGGAGATCGCGCGGCGTGCGCGCGGCACGCCACGCATCGCCGGCCGGCTCTTACGCCGTGTGCGCGATTTCGCCTCGGTGGCCGGCGACGGCCATGTCGACCGCAAGATCGCCGACGAGGCGCTGACCCGGCTGGAGGTCGATGCGCTCGGCCTCGACGCGCTCGACCGGCGGTATCTCAGCATGATCGCGCGCAATTTCGGCGGCGGGCCGGTCGGCATCGAGACGATCGCCGCCGGCCTGTCAGAGCCGCGCGACGCCATCGAGGACATCATCGAGCCCTATCTGATCCAGCAGGGCTTCATCCAGCGCACACCGCGCGGCCGCATGCTGACGGCCAATGCCTGGCGCCATCTCGGCCTCGACGCGCCGAAGGATCTGGCGCAGCAGCAGATCAACCTGTTCCAGGAAGAGTAATTTTCCAGTGCGCCGCCCGTCGTCTCGGGTATTGGCTCAGCATTGCGTCGGTACGTTTTTTGAATGCGCCCGGAATCTTCTCGACCGATCTTGGCTGAGCGATCAATGCAGCCCGCGGATCACGTCCATCACATCTGGCTCGGCCTTGTCGCCATTGAAGGCGTCGACGATGCCGAAGGCACCGCCATAGCTCCACACCGACCATGAGAAGCCATGTGCTTCGGCACGCCCGATCATGTCCCTGACATAGGCGGCCCGGTACCCGGCGGGCATCACATAGGAATTGCCATATTCCTGTCGGATCATGCCGAACTCGCCCAGCGTGATGTTTTCAGGCTTGACGCCGTTGGCCTTCGCCCATGCCTCGACCTTTTTGAACGGCGCATCCATCAGGCCGAGCAGCTTGTCGAGGCTGTCCATGCTGGCGACCTGTTCGTCGAGATAGGCAAGCAGGCCGCTCTGCCGTGTCCACGGCGCCTCGGCCTTGATCCTGGCGCGGATGGTGTCGAGCGTCACGTCGAGCTGTGCCTTGGGCACCGCGCTCAGCGGGTAAGGCAGGCCGGTCACATAGGGGATGAAGTCGCCGGCCCAGGTCGCGCCCTGATGGGTGAGCAGGAACGGATCGTAGGAATGGAAGGTCCAGATGACATTGCCGTCAGGGATCGCCTTCGGGTCGATCTTCTCCAGCGAGCTCGCGGCGGAGTAGCAGGCGCCGGTCAGCACTAGTGTCAGTTTCGTCGCCGAGGATCGCGCCGCGGCGAACAGTTTGCGCTGGCGGTCCGGCCACAGGCTGGTGCCGTCGCTGTCGCAGTCGACGATCGGTTCGTTCATCGGCTCGAAGGCAACCTGGGTGGGATCTTCGCCGGCCAGCGTGCGGGCCATCTTGCGGACCATCTCGACATAGGCGTCGAAGGTCCGCGGATCGTCCATCACTTGCGCCATGCCGATCTTGCGGCTGCCGCCGGCCGGGATCAGGTGCATGTCGACGACCACCTTCAGCCCGGCGCGGTTGATCATGCGCACGGAGTCCAGCACGCTGGCATAGAGGTCGTCATGCAAGGCCACGGTCTGGTCGGACAGGAAAGGCGAAGGGTCGACCGGCATGCGCAGGAAATCGAGGCCGGCATCCTTCAGCGCCTTGAGGTCGTTCTCCCCAAGGAATTTGCGCCATTCCGGATAGGGCAGGATGGCTTTGGCGTCGCCCCACTGGTCTTCGCCGGGCCATGTGACCCATTGGTCGAGGTTGAGGCCGCGCTTCATCGAGAATGTCGCGGTCTGGCCAGGCAGCGCCAAAGCCACCAGCACGAACAGCGCCGCCGTCAAACTCTTGATCATCGCCGTCAACAGTGCCATCCGATGTTATGTTCCGCGGGAAACAGGTGCCTCGCCGGGGCTGAAAAAGGAAGCGCAATGGGCGATCATGGTGAATCGGCAACGCTGCTGGCCGGCATTTCGGGCGCGCTGACCGCGTTCGGCCACCGGCTGATGGCGCGGGTCTATTATGCCGACACCGATTTCTCCGGCGTCGTCTACCATGCGCGCTATCTCGAATTCTTCGAACGCGGTCGCTCCGACTATCTCCGGCTGACCGGCGTGCACCACACAGAGCTTGCCGATGGCAAGCATGGCGAAAGAATAGTCTGGGTGGTGCGCCGCATGGAGATCGACTTTCGCGGCCCCGCCCGCATCGATGACATCCTGACGGTCGACACCCGCACCGAGGAGATTTCCGGCGCGCGCATCTTCATGGCGCAACAGCTCAAGCGTGGCGACGAACTGCTGGTCGAGGCCAAGGTCGAGGCGGCGATCATCGGTGAGAATGGCCGCCCAAGGCGTTTTCCCAGAGAATGGGTGGCGGCATTCATGCCGAGGGTGCGCTGATATTCAGGTGATGCCGGCCTGCAAACAGCAGCTTCCTGCGCTTCCCCGTTCTACCGCATCGCGGTAGAACTGTGCTCACGTACGAAAAGTACGCTCCGCTCCGGTTCTCGGAATCTACCGTTTTCGGCTCGGCCTGACCTGAATCTCAGCGCACCCTAGGCGCAGCCATTGAATTGATGGCCTTGCCACTGGGCGTGGCAATGCGCCGCGCCTTATATACTAACCCATCCTTAACCATAACGGTTCATGAAGAGATTGGTGAAGATTGGCGTTATCGAACGCCTTCCTTTCACCAATATTTGCCCCGAAAAGGCCGATAACGGCACAGTTTGGGGTTGTTCCGGTAGCTTCGTGCGAACCGACCACAAGGGATGCCAGGGGCCAGCCGCCAGCTTCGCCCGGAAAATCTTAAGGACGTAACGATGGAAAATATCGCACTCGCCGACCCGGGCGCGCAATTATCGGTTTGGTCGCTGTTCGTTTCGGCCAGCTGGGTGGTCAAGCTGGTCATGATCGGCCTGCTCTGCGCCTCGGTCTGGACCTGGGCGATCATCGTCGACAAGCTGGTTTCCTATGCCCGCATGCGGCTGGCGCTCAACCGGTTCGAGCAGGTTTTCTGGTCGGGGCAGTCGCTGGAGGAGCTCTACCGCACGCTCGCCGACCGCAAGACCACCGGCATGGGCGCCATTTTCGTCGCCGCCATGCGCGAGTGGAAGAAGAGTTTCGAGAAGGGCGCCAAGTCGCCGCTCGGCCTGCAGACCCGCATCGACAAGGCGATGGACCTGGCGCTGACCCGCGAGATGGAAAAGCTGGAAGGGCGCCTCGGTTTCCTTGCCACCACCGGCTCGGCGGCACCCTTCATCGGCCTGTTCGGCACCGTCATCGGCATCATGACGTCGTTTCAGGCGATCGCCGGCTCCAAGAACACCAGTCTCGCCGTGGTTGCGCCGGGCATCGCCGAAGCGCTGCTGGCGACGGCCATCGGCCTGCTCGCCGCCATTCCGGCCGTCATCGCCTACAACAAGCTGTCGTCCGATGCGAGCAAGATAGCCGTGCGCATGGAAGGGTTCTCCGACGAGTTCTCCGCCATACTCTCGCGCCAAATCGATGAAAAAGTGGCCCCCAAGGCCTGAGGAGTAGCAGATGGGTATGTCGATGGGCATGGGAGGGCGCGGCGGGCGCGGCCACAGGCGGCGCGGCCGTCACCATGCACTGATGTCCGAGATCAACGTCACGCCGATGGTCGACGTGATGCTGGTGCTGCTGATCATCTTCATGGTCGCCGCACCGATGCTGACGGTCGGCGTGCCGATCGACCTGCCGGATACGCAGGCCAAGGCGATGAATGCCGACACGCAGCCGATCACCGTCTCGATCAACGCCGCCGGCCAGATCTATCTGCAGGAAACCGAGATCCCGATCGAGGAGCTGGTGGCCAAGCTGCAGGCAATCTCGAAGACCGGCTATGAGGAGCGCATCTTCATCCGCGGCGACAAGTCCACCGACTATGGTACGGCGATGAAGGTGATGGCCCGCATTTCGGCCGCTGGCTACAAGAACATCGGCCTGGTTTCACTGCAGGAACAGGACCAATAGACGCGCGATGAAGACCGGCCTCACCACATCGGTGATCTTGCATACGGCGGCGCTGACCTTCGGCCTGTTCACGCTGACGGCGCCGGCGGCACTTCCGTCGTCCGACGTCGAGTCGGTCGCGGTCGATATCGTGCCCATGGAAGCCATTGCGCAGACGTTGCAGGGCGACAAGAAGGCCGTGATGCATGAAAAACCGGCACCCGTGCCGACGCAGCGCCCGGACATCGTTCCGGACGCGCAGAAGGTCGGCGAGAACAGCGTCGACACCGACAAGCCGATAACGCCGGAAGCCAAGCCGAAGCCCGTCGACATGACCTCGGCTCCGCCGCCCGCGCCGACCCCGATCGAAAAGCCGAAGCCCGAGGACGTGCCGAAGCCGCAGGAAAAGCCTAAGCCCACCCCGGCAACGGAAGTGGCGCCGGCGCCGACGCCCAAGGAAGAGGTTAAGCCCGAGCCGGTCAAGCAGGCCGACCCCAAGCCGACACCGGCCAAGCCGGCGCCAACCCCGCCACCGCAGGACAAGACCGCAGCCATCGATCCGACGCCCGACGCCGTCGCTGAAGCCATAGCGCAGGAGCCGCCCGCCGAGGCGACGCAGCTGCCGGATTCCGCTCCCGCGCCGGAAGCGCGGCCGAAGCCGCAGCCGGCGCAGGCCGAAAGCGCCAAGGCGCCGGAACGCAAGAACGCCGACAAGCCGGTCAAGGAAGCGTCGTCGAAGCCGAAGTCCGACGACAAGCAATTCAACGCCGACGAGATTTCGGCGCTCCTAGACAAGCAGAAACCATCCGGCGGCGGCGCCAAGCGCTCGACCCAGCAGGCGTCGCTCGGCGGCGACAAGGATCAGGGCCAGAAGCTTTCCAGGTCCGAAATGGGTGCCCTGGAAAGCCAGCTTGGCGGCTGCTGGACCCTTCCCGCGGGCCTTGAAGGTTCCGAGAACTTCGTCGTCGTGGTGCGGTTCAACCTGGATGCCTCCGGCAAGCTGGATGGACGCCCGGCGGTCGAAACGTCGAGCGGAAACCGCCAGTTCGACGAAAGTGCCGTTCGTGCGGTGCAAAAATGCGATGTCACCGGCCTGCAGGTTCCCGCCGGCAAGCAGGACATCTGGGCCGACGTCCGCGTCACCTTCGATCCAAGGGAGATGCTGGGCCTCTGAGGCGGCCCGCGTATCCGGAAATCAGTACGAGAAGCGAGAAGACATGAAATCAATCCTCAAGCCGCTCCTGATGGTCGCAGCAATGGCGATGGGCATGACCGCTGCCAGCACGTTGCCGGCGCTGGCGCTGGTCGAGCTCAACGTCAACAAGGGCAATGTCGAGCCGCTGCCGATCGCCATCACGGATTTCCAGGGCGGCGACGCGCTTGGGGCGCAGATTTCGCAGATCGTCACCGCCGATTTGAAGCGTTCGGGTCTGTTCGCTCCGATCGACAAGAGCGCCTTTATCGAGAAGATCACCAACCCCGATGCAGCACCGCGCTTCGACGACTGGAAGGTGATCAACGCGCAGGCGCTGGTCACCGGCAGCGTCAGCAAGGAAGCCGACGGCCGCATCCGCGCCCAGTACCGGTTGTGGGATACCTTTGCCGGCCAGCAGATGGCCGGCGAGCAGTTCTTCGCCAACGACGCCAATCAGCGGCGTGTCGCCCACATCATCGCCGACGCCATCTATGAGCGGCTGACCGGCGAAAAAGGCTATTTCGACACCCGCGTCGTCTTCATCGACGAATCCGGCGCCAAGAATGCGCGCAAGAAGCGCCTCGCGATCATGGACCAGGACGGCGCCAATGTGCGCTATCTCTCGGACGGCAGGTCGATCGTGCTGACGCCGCGTTTCTCGCCGAACCGGCAGGAAATCACCTATATGTCGTATGAAAGCGGCCAGCCGCGGGTCTATCTGCTGCAGATCGAGACCGGCCAGCGCGAACTGGTCGGCAATTTCCCGGGCATGACCTTTGCGCCGCGCTTTTCGCCCGACGGCCAGAAAGTCATCATGAGCCTGCTGCGCGACGACGGCAATTCCAACATCTTCGCCATGGACCTGCGCAGCCGCTCGACGACGAGGCTGACCAACTCGACCGCCATCGACACCTCGCCGTCCTATTCGCCCGACGGCAGCAAGGTGGTGTTCACCTCCGACCGTGGCGGCCGCGCGCAGATCTACGTGATGGGCGCCGACGGCTCGGGCCAGACCCGCATCTCCTTTGGCGACGGCGTCTATTCGACACCGGTATGGTCGCCGCGCGGCGACCTCATAGCCTTCACCAAGCAGACCGGCGGCGAATTCCAGATCGGCGTCATGAAGACCGACGGCTCGGGCGAGCGCATCCTGTCCTCCGGCTTCCAGCAGGAGGGGCCGACCTGGGCGCCGAACGGCCGCGTGCTGATGTTCTTCCGCGATTCCGCCGGTGGGCCCAAACTGGTTTCGGTCGATCTGACCGGACGCAACGAGCAATCGATCCCGACGGCGAACTTCGCTTCGGACCCGGCCTGGTCGCCGCTGCTTGAATAGAGGAATTGAGGAACTGGGGAATTGAAGAACTGAAGAATGGAGAAGGCGGGCGGCTACATTAATCGCGCGAAGGATCTAGAGGTATATAAGCGCGCTTATGTGGTTTCTCTTGACGTCCATAAAGCTACGCTCGCTTTCCCGAAAATGGAGCAATACGCACTGGCTGATCAGTTGCGTCGCTCCAGCAAAGGAATCTGCGCCAATTTGGCTGAAGGATTTGCCAAGCAGACTCACTCCAAACCCGAATTCGCGCGGTTCATTTCGATGGCAATGGGGTCATGCAGCGAGGTGGAGACGTGGATTTCCTATGCGTTCGACCTTGGATACATCAGCCAGGCACAACACGACGATTGGCTGCGATCCTATGCCCATATCTACGGCATGCTGATCAATCTGAGAGAAAAGCTGAAGTGAATTCTCTCTTCAGTTCCTCAATTCCCCAACTCTTCAATTCCTCATTTCCATCTCTTTGTCGCGTTTTGGCCGTATTTACGCCTAGGGTCCGCGTGAAATGTGGCTTAGGCAACGGGCTGCGGACGGGCAGCTTAAAGCAAAATTAACCGTGTTTCTTGAATGCCGGTTAACCCAAACGTGGTTACTGGGTGATCAACGAAATCACTCAAAATAGATCACTCGAAATACGAAGGAGAGGCGGCATGGGCCGTATTGCAGCACTTACCAGAAACCCGGTCATGATCGCGCTGGTGGCGATGCTCGCCATCGCAGGTTGCGCCTCGAAGAAGACGCCGAACAACGCGGCCGATCTTGGCCTTAACGGCGCCGGCGCCGCAACACCCGGATCGGCGCAGGACTTCACCGTCAACATTGGCGACCGCATCTTCTTCGATACGGACTCGACCTCGATCCGTGCCGACGCGCAGACGACGCTCTCGCGCCAGGCGCAGTGGCTGAACCAGTACAAGCAGTATGCCATCGTCGTCGAAGGCCATGCCGACGAACGCGGAACGCGCGAATACAATTTGGCGCTCGGCGCCCGCCGCGCCGCCGCCACCCGCGACTTCCTCGTTGCCAAGGGCGTTTCGGCCAGCCGTCTCAAGACCATTTCCTACGGCAAGGAACGTCCGGTCGCGGTGTGCGACGACATCTCCTGCTGGTCGCAGAACCGCCGCGCGGTCACCACGCTTAGCGGCGCTGGCTCCTGAAGCATCACGCAGCCGACCGGCGCGTCAAAGAACACGCGGCCGTCTAGCGTTAAAAATGCAACATACCTGTGCGAAAGGCGGCCTTGGGGCCGCCTTTTTCATATCCGGACGATGCTCGAAACAAAATTTGGCCGAAGTCTCGGCTCCTGCTATGAGCCGAGGGCGCTTGGCTGGTCCCATTCTGGTTGGAAGGCGCGAACAAGCTAACGAAATCACTGCGAGAGGCACATGCATTTGAGATCGGTTCTGAGCGGCACGCTTGCGCTGCTGCTCCTATCAGGCGTCACCGCCCTGGCCAGCGGCACCGGGGCGAGCGGCACGGGGCAATCAACCGACAGCGGCTTTACCTTCCATCTTCCCAGTATCGAATTGCCCAGCCTTTTCGGTCAAAAGAAGAAACCGGACCAGGTTCAGCTGGTGCAATCCGATCCTGCCGCTGTCACCAGCCTGGAAGAGCAGCTGCGGCAGATGAACGGCAAGATCGAGGAACTCAATTTCCAGGTCCTGCAGATGCAGGAGCAGATCCGCAAGCAGCAGGAAGACAATGAATTCCGCTTCCAGCAGCTGGAAGGCGGCGGCACGCAAGGCGGGCAGCCGCCGGCGCAGAAGAAATCGGACGCCACCACCGGCACCGACAACGATGTGGCGGCGGCCCCGGCAATACGGGCGCCGGCCGATGCCGGCGCCGCGCCCGCCAACGATCAATCGGCAGGCGGCAAGACGGTCGAGGACGTCATCGTCGAATCTCCCGACGGCGACCCCGGCAAGGTTATTCCCGGTACGGGAGCGCCGGAAAAGAATTTCGGCACCATCACCGTCGACAAGAATGGCAATGTCATCGATGCCGGCGGCAACACACAATCGACCGCGCCGGCGCAGGACACCGCGCCAGTCGCCGGGGCGCCGCCCAAGGCCGGCAAATCCGATACGGTGGTCGCGGCGTTGCCCGCCACCAACAACCCGGAAGAGCTTTACCGCAACTCCTACCAGTTCATCCTTTCGGGTGACTACGGCACCGCCGAGCAAGGTTTTCGCGACCACATCGCCCGCTTCCCCAAGGATGCGAAGGCGGCGGACGCGCATTACTGGCTGGGTGAGTCATTGCTCGGCCAGCAGAAATACCGCGATGCGGCCGAGACGTTCCTTGCCGCCAGCAAGGACTACCCCAAGGCCAAGAAAGCTCCCGACATGTTGCTGAAGCTCGGCGTGTCGCTGGTCGGCCTCAAGCAGCATGACGTTGCCTGTGCCACCTTCAGCGAGGTCGGCAAGCGCTACCCTGATATTTCCAGTGCGCTCAAGGAACGCGTCAAGCAGGAGAAGGCTCTGGCTGCCTGCTGATCCTTGTCCTACATGTCGTTGTCCTGAAACCGGGATCACTTTTGGGCGACATGCATTATGCTCGACACCGAGCCGGACCTTTCGACTAACCCTCTTTCGCATATCGATTTTACCAGCGGCGCTGTTGCGGCCGTGTCCGGCGGCAGCGACTCGACCGCCCTGCTCCTTCTTCTCAAGCACCATCTCGACTGCACGGCGCCGGCAACCAAGCTGCTGGCGGTAACGATCGACCACGGTTTGCGGTCCGGTTCGGCTGCGGAAGCGCAAACAGTGGCGAAGCTGTGCGCCAGATTCGGAATTTCACACCGCATCCTGACATGGTCGGGCCCCAAGCCATCGACCGGCCTGCCCGCGGCTGCTCGCGAGGTGCGCTACCGGCTGCTGGCCGAGGCGGCACAAGCTGAAGGCATCGGCCTGATCCTCACCGGCCATACCGCCGATGACCAGGCAGAGACGGTGCTGATGCGGCAAGCGCGCGAAGAAGGATTGGCGCGGGACGGGGGCCAAGGCCATGCCGAAATGGCAGGCCGGGGACTTGCCGGCATGGCGCCGGCCACCTTGTATGACTGGCGCGAGTGGATCGTTCGGCCGCTTCTCGGGTTGCGGCGCGAGGCGCTGCGCGACGTCCTGCGGCGTGAGAATGTCGGCTGGGCCGACGACCCCACCAATATCGACGCGGCCTTCGAGCGGCCGCGTGTGCGGGCAGCCCTTGCCGACAGCAACGGTGCGCAGCGCATCGACGATGCACTGGCGCTGGCCGCGCATGAGGGCCGCGCGCGCAGTCAACTCGGCCTCGCCGCCGCAAGTTTGATCGGCGATTTCGCGACCCGGCTGTCCTGCGGGCTCATTCGTCTTGATCCGCTCTTGCTGAACACAGGCGACGAGCGAGCGGCCGTCTATGCGTTGCGTATCCTGCTGGCCATGACCGGCGGAATTGCCTTCCTGCCGGATCAGGCCCGCAGCGAGGCTCTGTTCGGTCGGCTGAGGGCTGGATTTCTTTGCGCCACATTGTCGCGGACGGTTGTCGATTCCCGGCGCTCCGGCATCTTCCTGCGCCGCGAGGCGCGCGGCCTGCCCGCCGCCGCAACCCTTACTGGCAGCACCCTGTGGGATGGCCGCCGGCGCATCACATTGAACGACAGCAGCAGCGCATTGTTGATTGCCCCGCTAGGCACGGCAGCGGCGAAGCGGCTGGCGACGGGCCAAGGAAAAGCCCCGCCGAGCCTGATGCGCGCCGCGCTCGCGGCCGAACCGGCGTTGTGGCACGCCGGGGAATGCCTTGGTTTGCCTGGATATGAACTGAAGTCTGCGATGGTGGAAGTGCGGCCGGTCGTTAGTCCCTTTGCCCGCTTCCTGCCGTCCTTCGACCTGGCGCCGGCGCAGGCCGTCGCCGGGCTGATTGGCGCGGCCCCGGTCCCGCCCTTGCCCTTCAGCGGCCATAGTGCCGGCTGATGGTTGCGCGAAAGCTTAACCCAGACGTGCTGTTATGCTTGGCAAGGGGAGGTGCTCTCCCTATGTTAGGCGCAAGTTTCCTCTCATGACGCGTGTCCGCCCCGCGGACGCCAACGGGACAATTGATGAATCCGAACTATCGCAACCTCGCGCTCTGGGCGATCATAGCGGTCCTGCTCATAGCCCTGTTCAATCTGTTCCAGACGCCGCAGACGCGAGGGGCTTCCAGCGATGTGCCTTATTCGCAGTTCCTGCAGGATGTCGCGGCGGGCCGGGTCAAGACGGTGACCATCGCGGGCGCCCGCATCAGCGGCACCTACACCGACAATGCCAGCGGCTTCCAGACCTATTCGCCCGGCGATCCTTCGCTGGTCTCGCGGCTGCAGGACAAGAACGTCACCATCAATGCGCGGCCTGAAACAGACGGTTCCAATTCGCTGTTCGGCTATTTGATCTCTTGGCTGCCGATGATCCTCATCCTCGGCGTCTGGATCTTCTTCATGCGCCAGATGCAGTCCGGCTCCGGCCGCGCGATGGGCTTTGGCAAGTCGAAGGCCAAGTTGCTCACCGAAGCGCATGGCCGCGTCACCTTCCAGGACGTTGCCGGCGTCGACGAAGCCAAGGAAGATCTGGAAGAGATCGTCGAGTTCCTGCGCGATCCGCAGAAATTCCAGCGGCTCGGCGGCAAGATTCCGCGCGGCGTGCTGCTTGTCGGCCCTCCGGGAACCGGCAAGACGCTGCTCGCCCGCTCGGTTGCCGGCGAAGCCAATGTGCCGTTCTTCACCATTTCCGGTTCGGACTTCGTCGAGATGTTCGTTGGCGTTGGTGCAAGCCGAGTCCGCGACATGTTCGACCAGGCCAAGAAGAACGCACCCTGCATCATCTTCATCGATGAAATCGACGCGGTCGGCCGTCATCGCGGCGCCGGCCTCGGCGGCGGCAACGACGAACGCGAGCAGACGCTGAACCAGCTGCTGGTCGAGATGGACGGCTTCGAATCCAACGAAAGCATCATCCTGATCGCCGCCACCAACCGGCCCGACGTGCTTGACCCCGCCCTGCTCAGGCCAGGCCGCTTCGACCGCCAGGTCGTGGTGCCGAACCCTGACATCGTCGGCCGCGAGAAGATCCTCAAGGTGCATGTGCGCAACGTGCCGCTGGCGCCCAATGTCGACCTCAAGGTGATCGCGCGCGGTACGCCGGGCTTTTCCGGCGCCGATCTGATGAACCTCGTCAACGAATCCGCGCTGATGGCGGCACGGCGCAACAAGCGCCTCGTCACCATGGCCGAATTCGAGGACGCCAAGGACAAAATCATGATGGGCGCCGAGCGCCGCTCGTCGGCCATGACCCAGGCCGAGAAGGAGCTGACCGCCTACCATGAGGCCGGCCACGCCATTCTCGCGCTCAACGTGCCATCGGCCGATCCGCTGCACAAGGCCACGATCATTCCACGCGGTCGCGCGCTCGGCATGGTCATGCAGTTGCCCGAAGGCGACCGCTATTCGATGAGCTACAAATACATGATCTCGCGTCTCGCCATCATGATGGGCGGCCGCGTCGCCGAGGAGTTCAAGTTCGGCAAGGAGAACATCACCTCCGGCGCCTCTTCGGATATCGAGCAGGCGACCAAGCTGGCCCGCGCCATGGTCACGCGCTGGGGCTTTTCCGACAAGCTCGGCCATGTCGCCTATGGCGACAACCAGGAAGAAGTGTTCCTCGGCCATTCGGTGGCGCGCACGCAGAACGTCTCGGAAGAAACGGCGCAGATCATCGACGCCGAAGTGCGCCGCCTGATCGACGAGGCCTATTCGTCGGCGAAGTCCATCCTGACCAAGAAGAAGAAGGAATGGATCGCGCTGGCACAGGGCCTGCTGGAATATGAGACGCTGTCCGGCGAGGAGATCAAGCAGTTGATCGCCGGCCACAAGCCCGCGCGCGACCTTGGCGACGACACGCCGCCCAGCCGTGGCTCGGCCGTGCCGAAGTCCGGCGGCCGGCGAAAGAAGGGTCCTGAGCCCGAAGGCGGCATGGAACCGCAGCCATCGAGCTGAGCTTGACCACTGATTTCATCGAACGCCGCGGCTTGCTCCGCGGCGTTTTTTGTTTTTGGCGTTGGGGAGGAGTTGTCCGCGACCTCGCATCTGCGACGGTGACGATTGGCGAAAGCCAAGGTGATAGCTAATCTCCCCGCAAGGGGGAGATTGGCAACGTCGCCGCTGGCGTGCCCTCGAAGGCAACAAAAAGGCCCGCGAACCCTGCGGTTCGCAGACCTTCTCTTCTTCAGATGTCTTGTCGCTCAGCTCTTCAGCTTGGCATTGCACAGGCTGTAATAACCGCCGCCCTTCTGGATCCAGCGAAGGCCGTTCAACGTGCCCGCGTCCTTGTTGCCATGGTAGCCCTGCAGACAGGTCTTCATGCGCGCCTTCGCGGGCTTTTCGGTCTTGAACTCGGCGGCCAGCGTGGTCGGGAATGTCACGCCCGCGGGCGCTACAGTGGGGGCGACCGCCGCGCTGGTTTCCTTTTTCGTCTGCGGCTCGGTTTTGACCGTATCCTCGCTGACACTGTCCGCTGCTGATGTCGCGCACTTCTCCTTGCGAAAAGCCGTCCAGTCCATGCCGTTCAGAGTGCCGCCTTCCTTGGCTGTTCGATAGGTCTCGCCGCATTCCTTCATCGTCAGTGCGCTTGCGGGGGCGACGCTCCAAGCGACAAATGCGGTCGCAGCCAATACCGCCAATCTCAAACCGTGCATAAGACCCTCCTGGTTGATAATAAGTTTGACGTCTTTTTGTATATGGTTTGTTCTTGATATGTTCAACCAGAATCTTTACGGGCTACCGATGAGCTTGGCGGTGGGCAGTGTAGGCGAATTGATGATGCCGACAGCCCGGCGACATGCAGATGCGAGCAAGGCAGTGTGCGTCTTCGCGCAACAAAAAAGGCCCGCGCATCTTGCGATGCGCGGGCCTTTGTTTGGAGACTATGGCTAAGCGATCAGCCCTTCAGCTTGGCATTGCACAGGCTGTAGAAGCCGCCGCCCTTCTGGATCCACTTCAGGCCGCCGAGCGCGTTGGCGTCCTTGAGGACATAGTACTGGTCGAGGCAGGTGTGCATGCGGCCCTTTCCGGGGGTCTCGCTGGCATATTTCGCCGAGATCGCGGACGGGAACTTGACGCCCTTGGGCGCAGCCGTCGTCGGCTTCGCCGGCTCCTTGGTGTAGCTGGCCTCGTCGGCGGCCGGCACCGTGTCGTCATCCGATGCGCCGGCGCCGCATTCGGTCTTGCGGAAGTCGTTCCACTTCATGCCCTTCAGCGTGTTGGCCGTCTTGGCGGCCTGATACTTGGTGCTGCATTCGGCCATGCTCAGACCCTTGCCGTCGGCGGGGGCCGCGGCAGCCTTGGTGGTTGCCGGCTTGGCGGCGGCAGCGGCGGATGCACCGGCGGCGCATTCGGACTTGCGGAAGTCGTTCCACTTCATGCCGTTCAGCGTGCCGGCAGCCTTCGCCGCCTGGTATTTGGTGCTGCATTCCTTCGCCGTCAGGCCCTTGGCCGTGCTGTCGTCCGCAGCGGCGGCAGCCTTGGCCGCCTTGGCCGGCTTCGTCTCGGCAGCCTTCTTGGTATCGGCCGGCTTGGCGTCGGTCGTCGCGGCGGCGTCGGTGCCGCACTGAGCCTTGCGGAACTGGTTCCAGGTCGCGCCGGCGAGTGTCCCCGCATCCTTGGCGGCGTTGTATTTCGTGCTGCACTCGGCCATCGTCAGTGCGTTGGCTGGCGCGGCCAGGAACAAGGTCGCGACGGCGAGGCCGGTCAAAGTGGCAAGTCGGTGGATGAGCATAGCGTTTCTCCGTTGCAGCAGCCCATGATACGTCCCTGCAGATCAATATCGCTCAACGGGCGGTTGCGCCAGATGCTAAGTGGCGTATATATCGCCGAAAACCGGTTTCTCCCGATAAGGTGATGAAATCGTTGTCCGTTGTCTGGTTCAGAGCAAGATTTTCCTCGTGCATCCGCGCTGAAAGGCTCGCATGACTTGTATATTGCAACATGGCAGTCTGGGCATGTCAGGTTGCGGCCACATGTGTGCAGTGCACAACAATGGTTTTCTAAGGATTGGTAACGTACAATCACACAATGTGATCATAGCGCCCTGGCCAATTGTGGCATGACGTGCCGGGGAAGAAACGTCGAGGAAGCTGACTAGCATGGCAGGGAATTATTTCGGCACGGACGGCATTCGCGGACGCGCCAACAAGTTTCCGATGACGGCTGAAATCGCTATGCGGGTCGGCATGGCCGCCGGCCTTTCCTTCCAGCGCGGCAGCCATCGACATCGTGTCGTGCTCGGCAAGGACACCAGGCTTTCCGGCTATATGATCGAGAATGCCATGGTCGCCGGTCTTTGTGCCGCCGGCATGGACGTGTTCCTGCTCGGCCCGATCCCGACGCCGGCTGTCGCCATGCTGGTGCGTTCGCTGCGCGCCGATATCGGCGTCATGATCTCGGCCTCGCACAACCCCTATTACGACAACGGCATCAAGCTGTTCGGACCCGACGGCTACAAGCTCTCCGACGAAATCGAGGAGCGCATCGAGAGCATGCTCGACAAGGATATCGAACTGGCGCTCGCCGATTCCGACGGGCTTGGCCGCGCCAAGCGCGTCGACGGGGTGCATGACCGCTACATCGAATTCGCCAAGCGCACCTTGCCGCGCTCGATGTCGCTCGCCGGCTTGAGGATCGTTGTCGATTGCGCCAATGGCGCGGCCTACAAGGTGGCGCCCGAGGCGCTGTGGGAACTGGGCGCCGAAGTCGTCGCCATCAATGTCGAGCCCAACGGCTTCAACATCAACAAGGAATGCGGCTCGACCCATCCGGCCGGCCTGCAAAAGAAGGTGCACGAAGTGCGCGCCGACATCGGCATCGCGCTCGACGGCGACGCCGATCGTGTCGTTATCGTCGATGAAAACGGCGCGATCGTCGATGGTGACCAGATCATGGCGCTGATCGCCGAATCCTGGCACCAGAGCGGGCGGCTTGCCGGCGGTGGTGTCGTCTCAACCGTGATGTCCAATCTGGGCCTCGAACGCTTCCTCGGCGACATGAAGCTGCAATTGCACCGCACCAAGGTCGGCGACCGTTATGTCGTCGAGCATATGCGTGCGCATGGCTTGAATGTCGGCGGCGAACAGTCGGGTCATATCGTGCTGTCCGACTTTTCGACGACCGGCGACGGCCTGGTCTCGGCGCTGCAGGTGCTCGCCTGCATCAAGCGGCAGGGGCGGCCGGTCAGCGAACTGTCGAAGAAATTCGAACCCGTGCCGCAACTCCTGAAGAACGTCCACATTTCCGGCGGCAAGCCGCTTGAGGAGGCGCCGGTCAAGGCCGCCATCGAAGACGCCCGCAACCGCCTCGGCAAGACCGGACGGCTGGTTATCCGGCCATCAGGGACAGAGCCGCTGATCCGCGTGATGGCCGAAGGCGACGACCCGCAACTGGTCGAGTCCGTGGTCAATGGCATAGTGGACATCATCTCGGAAACGCGCAGCGCCGCTTGATCCCAGCGCGTCCAGCAGGACGTGGATCTGACAACCAGGAGCGCCGCGCTCCCTTAACCGGTCCAAGGCCCGCCCCTCGGCGGGCTTTTTCTTGTCAGCCGCCACTTTGTTCGGTGTCCGTAAATCTCGCGCCTATCCCTAGAAGTTTCGAGATTCGTGGTTAAGCAACAGGGTTAAACGCCTTTTAACCTTTGCAATTCATTATCCACGACTGAAAGCCAATCGCATTTCGGGCGGGTTCGCCGTTCCGAGCTTCTCAGGGGTGACAAGCATGTTCAAGACAGCAAGAAAGGCCCTGCTCGCCTTCCTGTTCGCAGGGTTGGCAGGGCCGTTGTTCGCGGCCGATCTGCCGGAGCCAATGGTTGAAGAGGCTCCGCCTCAGGCCATCTACGAGCAGCCGGTCGAGGTCGGCGGCTGGTATATCCGCGGCGATATCGATTATCACAAGTCGACCGTGCGCGGCATCGACTATATGACCTACACCGTCGATCCCTGTAACTGTACGGTCACGCCCGGCACCAGAAGTTTCGATTTCGGCAAGCTCAAGGGAGGTTTCTCGCTCGGTGCCGGCGTTGGTTACAAGATCAACGACCACTTCCGGACCGACCTGACGGCCGACTATTGGTTCAAGTCGAACTTCAACGGCGGCACCTCGGACATCAACGGTACTTCGACCGAAGTATCGAAGATGAGCGCCCTGCTGCTGCTTGCCAACGCCTATGTCGATCTCGGCACCTACCATGGCATCACGCCTTACGTTGGCGCCGGCATCGGCGGCGCCCGCGTCAAGTGGGATGATGTCTACGACCCGAACACCACCGAGTTCAATCCCGGCAGATCAAGCTGGCGTTTCGCCTACGGTCTGATGGCCGGCGCTTCGTACTGCCTGACCGACAAGATCATTCTCGATGCCGGCTACCGCTTCTCCCATATTCAGGGCGGCCGCATGTTCGACTGGAACATCACCAGCTCCGGTCCCGGCTTCGATCGTGGCATCAACACGCACGAAGTGCGCGGTGGCCTGCGCTACCAGTTCGGTGGCAGCAACGGTTGCGCCGCGCCGATCGTGGCCTACCAGCCCGAACCCGAGCCGATCTACACCAAGTAACAGCATCGACATTACTTGCATTCTTCACAAACCGCCCGGCCTCAGCCGGGCGGTTTTTCGTTGGGCCGCCTGGAATCGACAGGGGAAATGAATTCGCTAACGCTCTGTTAGCCTTAACCGGCACTTAACCACTATGGTTAACAATGCTCCTTGAAACGATGGCTGCCGCTGCGATTGCGGGCTGCGCCAAATTCGGGAGTCGGGGACCATGAAACTTACATCGCGTATGGCGCTGGCGCTCGGTGCACTGGCCTTCCTGCCGCTGACGCCGGTGCATGCGGCCGACTACGATCCGCCGATCTATGTCGACCAGGCACCCGACTACGTGCCTGTCGAGGTCGGCTCCGGCTGGTATCTGCGCGGCGATATCGGCTACGCCTTCAGCCATCCTTTCGAACACGAGGAGACCTCGAGCGGGCCTCTGAACAGCTTCACATCCGACAGCAGCCTTTTTACCGGCAGCATCGGCATGGGCTACCACGTCAATGACTATCTTCGGGTGGAGTTGAACGGTGGTATTCTGCCTACCAACAAATTTAGCGATCATCAAAATCTGGCCACGACCTGCGGCGGCTCGACGCTCGTAGACGACGGTTTTGGGACCATCAATTCCGTAGCGGCAACGCAAGCGTGCGATCTCATTAACAACGGCACCAACAAAGGCTACAGCCTCATGGCCAACGGCTATGTAGATCTTGGCACCTATGTCGGAATCACCCCTTATCTTGGTGGCGGTATCGGCGTTGCGTATAACAAGTACTATAGGAGCATCGGCGCACGCGACTGCAAGGAATCGCCAGTCAATTCCGCTGGTACAGGCGGATTTTTCTGCGATGATCCTGCCGGGTATGAAGGTCAAACCGATACGGAGGCCAAATTCAATCTCGCATATTCGATCGGTGCGGGACTTTCCTATCAGGTCTCGAAAAACCTTTCCGTCGATCTGGGCTACGAATATTTCTCCGTCCCGAGTGCAAAATATGTCGCCTATGACGATGGCGCCTTCAACATCCACAAGGGCATAGACTATCAGACGGTCAAGCTCGGGCTGCGCTACGATCTTTGGTAGTAGGTACGGCATGCACGAAAACGCAGACGGCGGATCTTTCGGAGTCCGCCGTTTGCGTTTGAAGTCACGACATCCTGATCGGGGATCGCCGGTATCCCGGCAGCGACAAAAACTTTCCTCTTGACGCCCGAAGTCTGAACGCATATCGCCGTCCGTGGGCCACCCCTCCCCAACGAGGGGCCACTATCTGGAAGGATAGACCACGATGACGACGCATACGAAGCCCGGACTCCGTCCGGCAAACCCCAATTTTTCCTCAGGTCCCTGTGCAAAACGTCCCGGCTGGTCGGTCGAGGCGCTGAACAATGCCGCGCTCGGCCGTTCCCACCGCGCCAAGATCGGCAAGACCAAGCTCGAACAGGCGATCGAGCTGACGCGGGAAATTCTCCAGGTCCCGGCGGGTTACCGCATCGGCATCGTGCCGGCGTCGGACACCGGCGCGGTGGAGATGGCGCTGTGGTCGCTGCTCGGCGAGCGCGGCGTCGACATGGTCGCCTGGGAGAGCTTTGGCTCCGGCTGGGTCACCGACGTGGTCAAGCAGTTGAAGCTCGCCGACGTGCGCAAGATCGAAGCCGGCTACGGCGAACTGCCTGATCTCACCAAGATCGATTTCGACCGCGATGTGGTCTTCACCTGGAACGGCACCACGTCGGGCGTGCGCGTGCCGAACGGCGATTTCATTCCCGCGGACCGCAAGGGCCTGACCGTCTGCGATGCGACTTCCGCCGCATTCGCGCAGAGGCTCGACTTCGAAAAGCTCGATGTCGTCACGTTCTCCTGGCAGAAGGTGCTGGGCGGCGAGGGCGCTCACGGCATGCTGATCCTGTCGCCTCGCGCCGTCGAGCGGCTGGAGACCTACAAGCCTTCATGGCCGCTGCCGAAAATCTTCCGCCTGACCTCGGGCGGCAAGCTGATCGAAGGCATCTTCAAGGGCGAGACCATCAACACCCCCTCGATGCTGTGCGTCGAGGATTACCTCGATGCGCTCAACTGGGCGAAGTCGACCGGCGGCCTCGACGCGCTGATCGCCAGGGCGGATGCCAATGCGGCCGTCCTCGATCGCTTTGTCGGCAAATCCTCCTGGCTCGGTCATCTCGCCGTCCAGCCGGCGACACGGTCGAACACGTCCGTCTGCCTGTCCTTCACCGACCCGGACGTGTCCGCGCTCGACGCCGAGGGGCAGGCGGCTTTCGCCAAGGGGCTGGTGTCGGTGCTCGACAAGGAAGGCGTCGCCTACGATATCGGTGCCTATCGCGACGCACCGCCCGGCCTGCGCATCTGGTGCGGCGCGACGGTCGAGACGTCGGATCTCGAGGCGCTGCTGCCCTGGCTCGACTGGGCCTTCGCCGCGCAGAAGGCGTCGCTCAAAGCGGCGGCCTGAGATCATTCGCGGCGGCCTTCGGGCCGCCCATTCCCATCAGGATCAAATCCATTTCAAGGAGGCCGCCATGGCGCCCCGCGTTCTCGTCTCAGACAAACTCTCCCCCACCGCCGTGCAGATATTCAAGGATCGTGGCGTCGAGGTCGACTATCTGCCCGATCTCGGCAAGGACAAGGAAAAGCTCGCCGAAGTGATCGGCCAGTATGATGGCCTCGCCATCCGCTCGGCGACCAAGGTCACCGAAAAACTGATCAACGCCGCTACCAATCTCAAAGTCATCGGCCGTGCCGGCATCGGCGTCGACAATGTCGATATCCCGGCGGCAAGCCGCAAGGGCATCATCGTGATGAACACGCCGTTCGGCAATTCGATCACGACAGCCGAACATGCGGTGGCGATGATCTTCGCGCTTGCCCGCCAGATACCGGAAGCCAACGCTTCGACCCATGCCGGCAAATGGGAAAAGAACCGATTCATGGGCGTCGAGATCACTGGCAAGACGCTGGGCGTCATCGGCTGCGGCAACATCGGTTCGATCGTCGCGACGCGCGGCGTTGGCCTCAAGATGCACGTCATCGCGTTCGACCCGTTCCTGTCGGACAGCCGTGCCGAGGAGCTTGGCGTCGACAAGGTCGAGCTCGACGAACTGTTCGCCCGCGCCGATTTCATCACCCTGCACACGCCGCTGACCGACAAGACGCGCAACATCATCGATGCCGCGGCGATCGCCAAGATGAAGAAGGGCGTGCGCATCATTAACTGCGCTCGTGGCGGGCTGGTCGTCGAGGCCGACCTGATCGCGGCGCTGAAGAGCGGCAAGGTGGCCGGCGCCGGCGTCGACGTCTTCGAGGTCGAACCGGCCGAGAACAACGAACTGTTCGGCATGGAGAATGTGGTGGCGACGCCGCATCTCGGCGCCTCGACGACGGAGGCCCAGGAGAATGTCGCGCTCCAGGTTGCCGAGCAGATGGCCGACTATCTGATCAAGGGCGCCGTCTCCAACGCCATCAACATGCCGTCGATCACCGCCGAGGAGGCGCCGCGGCTGAAGCCTTTCGTCAAGCTTGCCGAAGTGCTCGGCGCCTTCGTCGGCCAGGTCACCGAGGATCCGATCAAGGAGGTCGAGATCCTGTTCGACGGCTCCACCGCGACGATGAATACGCGCGCGCTGATCAGCGCCGCACTCGCCGGGCTGATCCGGCCTCAGGTCTCGGACGTCAACATGGTGTCGGCGCCGATCATGGTGAAGGAGCGCGGCATCATCGTCGCCGAGGTCAAGCGCGACAAATCGGGCGTGTTCGACGGCTATATCAAGCTGACCGTGAAGACCGAGCATATGACGCGCTCGATCGCCGGCACATGCTTCTCGGATGGCAAGCCACGCTTTATCCAGATCAAGGGCATCAACCTCGATGCCGAGGTCGGCCAGCACATGCTCTACACCACCAATGCCGACGCGCCGGGCATCATTGGCCTGCTCGGCACCGTCTGCGGCGAGAACGGCGTCAACATCGCCAACTTCCAGCTCGGCCGCAACCGGCCGGGCGGCGATGCCATAGCGCTGCTCTATCTCGACGCCCCGTTCCCGGAGGCCGTGCTGGAAAAGGTCAAGGCGCATAAGTCGATCGACTCGGCCAAGCGGCTGCAGTTCGACATCAACGCGATGTGATCGAGGACAGGCGGTCGCCGACCCCCTCGTTGATGCCGGCCGGCGCGGCGGCCGGTTCAGGTCAACTCGTCGGATCCATCGGAGACAGCCACGCGATGTCGGTAGACCAGTTCCCAACCCTTCCAGCCCGTAAACAGCAGGATGAGAACCACGATCAGCGATAGGACGAAGCCGGTTGGCATCACGGCCGCCGCTCCGCCGGCGTACCGCGAGTACCAGTTGTAAAGCTCGATCAACACAACGAGTACATTGCCGCCGGCATGGAGCCATGCCGTCGTGAGATTGCGGATCTGAACATCGCCGAGAACATCCGTCAGGCCGGCAAGCGCAGCCAAGGCTGCCATGATCAGGCCTGCGCCGAGAAGCCAAAGCGACCCGGTGACCCATCCGGGATCGGCTGTTCGCCAGAAGATAAGATCGCAAACGAAGGTGCCGACAAAAAAGGCAATCGGAAACGGAATCAGCATGGGATGGATAGGGTGACCGGCAATGCTTGCCGTGCTGCGAGGGTTGGGGCTCATCATGTCGCCTCCATGCCGTTCAAATCAAACTCCGCTGGAGGTGAAATGTTCCAAGTAGGGACGCGGCAGAGTTTATGCCGCTGCTTCCAGGCCATTGGCTAAATCCATGCTGTTCGCGTGAATCGCTGCACCGGGGAGAGCGTCAGCCGCCACATGTCAGCCGCGGTGGTCCGCCAACGCCATCTTGCGCCCGCTGTATTCGGCAAGCCCGATGCCGCCCAGCACGAGCACCAAAGCCAGTGCCTGATAGAGGTGGAACGTCTCGCCGACGATCAGCACTGACAGCAGCGTGCCGAAGATCGGCACCAGATTGATGAACAGGCCGGCGCGGTTGGCGCCGATCAGTTCGTTGCCTCTGATGTAGAAGATCTGCGAAACGACGGAGGCGCCGATCGCCGTATAGACGATGACGGTCCAGCCGCGCGCATCGGGCATGATGACCTTGCCGGCGACGACCTCCCACAGGAAGAACGGCAGCGAAGTGACGAGTGCCGCAACCGACAGGGCCAGCATCAGGCTCTGCCAGTGCATGACCGGCTTCAGCCGCAGCCCGACCGAATAGCCGCTGTAGAGAAACACGGCGACCAGCATGATGGCATCGCCGAAATTGAGTTCCAGCGTCAACAGCCGGCGCGGGTCGCCATGGCAGGCGGTGAGGATCACGCCGGCGATGGTCAGCACGACGCCGACAATCTGCGCCCAGTTCACGCGCAGGCGGAAGAAGACGAAATTGGCAGTCATGATCAGGATCGGCATCGCCGCCTGTTCGATCGAGACATTGATCGCTGTCGTGTAGTTGAGCGCCGTGTAGAAGATGGTGTTGAACAGGGTGAAGCCGCTGGCGCCAAGGGCGACCAGCACGAACCAGTGCTTGCGGACGACCGGCCAGTCCTTCTGGATGGTCTTCCAGCCGATGGGCAGCATGATCGCCACGGCCAGCACCCAGCGCAGGAAGACCAGCGTCATCGGCGAAACGTGATCGACCGCCAGCTTGCCGGCCACCGAATTTCCGCCCCAGAGCAAGGTGGTGAGCAGCAGGAATATGTAGGCGCTTCGATGCATCGCGGGATTCCAGTCGCCGGAGCTGCGGTGTTTGCCGGCCTATTGCGGTCGCTCGCCCAAGTAAATGATGTCAAAGCCGAAAATTGTTGTGCCTCAGGGCATTTTCGACGGCAAAGAAAGGTCGCGCTCGCGAGGTCTTGACGTTATAGAGGCCTGTCGTTTCGAACCATATTCAAGCCGCTTGGCGGCGTCTCAAGGGAAAAGAAACATGGCCAATGTGGTGGTCGTCGGCTCGCAGTGGGGTGACGAAGGCAAGGGCAAGATCGTCGACTGGCTGTCGGAGCGGGCCGATGTCGTGGTGCGTTTCCAGGGCGGCCACAATGCCGGCCATACGCTGGTCGTCGACGGCAAGGTTTACAAGCTGTCGTTGCTTCCGTCGGGCGTCGTGCGCCAGGGCAAGCTGTCCATCATCGGCAATGGCGTCGTGTTCGACCCGCATGCTTTCGTCGCCGAGGTGGCCAAGCTCAAGGCGCAAGGTGTCGAAGTCGCACCGGATCGCCTGAAAATAGCCGAAAACACAGCGCTTATCCTGTCCCTGCATCGGGAGCTGGACGGATTCCGTGAGGACGCCGCATCCAATTCCGGGACGAAGATTGGCACGACCCGTCGTGGCATCGGCCCCGCCTACGAGGACAAGGTGGGCCGGCGCGCGGTCAGGGTGATGGACTTGGCGGATTTGGAAACACTGCCCGTGAAGGTTGACAGGCTGCTGACGCACCACAATGCGCTGCGTCGGGGGCTTGGCCATGCGGAAGTCACGCATGACGCGATCATGCAGGAATTGACCTCGGTCGCCGACGACATCCTGCCCTATATGGACCGGGTCTGGAAGATTCTCGACGACAAGCGCCGGGCTGGCGAGCGTATCCTGTTCGAGGGCGCGCAGGGCACGCTGCTTGACATAGACCACGGCACCTATCCGTTCGTAACCTCGTCGAACACGGTTGCCGGACAGGCTGCCGCCGGCTCCGGCGTCGGCCCAGGCGCCATCGGCTATGTGCTCGGCATCACCAAAGCCTATACGACACGCGTCGGCGAGGGTCCGTTCCCGACCGAGCAGAAGAACGAAGTCGGCGAATTCCTCGGCACGCGCGGCCATGAATTCGGCGTCGTCACCGGCCGCAAGCGCCGCTGCGGCTGGTTCGACGCGGTGTTGGTACGCCAGGCCGTCGCTGTCAACGGCATCAAGGGAATCGCGCTGACCAAGCTCGACGTGCTTGACGGGCTGGACGAGATCAAGGTCTGCACAGGTTACCGTCTCGACGGCGAAATGATCGATTATCTGCCGGCCAGCCAGGGCGCGCAGGCACGTGTCGAACCGGTCTACGAGACGCTCGAGGGCTGGAAAGGCACCACAGCCGGCGCGCGCAGCTGGAACGATCTGCCGGCCCAGGCCGTCAAGTATGTCCGCTACATCGAGGAGCTCATCGGTGCCCCGGTAGCACTCCTTTCCACCAGCCCGGAACGCGACGACACGATACTTGTGACCGATCCGTTTCAAGACTAGTTTCTGAAGCCTTTCCGGGCATCGCGGCCGATTTGCGGGGGCCGGCGCGGAAACAAAATACAGGTCGACTGAAGCATGGCAGATTACGTTGCTATTCTGAAAAAGGCGCTCGGCAAGCATGGCGACGAGACGCCGGAAAAGCGTACGCGCATCTATGCCAGCGTTCGCACCATGCTGGCGAAGAAGCTTGAGGAATATTCGCCGCCGCCGGCCGCCGAAGCCATAGCCACGCAGATGCGTTCGCTGGAAGACGCGATCGCGAGTGTCGAGCGGGACTATGCCAAGAGCCTGCCGGAGACCGATCCGCTGGCGGAGCTGGAACACATCTTTTCGTCGATCGATCGCAACAAGAATCAGCCGAGCCATACACGGCAGCCGGCCAAGGCCGAATCGGCCTGGCCCGCACCGCCCGCTGCAAAGCCTGAATCTTATCAGCCCGCGCCACCACCTGCCGCCAAGGTCGAGCCGAGCTGGCAAAGGGCGACGCCGGCGCCTTCCCAGCCGGCTCGCGCCGACACGCCTCTTCCAGGTATGGATGCCGACGAGGCGGAGGACGAGGCAGATGTCTTTTCCAGCGACGAAGAGCCGGTGTCGGACACCTTCCAGCGCCTGCGTCCCGCCGAGCGCAAGCGCAGCTATGGTGGGCTGATCGCGGCCGTCGTCGCTCTTCTGGTCGTAGCCGGCGGCGGCTACGGAATCTGGCTGAACAAGGATGCCTTCGGCAAAATGCTTGGGCTTGGCGGCAATCAGGTCGCCAAGACCGAGCCGGTGAAACCAGCGCCTGCCAAGCCGGCAACCGATGCCGCGGCAACGCCTCCGGCGCCCGCGGCTGGCGGCACGGAGGCCGAAAGCACGAAATTCACGCAGCGGCTGACGCCGCAGGGCAGTGAAGTCGACCCGGGTCCGGCCGGTGGCCAAAGCGGCATCGGCGAAGGCGAATCGGTCGCCGCGCTGACCACGCCGCCCTCGGCGACGAACGCACCGGCGATTTCCGCTCCGGCCGCAGGCACACCTGCCGCGGCAGCGCCCCCCGCTACAGGTGCCGCCCCCGCAACGCCGCCTGCCAACGGAGCTGCCCCGGCAGCGCCGCCCGATGCTGCCGGCACGCCGCCCGCACCGGCAGCTGCGCCTGCGGAAACCGCTCTGCCTGTCGGCCAGAAGGCGATCTTCTACGAGGAGCGCACCAGCACCGCCCAGGGCTCCGCCGAGCCCGGCAATATCGTCTGGTCGCTGGTGCAGGAATCGCCCGGTGGCGACCTGCCGCCGGAGCCGGCGATCCGTGCCGAGGCCACCATTCCCGGCAAGGACATCCAGTTGCGCATGACCATCCGCCGCAACACCGATCAGACACTGCCGGCCAGCCATATCATCGAGATGATCTTCCTGACGCCCGACGGTTTCGAGGGCGGCGGTGTCGACAACATCCTGCGCGTCGCCATGAAGGGTTCGGAACAGGATGCCGGCAGCCCGTTGATCGGCATTCCGGCGAAGATCGCCGACGGCTTCTTCCTCGTCGCGCTCAACGACACCAAGGCCGACGAAGACGCCAACATGACCCTGCTTCGCGGCCAGGACTGGATCGACGTACCGGTCGTCTACAAGACCGGACGGCGGGCACTGCTGACCATGGAAAAGGGCATTCCCGGCGAGAAGGTGTTCGACGAGGCGATCAAGGCCTGGCAGGCCAAGACGGCTGGCTGAGAAGGAGCAGTTCAGAAGCCTTGGAACAGCATGTCGAGCGCGGAGACAATCTCGTCATGGTGCCTGGAAAGGCTTCCCTCTGGATCCGGCAATTCCGAGGCAGAGAAGGCTGACATAAACTGGGTGACCATCACATGATCTTTGCCATTTATGGCGAAGGTCGGGTTTAATCGGCGACCAGGAACCGGGGCTATCTTGGGCGGCATCAGCGGAATGATGATCCTGGTGCTTAGTCCTTCAAGAAGGTCTGATTGCACGTCGAGAAGATAACCGCCGCCCGCGGCATTCCTATAGAAATCATAACGCGCCATCAGAACGGCCGGTGTTTGGCCAGTGGCAGTCCGTTGCGTCTGACATACTCATTGGAGCTGTCGATAGCTTCCTTATTTTCTTCCTGCCATCGGCGCGTTTTTTCTGCCGAGATTGCTTTTGCAATGCCCTCTTCGGCGGCGCGTGAGATATTGATGCCCAAAGCTTTCGCATCGCTGATCAACCGAGAGTCGATGGACGTATTCACAGATTGTCGCTGAGGTTTTGACGTCGATTGAAGCATAAAGATCGCCTCCTTTTATGCGCATAATCTAGGCGCATAAAAGCCCCCACGCAATCCTTCACCCTTCCATTTCCTCGCGCAACATCTCCAGCTCCAGCCATTCTTCCTCGAGCGCCGCCAGCGTAGCGCGCTCCTTGTCGAGGGCGGCGATCGTCTTTTGGAACGAGGCCGGGTCGCGCTCGTAATAGGCCGGATCGGCGATGTTGTTCTCCAGCCTTGAGATCGAAGCCGTCACAGCCTCGATTTTTTTGGGCAGCGATTCCAACGCGAATTTCTGCTTGAACGACAGTTTCTTCGCCGGCCCCTTTGGCGCAGCCGCTTCACTCTTGGCCGTCACTGGCGCTTCGCCGTTTTCGGCCTTCGCGCGCGCCTTGCGGTCGTCCAGCCTGGTGCCGCCGCGCTGCGCCAGCATGTCGGAGTAGCCGCCGGCATATTCGATCCAGCGGCCGTCACCATCCGGTGCGATCAGGCTGGTCACGGTGCGGTCGAGGAAATCGCGGTCGTGGCTGACCAGGATGACGGTGCCGGCAAAGCCAGCGACCAGTTCCTGCAGCAGTTCCAGCGTCTCCATATCGAGATCGTTGGTCGGCTCATCGAGCACCAGAAGGTTTGCCGGCCGCGCCAGCACGCGCGCCAGCAAGAGCCGTGCCCGCTCGCCGCCGGACAATTCGCGCACCGGGGTGCGTGCCTGCTCCGGCTTGAACAGGAAATCCTTCATGTAGGAGACGACGTGGCGCTGCTCGCCATTGATGACGAGGTTCTCGCCGCGCCCGTCGGTGAGATATTGCGCCAGCGTCTCCTGCGGGTCGACCGCCTCGCGCTTCTGGTCGAGCGTGGCGATCTCCAGATTGGTGCCGAGCCGCACCGAACCGGCGTCCGGCTTCATCTCGCCGGTCAGCATCTTCAAGAGCGTCGTCTTGCCGGCGCCGTTCGGCCCGACCAGGCCGACGCGATCGCCGCGCTGGATGCGGGTCGAAAACCCCTTGACCACGGTTAGATCGCCAAAGCTCTTCTCGATGTTCTTCGCCTCGATCACCAGCTTGCCGGACTCGGCGGCGTCGCTCGCCACCATGGTCGCCGACCCTTCGGCACCGCGATGGCCGCGAAAACGCTGGCGCATGGTCTGCAACTCGCCGAGCCGGCGCATGTTTCGCTTGCGCCTCGCCGTCACGCCGTAGCGCAGCCAATGCTCTTCGCGAACGATCTGGCGGCCGAGTTTATGCTGCTCGCGCTCTTCTTCCTCCAGGACCAGGTCGCGCCATTCCTCGAAATGGCCAAAGCCCTTGTCCAGCCTGCGGGTCTGGCCGCGATCGAGCCAGATGGTGGCGCGCGACACACGTTCGAGAAAGCGGCGGTCGTGCGAGATGACGATCAGTGCCGAGGAGGTGCGGATGAGTTCTTCTTCCAGCCATTCGATGACCGAGAGGTCGAGATGGTTGGTCGGCTCATCGAGCAGCAGGATGTCTGGCTCCGGCGCCATGACGCGGGCAAGGGCAGCACGCCTCGCCTCGCCGCCCGACAGGTCGTTCGGACGTTCCTCACCCGACAGTCCGAGATGCTCCATCAGATAGCTGGCGCGGTAGGGATCGTCGGCAGGGCCAAGCCCGGCCTCGACATAGGCGCGGACAGTGGCAAAGCCCTCCATGTCGGGCATCTGCGGCAAATAGCGGACAGTTGCCGAAGGCTGGCGGAACACCTCACCGTCCTGCGGCTCGATCAGGCCGGCGGCGATCTTCAGCAGGGTCGACTTGCCCGACCCGTTGCGGCCGACCAGTGCGATCTTGTCGCCGGCCGAAGCCGTCAAGGCGGCGCCATCGAGCAGCGGCGTGCCGCCGAAGGTCAGTTTTATCCCGTCGAGGTTGAGAAGGGGCGGGGCCATGTCAGCTTTCAGGTAAGGGATAGGGATGAGCGAGCAGCATCGCGCGGCCATGGCCGAGCGCGATTTCGAGGCGGCCCTTGACCTCGTTGGAAATGGTCAGCGACGAACCGAAGGCCACCTTGACGTGGTTCAGCGGCCATTTGGCGCCGGTGACGGTCAACCCGGCAAGCTCGGAAAAGCCGAGCACCGAAAACAGCGTGCCATCGGCATAGTCGAAGCCGGCCGTTCCGCGCAGCAGGGGAATGCCTTCCTGGGCGCCGCTGGTCAGGAGCACATCGGTCCCTGCTTCGGCCAGCCGCAAGGCAAGCGCCAGATGCAGGAAAGCGTGGTCGGCGCGCTTGCCGCCGAAAGCACCGGCGAGCACCAGCCGGGTCGCGCCGCGCTCGAGTGCTGCGGCGATGGCCAGTTCGCCATCGGTCTGGTCCTTTTCCGCCGGGAAGGTCCGGCGCGGCACGGAAGCGAGATCGTCCGGCAGGTTCGCCGGCACGGAATCGAAATCACCCACCCACAGCTCCGGCACGAGGCCCAGCAACTGCGCATGGCCTATGCCGGCGTCGGCGGCGATGACGCGGGAGCCTTCGACCTGACGGTCGAGCCGTGGCGTGCGGATGAGATCGCCGCCAAGCAGGATGGTGAATGTGCTCATATCGTGTGGCCCTTACCAGCCCGGCACGGGAAACGGAAGGCGGCAAACTCCCACTTGCGTGGCGGATCGGGCCGGCCTATGTGTCGAAACGCTCTAACGGGGTGCCGGACGCGATCTTCGCGGACCGGCTGAGAGGCAGTCTCGCCAACCCGCTGAACCTGATCCGGTTTGTACCGGCGGAGGGATTAGACGTTTCGGACAGTCCGACGCCTCAATTCCTTTCAATTCGAACGAAGGAGGCGCCGATGCGCACGCTTTTATACGCTCTTGTTTCAGCAACTGTCGTGGCCTTGTCCGGACCGGCCTTGGCCAAGGACAAGCTCACCGTCTACACCTATGAGAGTTTTACCGCCGACTGGGGTCCGGGTCCCGTGGTGAAGAAGGCGTTCGAGGCCGAATGCGGCTGCGATGTCGAGTTCGTCTCGGTCGCCGACGGCGTCGCGTTGTTCAACCGCGTCAGATTGGAAGGCGCATCGACCAAGGCCGATATCGTGCTTGGCCTCGACACCAATCTCACCGCCGATGCCAAGGCCTCAGGCTTGTTCGCGCCGCATGGCGGCGTAACTGATGTCAACGTGCCGGGTGGCTGGAGCGACGATACTTTTGTCCCCTTTGATTACGGCTATTTCGCTGTCGTCTACGACACCGAGAAGCTGAGGAACCCGCCGAAAAGCCTGAAAGAGCTGGTCGAAGGCAGTGCCGACGACAAGATCGTCATCCAGGATCCACGCACCTCGACGCCGGGCCTCGGCCTGCTTCTGTGGGTCAAGTCGGTTTATGGCGACAAGGCGCCGGAGGCCTGGGCCAAGCTCAAGCCGAAGGTGCTGACCGTGACGCCGGGCTGGAGCGAGGCCTATGGGCTGTTCACCAAGGGCGAGGCGCCGATGGTGCTGTCCTACACGACGTCGCCGGCCTATCACATGATCGCCGAGAACACCGGGCGCTACCAGGCGGCCTCCTTCGAGGAGGGCGAGTATCTGCAGATCGAGGTGGCGGGTATCACCACGACGGGAGCCAAGAATCCGCTGGCGGCCAAGTTTATGGCCTTCATGACCGGGCCTAAATTCCAGGATGCCATTCCCGAGACCAACTGGATGTTCCCGGCCGGCAAGACCGACAAGCCGCTCAATCCGGCCTTTGACAAACTGGTCAAGCCGACCAAGACCTTGCTGTTCAGCCCGCAAGAGGTCGCTGCCAATCGCAAGGCCTGGGTCGATGAATGGCTTGCGGTGATGAGCAAATAAGTTTGCTATCGAAGATGAGTGCTCTACGGCGCCCCCCTCTGTCCTGCCGGACATCTCCCCCGCTTGGGGGGAGATTGGCTGCCATCGGCGATTTCGCCAATCGCCAATGCTGCTGGAGTGAGCGAGGCGTCGAAATTGCCAATCTCCCCCCTTGTGGGGGAGATGTCCGGCAGGACAGAGGGGGGCGCGAAGGAACGCAATCCTTTGTAAGTGCCGCGATCCGGAGATTGGTGGTCCGGCGTGCGACGCGCAGCCTCTGATCCCCGCGTCAGCGCCGGCATTGTCGCGCTTGCCGCGATCGCGCTGCTGATCGGCGGCGCGTTTGCCGGCCTGCTTTTCGAGGGCGCCCATGATTTCTCGGGCGCCTGGGCAGCCTTCGATCCCTATCTGCTTCGCGTCATTCGCTTCACGCTCTGGCAAGCGGCGCTCTCGACGCTGCTTTCGGCCATCCCGGCGCTGTTCGTGGCGCGCGCTCTGTCGCGACATCCACGTTTCTTCGGCCGCGCCTTCATCCTGCAGATCTTCGCCGTGCCGTTGGCGCTGCCGGCTATTGTCGCAGCGCTCGGCATTCTGGCGCTTTATGGCCGTGCCGGCTATTTCGCCGGCGTGCTTGCCTTGATCGGCGGCGGAAGCTGGCCGGGTATCTATGGCCTGTCCGGCATCCTCGTCGCCCATGTCTTCTTCAACCTGCCGCTGGCGACGCGGCTGTTCCTCGAGGCGCTGCAGACCATACCGGCCGACCAATGGCGGTTGGCGAGCCAACTCGGCATGGCGGCGCGGCCGGCGTTCCGGCTGATCGAATGGCCAACGCTGCGCGCCGCACTGCCCGGCGTCGCCGGGCTTGTGTTCATGCTCTGCATCACATCCTTCACGATCGTGCTGACGCTCGGCGGCGGGCCGGCCGCGACGACGCTGGAGGTCGGCATCTACCAGGCCCTGCGCTTCGATTTCGATCCCGCGCGGGCCGTTACACTGACGCTGTTGCAGATCGCCCTGACCTTTATCGTTGTGCTGGCCCTGACGCGCCTGGGCGCCAATGTGGTCGGCGACACCAATTTGCCGGTCGCGCAACGCCGCTATATCTCGGTGAATCGGAGCGAGACCTGGTTGAACGCGCTAGTCATCATCCTGGCGCTGCTGTTCGTCGTTGGGCCGATGGCGGCAACCGTGATGGCCGGGTTGGGTGCGGATCTCGGCCGTTTGGCCAGCGAGGCCACTGTCCGGCAGGCAACGCTGACCAGCGCGGCGCTCGCCTTCCTGTCGGCACTGCTCTCGGTGATGCTGTCGCTGGCGCTGACCATGGCGCGGCGGGCACTGGCGCTGAACCGCCGTGCCGGCGCAAAGACACTGCTCGAACGCGCCGCCGATACAGGCGCCGGCTTTGTTCTTGTCGTGCCGCCGATCGTCGTCGGCGCCGGCTGGTTCCTGTTGCTGCGCCATGCCGGCGATGTCTTTGCCATCGCCCCGGTCATGGTCGTCACCGTCAACGCGGTGATGGCGATGCCGTTCGCCCTGCGCGCCGTGCGTCCCGCCTATGATGCGGCGAGCGAGCGTCACGAACGGCTCTGCGCACAGCTCGGCATTGCGGGCTGGAACCGGCTGATACTGGTCGACTGGCCGTCGCTGCGGCGCCCGCTCGCCACGGCCTTCGCTTTCGCCATGGCGCTGTCGCTGGGCGATCTCGGTGTCATTGCCCTGTTCGGCAGTGATTCCGTGCAGACATTGCCCTACCTTCTTCTGGCTCGGATGGGCAGCTACCGCACCGAGGATGCCGCCGGCCTGGCACTCCTGCTCGGCCTCGTCTGTCTCGCGTTGATCGTGGCGGCGCACTGGCTGGGAAGGGAGAAGGTCCGGGATGCGTGACGGGGCGGCCAGCAGGCTTGAAAAGGGCGCATCGGTGCGGCTGGACAAGGTGTCGTTCAGTTATGGTGAGGTGCCACTTGTCTTCGACGTCGAGTTCGCCACGGCGAAGATCACCGCCATCATGGGTCCGAGCGGTTCGGGCAAGTCGACGCTGCTCAATCTGGTCGCCGGCTTCGAGACCCCACAATCGGGCCGCGTGCTGATCGGCGGGGCCGATGTCAGCGCCGAGCCGGCCTCGGCGCGGCCGGTGTCGATGGTGTTCCAGGAGAACAATCTCTTCGCGCATCTTTCCGTCGAGCAGAATGTCGGGCTCGGTCGCTCGCCCTCCCTGGGACTGACCGAGGCGGACCGCGCCGCGGTCGCCGAGGCGCTTGCGCGCACCGGTCTCGCGGGCAAGGAGAAACGCCTGCCGCGCGAGCTCTCCGGGGGCGAACGCCAGCGCGTCGCACTGGCCCGCGTGCTGGTGCGCGACCGACCGGTGTTGCTGCTCGACGAGCCATTCGCTTCGCTCGGACCCGCTTTGCGCGACGAGATGCTGAATCTGGTTGCTGCCGTTCATGCCGAACGCGCCATGACGGTGCTATTTGTCACCCACCAGCCCGAGGATGCACGCCGCATCGGCGAGCACATGGTGTTTGTCGACAATGGGTTGGTGGCCGCAACCGGCAAGGCTGATGATTTCTTTACCGGGGCTGGTCCGGAGGCGTTCCGGCGCTATATCGGCGCGGGTGCTGGATATTCCACATCACGCGATGTTGCCCGGAAGCGGACATAATTTACGGTCAAACCGGCTCCAGGCGATGTGGCGTTTGCTTGCCATGACCGGGGGAGTGTGGCTAGGTCGCCCTACCGGTCCGGCACAGGCCGTGATTTGCCTGCAGTATCCGCCGCCCGCCCTAAGGGACGGGCAACGGATGCTGCAGCAGTTTGAGATAGCGCATGACGCGTTCCGAAGATCGCCCCCGATTTTCGTGGTCATGCGCCGGGACCCGAAAGGAAGCCGTTCTGGCGATCGGCGCTAACACATTGGGAATGAAACCGCTGGCGCGTTTTCTCGCGCTGGCCGGTTTTGCCGTGGCGTTGGCAAGCTGCCAGATGTTCACGCCGCCGGAAGTTCAGGAATCCGGCTTCCAGCCTTCCGACAAGCCGATCACAGTGGACAATGTCGGCGCCAACAACAAGCTCGCCGAATTGGCCAAGGCGCAGCACCCGCGCATCCTGGCGACTTACGGCGGTGAATATTCCGACCCCAAGCTCGAGCGAATGGTCGCCAAGGTGGTCGGTAGTTTGACGGTGGTGTCCGCCAACCCGACACAGACCTATCGCATCACCATTCTAAATTCGCCCAACGTCAACGCATTCGCGCTGCCGGGCGGTTATCTCTACATCACCCGCGGCCTCCTGGCGCTGGCCAATGATTCGGCCGAGCTTGCCGCTGTAATCGCGCATGAGATGGGCCACGTCACCGCCAATCACGGCCTGCAGCGCCAACAGCTCGAGGCAGAGGAAGGCCTAGCGACCAAGGTGGTCTCCGATGTGCTCGGCGACAGCCCGACCGCCAAGGCGGCGTTGATCCGCGGCAAGCTGAGGCTGGCGCAATTTTCGCGCAACCAGGAGCTGGAAGCCGACGCCATCGGCATCAAGTCGATCGGCGAGGCCGGCTACGATCCTTTCGCCGCAGGCCGCTTCCTTCAATCGATGTCGGCCTATACCGATTTCCGCTCGATCAGCGGCGCCACCGACGCTAGCCTGGACTTCCTGGCCACGCACCCCAACACGCCGCAGCGCATTGATCTGGCGCAGCGCCATGCCCGCCAGTTCGGCGCGCCGGGCGTCGGCACGCGCGACCGCGATTCCTTCCTCGCCGGCATAGACGGCCTGCTCTATGGCGACACGCCCGAGGAAGGCTACGTGCGCGGCGAAACCTTCCTGCACCCGGGCCTTGGTGTGTCGTTCACGGTGCCGGACGGCTTCATCATCGACAATTCGGCAGCAGCGGTGACGGCCACCGGCCCCGGCGACATAGCGATCCGTTTCGATGGCGTTTCCATCGACAAGAACCGGGCGCTGACGGACTATATCCGCAGCGGCTGGGTGGCTGGTCTCGTCGACAGTAGCGTCAAGCAGGAAACCATCAACGGCAATGAGGCGGCGACCGCGCATGCCGGCGCCGAAGGCTGGCAATTCGACATAGCGGTGATCCGCGCTGGCGGCCAAGTCTACCGGCTGCTGACCGCGGCCCCTTCCGCCAGCGCGTCTCTGGACACGATCGCCCGTTCGGTAAGCGGCTCGTTCCGGATACTGAGTGCTGCCGAAAAGGCGGCGCTGAAGCCGCTGCACATCCGCGTCGTCACCGTCCAGCCTGGGCAGACGATGGGTTCACTTTCGGCGCAGATGGTCGGCGTCGACCGCAAGCTCGACCTGTTCCGCGTCCTCAACGCCCTGTCGCCCGGTGCCGCCGTTTCGGCCGGCGACAAGGTCAAGATCGTCACCGACAAGTAGGCGCCGCTGGACGCCTGCCGCCGTTCAGGCGGCAGTCGCCATGAACTCCGGGTTCTGCTTCACCAATGCGACCTTGAGCTTTTCCATGGCGCGGGCCTCGATCTGGCGGACGCGTTCCTTGGAGATGCCGAGGGTTTCGCCGAGCGCTTCGAGTGTCGCGCCCTCGTCGTTCAGCCGCCGTTCCTCGATGATCCTAAGCTCCCGTGCGTTGAGCGCGCGAAGCGCCTCCCTCAGCCAGAGCGAGCGGCGCGCGACATCGATCTTGTCGCCGACGATCTCGTCGGGCAGCGGATCGTCCGAAATCAGGAAATCCATGCGCTCGGTCGAACCCGCATCGTCGGCAATAGGCATGTTGAGCGAGGAGTCGGGCGCCGAGAGCCGCGAATCCATCATCGCCACATCGGCTTCGGAGACGCCAAGCGCCTCCGACACTTCGCGATAGAGCGTGGCGTTGGAGAGCGGCTCCGTGCCATTCGCCAACCGCGCGCGCAGGCGTCGCAGGTTGAAGAACAGCGCCTTCTGGGCCGAGCTGGTGCCGCCACGCACGATAGACCAGTTGCGCAGGATATAGTCCTGCATCGAGGCGCGGATCCACCATGTCGCATAGGTCGAGAACCGCACCTCGCGCTCCGGCTCGAAGCGGGCGGCGGCCTCGAGCAATCCGACATGACCCTCCTGGACCAGATCGCCGAGCGGCAGGCCGTAATGGCGGAACTTGGAGGCCATGGAAATGACCAGCCGCATATGGGCGACGGTGATTGAGTGCAGCGCGTTCTGGTCGTTGTCCTCTTTCCAGAGCAATGCAAGCCGATGCTCTTCGTCACGCTCGAGGTAGGGAGCCTTCATTGCCGCGCGGACCATGATCCGTCCTGCCGTGTCTTCCATCATGAGGCGCTCCCTGGGTGGTGCGAATGACTTTGCAAAGTTGGCTGCCGCCCGGGTTGAAATGCCGGCGTCGTGCCCTAGAACAGCCAGAACTGCCATGCGCGGGAAAGGTTCCGCGACCGCAGCGGCGCGATTGTGTTGCCTGAAGGATTCTCAGGGGGTCCGAGATGGCTGCAATCACGAGTGGAAAGTACCGTTTAGAGAATATGGTTTCATAAACCCGCTGTTTTTGAAATTCAGTTCCTTATTTTTTCGGCTTGCATCTGTCAGTTTCCAGCGCTCACAAATATGCCGGCCAGCCGGCCAAGGACGGGATCACAGAAAAATGAAATGGCTCAAGTCGCTCATTATCGCCGGAACGCTGCAGGCCCTGGCTGTCGCTTCAGGTCATGCCGGCCCCAATCTCGACCAGATCAAGCACGCCGGTGTCATCAAGATCGGCACGGAAGGCACCTATGCGCCGTTCACCTACCATGACACGTCCGGTGCACTGGTCGGCTTCGACGTCGAAATCGCCAAGGCGATTGCCGAGAAGCTTGGTGTCCAGGCCGAGTTCCTCGAAGGCAAGTGGGATGGACTGATCGCCGGCCTCGACGCCAATCGCTACGACGCCGTCATCAATCAGGTCGGCATCACCGATGCCCGCAAAGCCAAGTACGATTTCTCCGATCCCTACATCGCCTCCAAGGCGGTGCTGATCGTGCGCGGCGACAACACCGACATCAAGAGCTTCGCCGATCTCAAGGGCAAGAAGTCGGCGCAGTCGCTGACCTCGAATTTCGGCAAGCTGGCCGAAACGAACGGCGCCGAGCTGGTCGGCACCGATGGCTTCGACCAGTCGATCCAGCTGCTTTTGACCGGCCGCGCCGACGCCACGATCAATGACAGCCTGTCGTTCCTCGACTTCAAGAAGCACAAGCCCGAAGCCAATGTGAAGATTGCCGCGCAAGAGGAAAACGCCGACTATTCCGGCGTCATCGTGCGCAAGGGCGATCCGGAACTGGTCGCCGCGATCAACAAGGCGCTGGCCGACATCAAGGCCGACGGCACCTATAAGAAGATCGCCGACACCTATTTCGGCCAGGATGTTTCGAAGTAATCTACGAGGCGAGCCGCTCCGCGGCCATGAGACACATAGAGCGGCGAGCCGTCTTTGACGGCCCGCCGCTTTTGTCGTGATATGGCAGACGCATTCTCGCCTTGACCAAGCTGCTTCGACCAATCTGGAGGGTCATACGTGCCGCACTGGCTGCAACTGATGCTGGAGTCGCTGCCTTCGCTGCTGTGGGCGGCGCTGATCTTCACCGTGCCGCTGACGCTGTTGTCCTTCGCCTTGGGGCTGGCCGTTGGGTTGGGTGCTGCACTCGCCCGGCTGTTCGGCCCCAAGCCGCTGGTCGCGCTTGTGCGCTTCTATGTCTGGATCTTCCGGGGTACGCCACTTTTGGTGCAGCTGTTCCTCATCTTCTACGGCCTGCCGTCGGTCGGCATCCTGCTCGACGCCTTCACGGCGGCGTTGATCGGATTCACGCTCAACATCGGCGCCTACACGTCGGAAATCATCCGCGCGGCAATAGGCTCGGTGCCGAAAGGCCAGTGGGAAGCCGCCTATTCGATCGGCATGACCTGGGGCCAGGCGATGCGGCGTACCATTCTGCCGCAAGCCGGCCGGGTCGCGGTGCCGCCGCTCTCCAACACCTTCATCTCGCTGGTCAAGGACACGTCGCTGGCCGCCGCCATCACCGTGCCGGAGATGTTCCAGGCGGCGCAGCGCATCGTCGCCACCACCTATGAGCCGCTGATCCTCTATGTCGAGGCGGCGATCCTCTATTTGGCGCTGAGTTCGGTGCTGTCGGCCTTGCAGACGCGGTTGGAGACCCGGCTCAACCGCTATGGCGGCTTCCTGGAGGCGCGCTCATGATCGGCCTCAGCAACATCGAAAAGCGCTTCGGCGACAATCTCGTGTTGAAGGGCGTGACGGTCACCATTGCCGAAGGCAGCGTCACGGCGCTGGTCGGTCCGTCGGGCGGGGGAAAGAGCACCCTGCTGCGCTGTATCAACCTCCTGGAGATCCCGACCTCGGGCACGGTGCGCATTGGCGACGAGACGCTCGAATTCCACCCCGGCGGCAGGGTTCCGGCCAGGGATATCCAGCGCCTGCGGCTGCAGACTGGCATGGTGTTCCAGAACTTCCAGCTGTTTCCGCATCGCACTGCGATCGAGAACGTCATGGAAGGGCTGGTGACGGTGTTGAAATGGTCGCCTGAGAGGGCACGCGAGCGGGCACTGGCTCTGCTGGAGAAGGTCGGGATGGTGCACAAGGCAGACGCCTGGCCGGCGACGCTGTCGGGCGGCCAGCAGCAGCGCGTGGCGATCGCCCGCGCGTTGGCGCCGTCGCCGAAAGTGTTGCTCTGCGACGAGCCGACCTCGGCGCTCGACCCGGAACTGGCGCAAGAGGTGGTCGAGGTGCTTGGCAAGCTCGCCAGCGAAGGCACGACCATGGTGATGGCGACGCATGATCTGCGCCTCGCCTCCAAGATCGCCCAGGAAGTGGTGTTCCTCGATGCCGGCGTCGTCGTCGAGAAGGGGCCGGCCGCGGTGCTGTTCAACAATCCGCAGCAGCAACGGACGAAGCGGTTCATCGCAACGCTGAAGCAGGAGGCTGAGAAGGAAGGCGGCGGCGCGTAAGCGCGCGACCCAGAGTATGTTGATTCGGGCGATGGCCCTAAAAGGGGCGCTGGTTTCCGGGATATCTTGCCCGGTGCGCGAGCTGGCCGTGAGGCGCCCTCCGGCATACTGGCCCTTGCTGCCGGCAGCCGCTAAAATTTCACCGTCGGCTCTCCCCTGACGCCGCGGCTTTTCATTTGCAGGTTCAGATATGATGGCTGACGAGCGCCACGCCAAGTCCGATGAGGATCGAACCGCATGTCTTGGGGATCACCCATCCGGCGCCGCCGCCAGTGAACCGGCCAACGGCGAGCGAGGCGATGCCGACCGCCGCCAGGTCGGCCATCGAGAAGATAAGATTGACGACGATGCCGAGGATGAGGAATTGCAACCCTACGGCAATGGCGGCTGACGGATCCACGAACTGCGGCAGGAAGGTCAGGAAGAACAGTGCTGTCTTGGGATTGAGGATCTCGACGACCATGCTGTCGCGGAATGTGTTCGGGGCCGGCCTGGCACCGTCCTCGCCCATCCGGTTCCATCCCAGGAACATGGCAAGGCCCAGCGAAATGAGATATGTGGCGCCCGCCAATCGGATCATCGAGAAAGCGACCGGCGCGTGTTCCATCAGTGCGGCGAGTCCGACCGCCGCGGCCAGGATGTGCACGTAACAGCCGAGATGAACACCCAGTGCCGCCATCAATCCCGCCTGACGGCCATGGGCCAGCGTCTGCGCGGTCATGTAGAGAATCGCCGGCCCTGGCATGCGGGCGAAGGCGAGCGTTGCGAGGGCGAACGGAATCCAAAGATCCAGCGACGGCATGACGGCTCCTCCCATGTGATCAAGCCGTGGGAGGAGTAGGCTGGGGGTCAGGCCGAAAACATACGGCAGATGCCGTATTTGGATCGTGATCGGGCTTGGCTAATCTGCCGATGGTTAAGGGGACGTTGCCGAGCGGCTGCGATGTCAGCCGGCGGGCAATCCCAGACGAACCGCGTAGGCGGTCAGTTCGGCGGTGTTGTGGAGATTGAGCTTGCCCATCAGGTTTTCGCGATGCTTGCGAGCGGTCGGCAGGCTGATACCCAGCCGTTCGGCGATGTCGCGCGTGATCATGCCTTGCGCCACCAGTTGAAGGATCTGCCGTTCGCGCCGCGTCAGCGGCACCGGGGAGAGGATTTCCTGTGCGGCTATCGGCTCGCTGCCCCTGCCCATATCGCTGACGGCGAAGCGAACGGTTTTCGTCAGATAGGTGCCCCCTTCTTGACCGCTTCGATGGCGGCGCCGAGTTCCTCGGGATCGCCGTCCTTGGTCAGGTAGGCGCTGGCGCCGGCACTGAGCGCGGCGCGCACCGTCCTCGGCTCGATATTGGCCGTCAGCACCACGATGCGCAGGTGTGGCGCCAAGGTCCTGATGGTGGCGATGAACTGCATCCCGGCGACACCTGGCATGCCGAGGTCGAGGATCAAAAGGTCGGCGCGCGTGCTTCGCAGTTGGCCAAGCAGCGCCTCGCCATCCGCAGCCTCGGCGACGACCGAGACATTGTCCATCGCCGAGATGAGCAGCTTCAGCCCCTCGCGCACGATGGCATGGTCGTCGGCGAGTATGGCGGTGAGCGGGCGAATCATCAGGGCATCATCCAGGACTGCAGCGGCGTATATGGATCAATCGCCAACTTATGCGAAACAGGTTGCCGGTAGATCAACGGTACCGGGGAAGACCGCCCGGAGAATACTTGGGGCAATTGGGGGGATTCGATGCAGGAAGACAAGATACGCCAGGCCCTGATCGAACTCCTGTATCGCAATTCCTACGGCGTGGTCATCTCCAACATCGTGATCTCGATGGCGGCGGTCTATGTGCTGAGAACGGCCGTTTCCACCCATTGGCTGATCGGCTGGCTGGCGGCGCTGTATCTGCTGACGGCTATCCGGGTGCTGGCGTCGCGCCGTTTTTTCAGCCGCGCCCGGGATCGCCACTCGATCTTGCGCTGGGCACGGCTGGCGACGGCATTTTCCTGCATGTCAGGCCTTCTGTGGGGTGTGCTTGGCTGGGTCGGATTCATGCCCGAGGCGCCGATCGTGCTGTCCTTCACGGTCATCGTCCTGACTGGTCTCGTCTGCGGCACCGTGCCGTCTCTGTCGGCCTTTCCGCCGGCGCTGGTTGGTTCCATCCTGGCCACGGTGGTGCCGGTCGCCCTGCGCTGCCTGACCACCCAAAGCGATATTTCCGGCGCCTTCCTGTTCCTGCTCGCGTCGCTGGTGGCGATCAATTTCTACTACTGCCGTATCACCTACCGCATGCTGCGCGAAACCGTCAGCCTGCGACTGGAGAACGAAACGCTGGTCGAGCATCTGCAAGAGGAACGCGACAGGGCGCAGACCGCCGACCGTGCCAAGACGCGTTTTCTGGCGGCGGCGAGTCACGATCTGCGCCAACCGATCCATGCCCTGAGCCTGCTGGTCTCGACGCTTGCCGTTTTGGGGCAGCGCGGCGACGTACCCTCCCGCGAGGCGCGCGACCTGGCCAGCCGGGCGAAATCGGTTGTCAGCAACTTCAGTGGGCTGCTCAACGCTTTGCTCGATATCTCCCGGCTCGATGCGGGCATCGTCACGGTCGCGAGCGAGGCGGTGCCGCTGCGCGACCTCTTTGGTGATCTTCGCAATGAATTCGCCGCCGAGGCGAAACAGCGCGGACTTACGTGGCGCGTGGTCGACAGCGGCCTCTGCGTCGACAGCGACCCGATGATGCTGAAGCGCATTCTCAACAACCTGGTGTCGAATGCCTTTCGCTACACCAAGCAAGGTGGTGTCCTGCTGGGCTGTCGCCGGCGCGGCGCATGTGTGGAGATACAGGTCCTCGACAGCGGCCCCGGCATCCCCGCCGATCAGCAGGGGATGGTCTTCGAGGACTTCGTGCAGTTGCAGAACCCGGCGCGGGACCGCACGCAAGGCCTGGGACTCGGGCTCGCCATCGTTCGCCGCACCGCCGACCTGTTGGGGCACCCGCTGAAATTGGCTTCGACGTCCGGACGCGGTTCCCTGTTTTCCATCACCGTCGCGAAGGCCGGCGCGGTGCAGGCTCGCTCAGAGGTCGACACGACATCGCCGGCCAGCAGTGCCGCCGGCATCATGGTGGTCGAGGATGAGGGCGACGTTCTCGATGCCATGGTGCGCTTGCTCAGCCTGGAAGGACATCGTGTCTATCCCGGCCGCTCCGCCGCAGAGGCACGGAAGGCCCATGCGGCGGCGCTGGCTGCCGGCGATGCGCCGGTCGACCTGATCATCGCAGACTACCGTCTCGAGAATGACACCACCGGCACCGACGCGATCCGTGCGCTTCACGCCCATATCGGCCGCGTTGTCCCGACCATCATCATCACCGGCGATACCTCGCCTTCGCGCCTCAAGGAGATCAGCGCCAGCGGCAGCCGCATCCTGCACAAGCCGATCGCCGACGAGGAATTGCGCGAAACCATTGCTGCGGTCTGCTTTGCTGGCAAGGCGACAAGTGGGGACACACGTTAAACGAAAACGCGCGCTGGACGGCACCACGGTTCGGCGCGCCGGCAAGCCGTGATGCAGCACGCTGGCGCGCGGTGCATCTTCAACATCGAAGCTGCCGCCCAAAAGCAAAAGAGGCCCCGGTCAAACCGGAGCCTCCAATCGTTTCAGGCAGGATCTCTCGAAAAGGCGAGAAGGATCAGGCAGCTTCTTCCTGCTCGGCCTCTTCATTGTCGGCCTTGGCGCCCCGCTTAGGGCCCTTGTTGAGGTTGACCTCGATCAAGCGCACGGCTTCGGTTTCCGACATGCGGTTGACGGCCGCGATCTCGCGGGCCATGCGGTCGAGCGCCGCCTCATAGAGCTGGCGCTCGGAATAGGACTGCTCCGGCTGGTTGTCGGCGCGGTAGAGGTCGCGCACGACTTCCGAGATCGAGATCAGGTCGCCCGAATTGATCTTCGCATCATATTCCTGGGCGCGGCGCGACCACATGGTGCGCTTGACACGGGCGCGGCCCTGCACGACCTTCAGCGCGCGCTCGACATAATCCTCCTCCGACAGCTTGCGCATGCCGATGGAGGTCGCCTTGGCGACCGGCACCTTCAGGCGCATCTTGTCCTTCGAAAAGTCGATGACGAACAGTTCCAGCTTGTGTCCAGCAACTTCCTGCTCGTCGATCGAGACGATCTGGCCGACGCCGTGCGCCGGGTAGACGATGTACTCGCCGGTCTTGAAACCGTGACGCGCAGCGGTGGACTTCTTCTGCGGGGTGATCGTTGCCATTACGCCCTGAACTCCTTGTTGTGGCACCGGCGTCCTGCCGGTCCGAACTCGCGCGATCGGGGAAGCCGATCGTTAGCCGCACAACAGATGAACCCATCGGAAAAGCCGGACCGGCAAACCGCAACATCGCGACCGCCTGGCCCAGATCGCTCTGGTCCGAATGGGATTTTCACCTTTCAGTGATTTGGGGCGTCTGCGCCATAAATCGACGTTGTGTCACCGGCATGTTTCGCTGATGTAACACAAAAAGTCGGAAGAATCAAGGTTTTGCTGCATACGCGAAGGCCACAGGTCAGCGCCGGCTGTCAAGCCGGTTAATGTGACGTGCCTCTTACCCAGCGTAATACCGGCCTTTGCGGCCGTGTTGTCAATCGCCTTCGCCGGGCTCGGCCGAGAAGTATTTCTCAAACTTGCCGGCCTCGCCGTCGAAGGATTTGGCGTCTGCCGGCGGTTCCTTCTTGGCGGTGATGTTGGGCCATTTCTCGGCGTATTCGGTGTTGACCTGCAGCCATTTGTCGAGGCCGGGTTCGGTGTCCGGCTTGATTGCGTCGGCCGGGCATTCCGGCTCGCAAACGCCGCAGTCGATGCACTCGTCGGGGTGGATGACGAGCATGTTCTCGCCTTCGTAGAAACAGTCGACCGGACAGACTTCGATGCAGTCCATGTATTTGCATTTGATGCAATTGTCGGTCACGACATAGGTCATCGGTCGGCTCCGGGACGTCCCATTTTGTTGGGCTTTTTCCGTCAGGTAACGCCTTTGTCGACCGCTTGCAAGGGTAGCCATTGCGGACGGTGCCGGTGTTTCCGGAATGGAATTCCAGACTGCAGGCCCGGCGGAAGTCAGTCATGTCCCGCAGAGCGTCTGTTTGCCGGGCTCAGTTCTCGCCTCAGGCGTGCCGTTGTCCCAGAACCACTGCGTGTTTTTGGACGCCAGGCATCAATCTTCGCCGAGCAATCGGTCGGTCTGGCGACGTTCCTTCTTGGTCGGGCGGCCGCTGCCGGCCTCGCGCAGCCCCGGAATTGCATCGGGAGGGGCTTCGCCCTTCGGTGCGGGCGGTGGCGACATATCCTCGTAGAGCGTCCGGGCCTCCTCGGCCGGGCCGCGCCGTGCACCGGCACCAAGCACCTTCCAGATGAAGATGCGGCGTTCGAGCGTGATGGTCAGGACGTCGCCTGGCTTGACTTGGTCGGAGGCCTGCGCTGCTTTGTCGCGATTGATGCGGACGCGGCCGGCGACGACCAACTTCGCCGCCAGCGAGCGCGATTTCACGGCGCGGGAGAAGAACAGCCATTTGTCGATGCGCTGGCGGCCTTCGGCAACCATCGAAGCGAGCCGGGTTCTACTTCTTCAGCTGGTCGCGGAGAGCGGCGAGCTTGGCGAAGGGCGAATCCGGATCGAAACGCACCGGGCGCTCCTCGCGCGGCTTCGGCTGGAAGGCCGGCTTGCCGCCTTGCGGGCCACCTTTGCCATCCGGCCTGCCACCCTTCCAGTCGGGACGGCCTTCGCGGCGGTCGGGACGTTCGCCCTGCGGCCTGCCATCACGTCGCTGTTCGCCTTCGGCCTGCGGCTTGGGCTTGAATTTCGAGCGGTCGAAGCGCGGCTTGCCGGCTCCATCGCGACGGCCTTCATGGGCCGGACGTTCGCCGGGTGCAGCGGCGGCGGCCGGTGCGCCGGCGGCATCCGCAGGCGCATCGCTTCGGCCGCGCGCTTGTCCGTTGCGCGGGCGATTGTTCCTGCGGTTGTCATCGCGGTTGCGCGGCCGCTGTTCGAAGCGGCCCTGCCGCCACAACAGGATGGGTTTTGGCCCTTCGGCTTCCGGAGCGGGTTCGCCGACGGCTGCTTCAGTCACCGCCACAGGTTCGTCCGGCGCGGCGTCCGTTGCCGGCGCGGCATTTGCCGCCAGCTCGGGCGTTGCGGCTTCTTCTGCCGCTGCAACTTCGATCTCGGCAGTCTCAGTCTCTGCCTGCGGTTCAACCGGCGCCGGTTCGGCGACGTCGGCCGCAGCCTCGGCTACAGGCGCTTCGTCTTGCACGGTTTCGACTGGAGCGTCCGCCTGTTCTTCCACGGCTGGCGCAGCAGGTTCCGCCGCGGCGTCGGAGGTGATTTCGGCGGGAATTTCGACCGTGGTTTCCGAAACGGCCACTGCGTCCGATGCCGGCTCCGACCCTTCGACGGCTGCCTCTGCTGCGGCATCCGTTGCCGCGGCTTCCGCCGCTTTGGCCTGCTCGGCTCGTGCAGCTTCTTCCGTCGCCAGTTTCGCCACCGCCGCTTCGCGGGCGGCGTTGTCCTGCGCTTCGAGCCGCGCCTTGACCTCGACGGCCGGCTTAGGCTCGGCACGGTAGCCGAGACCCTTGAGAATTTCTTCCATGTCGTCGGCGGTGGCGCCGAGGATCGACATCATCGGCGGCGTCACCATGAAGGACTGGCCGTCATAGGCGCCGTCCGGGCGCTGGCCGAGGCCGGGCTTCCAGTTGGTCGCCGGACGGATCAGATCCGCCAGCCGTTCCAGTATGTCGATGCGCACGGCGCGACGGCCGAGATTGCGGTAGCCGGCAAGCTTATAGAACGTCTTGTCGAAAGCAGGGTCGATCACCACCGAGGTGCGACCCGAGGCGAGCGCATGGACCACGTCGCCAAAGCCCGGCTTGTCCTTGCCGTCGTTCTTCAGCGCCCATAGCAATGTCACCAGCCCGGCAGGCGCCGGCTTGATCAGCGCCGGCACGAAGACATGGTAGGCGCCGAAGCGCACACCAAGCCGGCGAAGTGCGGCGCGGCCTTCCTGGTCGAGCGACTTCATCTCCTCGGCGATGTCGCGGCGGTTGATGAGGCCGAAATTCTCGACCAGCTGGAAGGCGATGCCGCGGCCGATGCCGGAAATCTGGTCGGCGTTCCTGAGGTCGACCAGCGGCTTCAGCAGCGACTCGATCTGGAAATTGACGAATCGCTCGGCACGCGCGGCGACCTTGTCGCGCGCCGGGCCGGTCAGCTGCTCGTCGGCCAGCAGCACCAGCCGCGGCTTCAGCGCGTCTTCGCCTGATACAAGCGTGCCGATCGGCGCGCCGATCCAGCGCAGCGTGCCGTCCGAGCCGAGCGCGATGTCGCCATTGGCCGAGGCGCCGAAGCGTTCGGCGCGCGATTCGAACTCGGCGGCCAGCGCCTTCTGGGCAGCGGTGCGCACCGCCTTGGCGTCTTCGCCGCCGGCGGTCTGGTCGGCGGTGAAGCGGAACCCTTGCAACTCGCCGACATGGTGGCCTTCGACAAGGACGGTTCCGGTAGGGCTAATTTCGGCTTCAGGCATGGTATTTTCTCTAAGGCGCCGCATGAGGACGGAAGTCCTGCGGTCTACGAAGCGTTTCGTCAACCGCTCATGCAGCGCATCCGACAATCTGTCTTCGATTTCGCGCGTCTTTTCCTGCCAGTGTGCCTGATCGGCCAGCCAGCCGGGCCGGTTCGACACGAATGTCCAGGTGCGGATCTGGGCTATGCGATGCGACAGCGTGTCAATGTCGCCCTCGGTGGTGTCGGCGCGGCGCACCTGCTCGGCCATGTAATTCTCGTTGACATGGCCGTGGCGTGCGAGGTCCGTGTAGATCGAGGCAATGAGGTCGGCATGCTGCGCCGGCGCGATCCTGCGGTAGTCGGGCAGCGCGCAGGCTTCCCACAGCAGCGCCACGCGCTTGGCATTGGTGGTGAGCGCGCGGATGTCTTCGTCGCGCGACAGATGCTCGAGCGCCTGTGCGTCGACGGCAGGCAATGCCCGCGTCAGTCCCTCGACCGGAGCGTTGGTCTCGATCGAGCGCTTCAGCGCGTCGAGGCTGGCAAAGTCGAAATGCGCGGTGCGCCACTGCAGCACCTTCACCGGATCGAACTCGTGGCCTTCGATCTTCTTGATCAGCTCTTCGTCGAGCGGGTCGACCTGGCCGGTGACACCGAACGTGCCGTCGCGCAGATGCCGGCCGGCGCGGCCGGCGATCTGGCCGAGCTCGGCCGCGGTCAGGTTGCGGTACTGGAAGCCATCGAACTTGCGGTTCTGGGCGAAGGCGACGTGGTCGAGATCGAGATTGAGACCCATGCCGATGGCGTCGGTGGCGATGAGGTAGTCGACATCGCCGGACTGGAATAGCGCCACCTGGGCGTTGCGGGTGCGCGGCGAGAGCGCGCCGAGCACGACGGCGGCACCGCCCTGCTGGCGGCGGATCAACTCGGCGATGGCGTAGACCTCGTCGGCGGAGAAGGCGACGATTGCCGTGCGCCGCGGCAGGCGGGTCAGCTTCTTGGAGCCGGCATAGGCAAGATGCGACAGCCTCGGCCGCGTCACCACCGAGACACCCCTCAGCAGGCGCTGCAGGATACCGTGCATGGTGGCGGCACCCAGTAGCAGCGTCTCCTGGCGGCCGCGCAGGTGCAGGATGCGATCGGTGAAGATGTGGCCGCGCTCGAGGTCACCGGCGAGCTGCACCTCGTCGATGGCGACAAAGGCGGCGTCGGTCTCGCGCGGCATGGCCTCGACGGTGCAGACCGAATATCTGGCGCCCGGCGGCTGGATCTTTTCCTCGCCCGTGATCAGCGCGACCTTGTGGGCGCCAACCTTTTCGCAGACGCGGGCGTAGACCTCGCGCGCCAGAAGCCTGAGCGGCAGGCCGATGATCCCACTCTCATGCGCTACCATGCGCTCGATGGCGAGATGGGTCTTGCCGGTGTTGGTGGGCCCGAGCACGGCGGTCACGTCGCGGCCCGACAGGATCAGCGGCTCTGTGTGTTTGGGCTGGATGTTCATCAACCTAGAATAAGGCTTCCGGGATCTGGAAATAAGGCTTCTGGCCTCTGGTTGTCGGGAGCGCTGCCTCAAATGGCGCGTATGACAGGCGACACATAGGGATTTCGGGCGCGAAGCGAAAGCGGAATGTTCCGCCGGCGGCGAGAAGGTGGTTTTGTCAAGCTTCCAATCGGCTGCGGATTAACGGATAGAACGAGTCTGGAACGAATCGGCGACGAATCAGTGACTCCTGCAGATTCAGCTTTTGTTCACGGCTACATGTGGATTTCGCGGCCGCGAGTCGCACCACATGCTGAATCGCTGAACTGGCCCGTTTCATGCTAAGAGGGGTGTTGCCGTTAACCTTTGCCTGGAAACAATCACGGTGGCTAGGCGCGCCTCGACCAACATGATGAAATTGTTGATCTTTCTTAACCTGCGTTAAGCAGTTGGGCAGGCGATTCCGGCTGTCGTCGTTAACGTTCGGCTCATAGCCGGAACGAATCAGCGACGAATCAGCGATGGCGTGATTTTCCTGATTTGTTCACCCCAATATCTTGTGTTGTGAACAGCTTATCCACCGAGAATCCACAGGTTACGAAGCAGCTTTCGCACAGGGCGGCGGGTGGCTGTTAACCTCCGCGTGCTGCTTCGGCACAGATTGGTTGCATGCTTTGGCTAGGTGCAGCCGCTGCATGTTGACGGGTCCGGCCGGACCGCTGGTTCAGGCCGTGTCCTCTCCAGTGGCATAGCGTTGCAGCGCAGGGCCGACGTTCCGGATGATCTCGTCGTGTGACAGAGCGACGACGGGCGGTAGCCGCAGCACATATCGGCACATCGCCAAACCCAGCAACTGGCTCGAAATGAGCCCGGCCCTTCGACCGGCGTCGGCGAGATCGCCGACCGCCGCAACCACCGGCCTCACCTGGTTGGCGAATATCTCGCGCATTTTTTCGGCGGCGAATTCGTTCGACGCCGCGGAACGCAGCAGAATTGCCATGCCGGGTCCGCTGGCCGGGCCTTCCCAGACTTCGAGAAACCGCCTGATCAAAGTTTCGCCGACGGTGGCCGGGTCGATCACCCGAAGTGCCGGCAGTTGCAGGTCGACGAGTGCCGCCCGGGCGAACAATTCGTCCTTGCTGTGGAAATAGCGGATCACCATGGCCGGATCGATCGAGGCGCGGGTCCCGACATCGCGGATCGACGCGCCGTCATAGCCGTGCTCGGCAAACAGATCTCTGGCGGCATCCAGGATTTGCCCTCGGGTGCGATCCGACTTGCTCGGCTTTTTCGAATGATTCGTGCTCATGAAAATCAAATATCAACGAGCGTTGACAAACTCAAGCACCCAAGATAAAAGTCACCAATCGTTGACAAATGGAGAGAGAAAATGCTGCCTGATACCACCGAAGTCCTGGTCATAGGCGCCGGCCCGACCGGCCTGGCGCTGTCCATTGCCCTGCATCAGGCAGGCGTCGATCACGTCGTGGTCGACCGCCTCGCCGAAGGCCTCAACACCTCACGTGCCGGAGTGATCCACGCGCAGACGCTGGAGACACTCGAGCCGCTTGGCGTTACGGGGCGGCTGGTCGAACTCGGCCTGAAGCTTGACAACTTCGCCATACGTGATCGCGACCGGGTCCTAATCAACCTCGATTTCTCGAGCCTGCCCTCGGCGTATCCCTACGTGCTGATGATTCCGCAGAACCTGACCGAGAAGGTCCTCACTGAGCGTATCGCCGGGTTGGGCGGTGTCATCCGTCGCGGCGTCGAGGCGAAGGAGGTATTGCAGGGGGTCGATGGCGCGCACGTCACGGTCGTCCAGAATGGTCGCGAAAAGACGATCTCGGCGCGCTACGTCGTCGGTGCGGACGGCATGCACAGCGTGGTGCGCGAGGCCGCCGGCATAGGCTTCGACGGCGAGGCCTATGCAGGGTCTTTTGTACTCGCCGACGTGCGCCTTGACTGGCCGCTCGGGCCAACAGAGGTGTCGCTGCTGTTCTCTCCGGCCGGACTGGTCGTCGTCGCGCCACTGCCGGACGGATCATACCGCATCGTAGCGACCATGGATGAGGCGCCTGAGCGGACCGGCATTGCCGACATCCAGGCGCTGCTCGACAGTCGCGGCCCGTCGGCCAGCCCGGCGCAGGTGCTCGACCTGACCTGGAGTACACGCTTCCGCGTGCATCACCGCCTTGCCAAGTCCTACCGGCAGGGGCGCCTGTTCGTCATGGGCGACGCCGCCCATGTGCACAGCCCGGCCGGCGGCCAAGGCATGAACACCGGCCTGATCGATGCCGTGGTGCTGGGAGAACTGCTCGGCGACGTGATCAACGGTGTCCGCCCGGAAAGCGAACTCGACCTCTACGAGACGCTTCGGCGTCCCGCGGCGCAGGAGGTGATCGAACTGGCGGGCAGGCTGACAGGCATGGCGCTTGTTCGCACACCGCTGCGGCGCGTCTTGCGCAATTTCGTGCTCGGCGTCGTCAACATGATGCCGTTCGTCAAGCGCAGGATCTCGATGAAATTGTCAGGTCTCAGCCGGGCCGAAATGGCGAAGCTGCCAGCGTCGTCGCAGCCGGGCCTGCGCAAGCAAGCGGTGAGACGCGAACTCAAGCTGGTCGCGTGAACTTGAGGCGCCGGACAACTTCCGGCGCTGTATCGGAGCGTTGCGTCTAAAGACAAATGTGCCGGCGACACTGCCGGCACGTGTGCACATTCAAGCCACGTGGTTTTGGTCAGGCGAAGTATTGGCCGCCATTGGCTGTGATGGTCGAGCCGGTGATGAAGCCGGCATCTTCGGATGCGAGGAAAACGACGCAGCGTGCGATTTCTTCGGGCTCGCCGAGGCGGCCGACAGGGATCTGTGGGATGATGCGCTCGTTGAGCACTTTCTCGTCGATCGCCTTGACCATTTCGGTGGCGATGTAGCCGGGGCAGATGACGTTGACGGTGATGCCCGCGCGAGCCCCCTCCTGAGCGAGAGCTTTGCTGAAACCGATGTCGCCAGCCTTGGCGGCGGAATAGTTGACCTGGCCGGCCTGGCCTTTCTGGCCGTTGATCGAGGAGATGGTGATGACGCGGCCGAACTTGCGGTCGCGCATGCCGCTCCACAGCGGATGCGTCATGTTGAAGACGCCGGACAGGTTGGTGTCGATGACCTCTTTCCACTGCTCGCGCGTGATCTTGTGGAACATGGCGTCGCGAGTGATGCCGGCATTGTTCACCAGCACCGAGACCGGGCCGAGATCGGCCTCGACTTGGCGGATGCCTGCGGCGCAGGCATCATAGTCGGCGACCGACCATTTGTAGACGGGAATGCCGGTCTCGGCCTTGAATTTCGCCGCTGCGGCGTCATTGCCGGCATAGTTCGCGGCAACCGAATAGCCGACGGTCTTCAATGCGATCGAGATCGCCGCGCCGATGCCGCGCGATCCGCCTGTGACGATTGCTACCTTGGTCATGCGTGTTCCCTCCCTTTGGTCGGGAGAGCGAATAGGGAGTAGCGAATAGCGAGTAGGGATCTACGTCCCGTCGCGCTGACGCAATTCTTCCCTATTGACTACTCCCTGTTTGCTACTCACTTCTTTTTCAGAGTGCTTCGATGCACATGGCGACGCCCATGCCGCCGCCGATGCATAAGGTGGCCAGCCCCTTCTTGACGCCGCGCCGGCGCATTTCGAAGACCAGTGTGTTGAAGACGCGGGCGCCGGACGCACCGATCGGGTGGCCGATGGCGATGGCGCCGCCATTGACGTTGACGATCGAAGGATCCCAGCCCATGTCCTTGTTGACGGCGCAGGCCTGTGCCGCAAAGGCCTCGTTGGCCTCGACAAGGTCGAGATCGCCGACCGACCAGCCGGCCTTTTCCAAGGCCTTGCGCGATGCTGGGATCGGGCCGGTGCCCATAATCTGCGGATCGACGCCGGCGGTTGCCCAGGACACGATGCGTGCCAGCGGGGTGATGCCGCGCCTCACCGCTTCCGCCTCGCTCATCAGCAGCGCGCCGGCGGCACCGTCATTGATGCCGGAGGCGTTGGCGGCGGTCACCGTGCCGTCCTTGTCGAAAGCCGGTTTCAGCTTGGTCATGGCGTCGATCGTGGCGCCGTGGCGGATGTATTCGTCCTGGTCGACGATGGTGTCGCCCTTCTTGCCCTTGATGGTGACGGCGACGATCTCGTCCTTGAACTTGCCGGCCTTCTGCGCGGCCTCGGCCTTGTTTTGCGAGGCGAGCGCGAACTGGTCCTGGTCTTCGCGGGTGATCTGGAACTGACGCGCGACGTTTTCGGCGGTGTTGCCCATGTGATAGCCGTTGAAGGCGTCCCACAGCCCGTCCTTGATCATGGTGTCGATCAGCTTGAAGTCGCCCATCTTGACGCCGGCGCGCAGGTGCTGGGCATGCGTCGAAAGCGACATCGATTCCTGGCCGCCGGCGATGATCACCTTGGCGTCGCCGATGGCGATCTGCTGCATGCCGAGCGCAATGGCACGCAGGCCCGAGCCGCAAACCTGATTGAGGCCCCAGGCTGTGGTTTCCTTGGGCAGGCCGGCATTGATCGATGCCTGGCGGGCCGGGTTCTGGCCTTGCGCGGCGGTCAGCACCTGGCCGAGGATGACCTCATCGACCTCGCCTGGTTCGACACCGGCACGCGACAGCAATTCCCTGATGACGACGGCGCCGAGTTCATGCGCCGGGGTGGCGGCGAAGGCGCCGTTGAAGGAGCCGACCGGCGTGCGCGCCGCACTGGCAATGACGATGGAAGCGGACATTTTCTTCTCCAGACTTCAAGGGTGTTGCTCTGTCGTTGGGGACTTTTCTTGCCCTTTCCCAACCCCAAGTCAAACCGGAAATGGGTATGGCGCCCATGCGCCGCAAGCAGGCCGTGCCTTGCCATGGCGACCATTCGTCCATTGCTGCGCAGCATATTTTGCCTGCTATGCAGCATTTAGTGATCCCGCACTGCACAAACTGCTTGGAATTGTGAAGCTTTTGCGCATATCCTCAAAAAAAAGGCACAATCGTTATCGGCGGCTTGCTCAGAGGCGCGCCGGTGTCCCCGGGAGGATGTAGATGGCCGCTAAAGACGATCCGATCATCATCAAGAAATACGCCAATCGCCGCCTCTACAACACCGGCACCAGCACCTATGTGACGCTCGAGGACCTCGCCGAGATGGTCAAGAAGGGCGAGGAGTTTACCGTCCAGGACGCCAAGACCGGCGACGACATCACGCATCCGGTGCTGACACAGATCATCTTCGAACTGGAGAACAAGGACGGGCAAAACATGCTGCCGATCCCGTTCCTGCGCCAGCTGATCGCCTATTATGGCGACCAGATGCAGATGATCGTGCCGAGCTTCCTCGAACAGTCGATGCTTGCCTTTTCCAAGGAGCAGGAGCGCTTTCGCGAGCAGATGAAGGGGGCGATCGGCAAGTCGCCGCTCGACATGATGAAGATCACCACGCCGATCAAGGCCCTGGAGGAACAGACACGCCGCAACATGGAAATGTTCCAGAATGCGATGCGGCTGTTCACGCCGTTCCCGCCCGCCGGCACCGCGCCAGCCGCCGCGCCGTCGCCCGAGCCGGCCAGGAAGGAAACGTCAGAAAAACCCGACGATCTTCAGGAACTGAAGGACCAGATCGCGGCCATGCAGCGCAAGCTCGACACGATGTCCTGAGCGCTTGGCGCTCTTGCAACCCTACACCAGCACGCCCTCATAGCGGCCGCGCGGCCTGATGACACTTCCGCTTGTGATCTGTTCGACCGTGTGCTCGGCCCAGCCGACGCTGCGTGCGAGCGCAAACAGGCGAAACGGCGCATCGCGCGGCAAGCCAAGGCTGCGCGTCAGCGCTGCCAGCCCAAAGTCGATGTTGGGAAGCGCGCCGGTCGCGGCAAGGGCAGCATCGCGCAGCGACGATAGTGTGCCGTCAACCTCGATCACCGACAGCAGCGCGGCGCCCCGGGGATCGCCGTCGGGATAGAGCTGATGACCGAACCCCGGCAATGGCCGGTCGTGGCTGAGCCAGCGCCGGATCGTCGCATCGGCGCCATGCCGGGCCGCATCCTCGGCCAGTTGCATCACCGCCTCGCCGGCACCGCCATGGCGAGGGCCTGACAGCGTCGCGAGCCCGGCCAGCAGGCAAGCGGCCAGCGGCGCGCCGGTCGAGGCTGCGACGCGCGCGGCGAAGGTCGACGCATTCAGTTCATGATCGGCAAGCAGGACAAGCGCGCGGCGGATCGCATTGGCGCCGCCGGCTTCCACCGACCAGGCCTGCGCCAGCCGCTGATGGACGGGATCTGGTCCTGCCGGTGCGCCCAGCGCGGCGACCAGCACGCCGACAGCGTGCGCGGCATCGGCATGCAGCGAGGCCCGGTTGCGCCCAAGCGACGGGCGCCCTTGGCCGGCAAGCACGGCAAGTTGCGCAAAAGCCGAGGCCCGGCCGGCTTGATGGGGCACATCCGGCGACGGTGCTTCGAAAGCCACCGGTTCCGGCAGAGCCCAGAGAATGGCGGCGGCTTCTTCCAGTGTGGCGTGCCCGGAGAGCACTGCGGCGTCCTGCCCGCGATAGATGAGCCGACCGTGCGAGACGGTCGAAATCGCCGTTGCGATTGAGGGTTCGCCCCAGGCAATGGCGCTTTCAGCGATGACTGATGGGCTCCGTCCGCGCGCCCGGCGGGTCGCCAGTGCGGCGATATCGTCGGCGCGGTACTGGCTGCGGCGCGGATCGGCGCGGTCGGGCCGCATGCCGATGCGCCCACGGCTGACATAGGCGTACAGCGTCTGCGCCCGCACCTTGAGGCGCTCAAGCGCCTCTTCCCGGGACAACCACTCGGACATATCGAGCCCTGATATTGATTCTATTGATCAAGATTGATGGAAACGTTGCCCATCTCTATCTCCGATCCGGAAATGCTTCAAGGAGACAGGCTATGGCGAATGGGCTCGATGATGTGGTGGCGGCGGAAACCGTGCTTTCCGATGTGGATGGTCTTGGTGGCCGTCTGACGATCCGAGGTCATTCGCTGCCGGAGCTGGCCGGCCGCTTGAACTATGCCCAGGTGATGCGGCTGCTGCTCGACGGCCTCTTCGACGACCTTCCCGATGAGGCGCAACTGACGCGGGCACTGGCCCAGGCACGCGCTGAGGTGTTCGAACGGCTCTTGCCCTCGCTGCCCCTGCTGGCGTCGCTCGATGTTTACAGCGCCATGCGCGCCGGCATGGCGCTGCTGCCGGACGGCGAGACCTTGACCGATGCCTTGCTGCTCATCGCAGCGCCCGCCGTGCTGACGCCGGCCCTGCTGCGCCTGCAGCGCGGCGAGCAGCCGATCGCGCCGGACAGCCGCGCCGATCATGCCGCCGACATGTTGAAGATGCTGAGCGGCAGCGTCGCCTCGACGGCGCTGGCGAAGGCGCTCGATACCTATCTCGTGACCGTCTGCGATCATGGCCTCAATGCGTCGACCTTTGCGACGCGCGTGGTGGCCTCGACGCAGGCCGGCCTGACATCCTCCGTGCTGGCCGGACTCGGCGCGCTCAAGGGGCCGCTGCATGGCGGCGCGCCTGGCCCGGTGATCGAGATGCTGGATGCGATCAAGGCGCATGGCGATGCCGCCGGCTGGCTGCGCGACGAGATCGCGCACGGCAGGCGCATCATGGGGTTCGGACATCGCGTCTACCGCGTGCGTGATCCGCGCGCCGATGTGCTGAAGGCCGTCGTGCGGCAACTCGGCGGCGAGGGCGAAACCGGCCGCCGGCTGGCATTCGCGGAGACAGTGGAACAGGTAGCGCTCGACGTGCTGCGGATCGCCAAGCCGTCGCGCTCGCTGCAGACCAATGTCGAGTTCTACACCGCGCTGCTGTTGGAGGCGGCGGGTTTTCCGCCACAAACCTTCAGCAATGTCTTTGCCGCCGGGCGCGTCGCCGGCTGGATCGCGCATGCGCGTGAACAGCAGACGACCGGGCGGCTAATCCGCCCGCAGTCGCGTTATGTCGGGCCGGTGCCGGACCTGGTTGCCTGAGGTCTTTTGGCGCCTGGCGAGCGACCGGCGATCCAAACGATATCCTCCTGGTGAGCGGCCGTGTGGCCGCTCATGACGAAAATTTCATCTCCTCAAAAATTCTGGCCGCTGTTATTGCGTCGCATTGAGCATATATGCTGCAGTGCAACATAAGCTCGCTCTTGCCGCAACCAGAGGACTCCGCCCTTGGCCGCCAGAAAAACCGCAGTCATCACCGGCTCCACATCGGGCATTGGCCTGGCCATCGCCCAGGCGTTGGCGGCCGAAGGCCATAATGTCGTCGTCAACTCTTTCTCCGACACGGCCGCCGACCACGCCATCACTGATGCGATCGCCAAACACCACGGGGTGAAAACCGCCTACATCAAGGCCGACATGTCGAAGCCGGCCGAATGCCGGGCGCTGATCGCCAAGGCGGCTGAGACATTCGGATCGGTCGATATCCTCATCAACAATGCCGGCATCCAGCATGTCGCGCCGGTTGAGGACTTTCCGATCGAGAAATGGGACGCCATCATCGCCATCAACCTGTCGTCGGCGTTCCACACCATTGCAGCCGCGATCCCGCTGATGAAGGAGGCCGGCGGTGGCCGGATCGTCAACATCGCCTCGGCGCACGGCCTGGTCGCGTCGCCGTTCAAATCGGCCTATGTCTCAGCCAAGCACGGCATCATGGGATTGACCAAAACGGTCGCACTCGAACTGGCGCGCGAAAAAATCACCTGCAACGCCATCTGCCCGGGCTATGTCCTGACGCCGCTGGTCGAGGCGCAGATCCCCGACCAAATGAAAGCCCATCAGATGGATCGCGAGACCGTCATCCGTGAGGTCATGCTGGACAAGCAGCCGACCAAGGAATTCGTCACGGTGGAGCAGATCGCGGCAGCGGCGGTGTTCCTGTGCTCGGACGCGGCAGCGCAGATCAACGGCACGCATCTCTCGGTCGATGGCGGCTGGACCGCCGCGTGAGGCGCAAAATCTTCTCATCTATCCAAAACGAACCAAGGACGACGCCATGACCAAAAACGGCAAGGCGGAGGAGACAAAGAAGAAGATCAACATCGCGCTTCAGGGCGGCGGCTCGCACGGGGCCTTTTCCTGGGGTGTGCTCGACCGCCTGCTGGAGGACGGACGGCTGGAGATATCAGCAGTGTCCGGCACCAGCGCCGGCGCCATGAACGCGGTGGCGCTGGCCGACGGATATGTGCGCGGAGGTGTCGAGGGAGCGCGGCAGAAACTTGACGATTTCTGGCGCGCGGTGGCGGCCAAGGGCCGGTTCAGCCCGGTACACCGCATGCCGTGGGATGTCGCCTGGGGCAACTGGTCGATCGAGAATACGCCTGGCTATGTCTTCTTCGACACCATGTCGCGGGTGTTCTCGCCCTATGTCGCCAATCCGCTCGGCTTCAACCCGCTGCGCGACGTGGTTCAGCAGGAGATCGATTTCGACAATGTCCGCGCCTGCAAGTCGATGGAACTGTTCATCTCGGCGACCAATGTCGAGACCGGACAGTTGCGCGTCTTTTCCGATGGCGAGATCGACCTCGACACGGTGATGGCCTCGGCCTGCCTGCCGCAACTGTTCCGTGCTGTCGAGATCAAGGGGGTGCCCTATTGGGATGGCGGCTATGGCGGCAACCCGGCGCTTTATCCGTTCTTCAAGACGGCTGCGACCGAGGACGTGCTTCTGGTGCAGATCAATCCGGTGGTGCGGGAGGGAACACCAAGAAGCGCCAACGAGATCCAGAACCGCATCGACGAGATCGCCTTCAACGCCGGGTTGCTGCGCGAATTCCGCTCGATCGCCTTCGTCAAGGAACTGATCGCCGCCGGCCGTCTGCCGCATGGCGAGTATCGCGACATCCGCATGCACCGCATCGATGCCGACGAGGCGTTCAAGGACCTGTCGGCGTCCTCGAAGGTCAACGCCGAATGGGCGTTTCTGACCTACCTGCGTGATCTCGGCCGCACCGCCGCCAGCGACTGGCTGGAAGAGAATTACGAGGCCGTCGGCAAGCGACCTACGCTCGATCTCTCCGGCGAACTCGATGACGGCTTCAAGCCGGTGCGCGGTCCGGCACCTGGCCGGCGGGTCAAGGAATTTCTTGCGGCGCGCAAGAACCCGGAGGCAGAGCGCCGGCGCGCCTGAGCGACCAATCAATGTGCATCGATTGGTCCGCAATCATGCCTTCAAGGTCAGGTCGATCACCCTGATCAGGGCAGCGGCCGCCTGCCGCTGTCCCTCCGGATCTCTGATCCGCGCCTTCATGCCTTCCAGCCCGTCGAGCAGCATGTCGGCAAGCAGTTGCGCCGACAGGCCTCTGGCCGCCAGGTCGACGCCGTTCCTGGCTGCCTCGCGCTCGATCGCGGCGCCGATGTGTTGGCCAAGCCCGCCGCGCCAGCAGCCTACCAGATCGCCAAGGCTCGATTTCATGTCCAGCAATTCGGCGCCGTGCGGCGAAGCAACGACCGCGCCCATCATCGAGATGAATGCCTCGTCGATGGCCCGCATCATGCGCTCGGTGAAAGGGCCATCGCCGGATAGGGCAATCTTTGCCGCCTCGACCGAGCGTGACAGGATCATCATGGCGATGGCGCGGAAAATGTCGGTCTTGTTCTTGAACAGGAGATAGAGCGCCGGGCGCGACATGTCTGCGGCGCGGGCGATATCGTCCATGGTGGTGCGCGAGAAACCATAGGCCAAAAACACCTTCATCGCGCCATCCAGGATACGGACGCGTTTGGGGTCTGTGGCGGTGATGTCTTCGATCTGGTTCATGGAGCAATTCTATCCTGCAAAATCCTATTTGACAAAATGACGAAATTTGTCAATCTGTATTAGGTGAAATGGCCGAGAGGACGCTTCGCCCTTGGCAGCGGACGACAACAAAGGGTATCCCCATGCGCCTTACCGTCGACGGGCAGTCATTCGATATCGATGCCGATCCGGACATGCCGCTGTTGTGGGCGCTGCGCGATCTCATTGGCAAGACCGGGCCGAAATTCGGCTGCGGCATCGCGGCCTGCGGCGCCTGCACGGTGCATGTGGACGGTCAGCCGGTGCGTTCCTGCTCACTCCCGGTTGGGCAGGTCAGCGGCGCCGTCACCACCATTGAAGGCATCGGGACAGCAGGCGGACTGCATCCGGTGCAGCAGGCATGGCTGGAGGAACAAGTCGCGCAATGCGGCTACTGCCAGGCCGGCCAGATCATGAGCGCGGTGGCGCTGCTCGATGAAGTCGCCGACCCAAGCGATGCCGACATCGACAATGCCATGGGCGGCAATCTCTGCCGCTGCGGCACCTGCCCCAAAATCCGCTCGGCCATCAAGAAGGCCGCGGCGCTCAAGACGGCGGGTCTCTGACCATGGCCAGTGTCGGAAAGATCGCCCGCCGCACGTTTCTGATCGGCGCTGCCGCTGTCGCGGGCGGCGTTGCCGTCGGCTATTACTACTATCGCAAGCCTTTTCCGAACCCGCTCGAGGCCGAACTCGGCAAGGGCGAGGCGACGTTCAACCCCTATGTGAAGATCGGCGCCGACAACACCATCACCATCGTCGCGCCGCGCGCCGAGATGGGGCAAGGCATCTCGACGACGCTGGCGGCCATGGTCGCAGAGGAACTCGACGTCGGGCTCGACCGGGTTAAGGTCGAGCATGGACCAGCATCCCATGCCTACTACAACGCCGCGATCCTTCAAGAGGGCGGTCCGTTCGCCTTCTTCGACGAGAGCATGACGGCGCAAGCGGTGCGCTCGGGTCTCGGCGTGGTTGGCAAGTTCCTTGCCCTGCAGGGCACCGGCGGTTCGGCTTCGACACGCGATGGTTTTGACAAGATGCGGCAAGCGGGTGCCGCTGCCCGGCAGATGCTGATCGCGGCTGCGGCGCAAGAACTGGGTGTTGCCGCAGCCGATCTGGAAACGGCCGACGGTTCGATCCTGCACAAGGCGTCGGGCAAGTCGCTGACCTATGGCGCGGTCGCCGCGGCTGCCGCCGCGATGGCGCCGCCGGACGAAGTCAGGCTCAAGGACAAAGCCGACTGGAAGCTGCTGGGAAAGCCGCAAAAGCGCATCGACATGCTGGCCAAGGTCACCGGGGCGCCGATCTTCGGCATCGATGTCAGGCTGCCGGACATGCTCTACGGCACGGTCAAGATGAGCCCGCGCTTCTGGGCCAAGCCGGTCAAGGCGGACCTTTCCAGGGCCGAAAAAATGCCCGGCGTGATCAAGATCGTGCCGCTTGAGACGAATTATGGCCATGGCTTCGGCATCATCGCCGACAACACATGGGCGGCATTCAAGGCGGCCGAGGCGATCGACGCCCAGTGGTTCGATCCCGAATACCCGCTCGGCAGCGCTGCCATTTCAGATGTGCTGAAGCAGGCGCTTGCCACCAAGGGGTCGGTGATGCGCGACAATGGCGACGTCGATACCGCTTTTGCCGACGCGCCGCGCGAAAGGATCGTCGAGGCAGACTATGCCGTGCCCTATCTGGCGCATGCGACGATGGAGCCGATGAACGCCACGGCACAGTTCAAGGACGGTGCGCTCGACATCTGGTGCGGCAACCAGGCGCCGACCCTGGTGCGGCAGCTTTGCGCCAACGCGGTCGGCATCGAGCAGGGTAAGGTCAATGTGCACACCACCTTCATGGGCGGCGGTTTCGGCCGGCGCGTCGAGACGGATTACGCGCTGTGTGCCGCGTTGATGGCGAAAGAGACGGGCGGGCGTCCGATCAAGGTAACCTGGACGCGCGAGGAAGACATGCGCCACGACGCCTACCGGCCGGCTGCTATCGGCAAGTTCCAGGCGCGGCTTGGCGACGATGGCATGCCGGTGGCCGTCGACATGAAGATGGCCTCACCATCGGTGATTGCCGGCATGCTGCGCCGGCTGTTCCCTTCGATATCGCCGCTCGGTCCCGACAAGACCATCGTCGATGGCGCTTACGACCAACCCTACTCCATCCCGAATTACCGGGTCAGCGGTGTCGCGGCGCCGGTCTCCATCCCCGTCGGCTCCTGGCGCTCGGTCGGCAGCTCGGTCAACGGTTTCTTCCACGAGGGTTTCATGGACGAGATCGCCATTGCCGGAAAAATCGATCAGGTCGAGATGCGCAAGAGACTGATGGCCGCTTATCCCTCGGCGGTGAAGGTGGTGGAGAAAGTCGCCGCGATGGCGAAATGGGGCGAGGCGCTGCCCGCCGGCAAGGCCAGGGGCATGGCCTTCACGCTGTCCTTCGGCAGCTGGGTCGGCGAGATCGTCCAGGTGGCGGACACGCCGGCCGGCATCCGCATCGAGAAGGTGTGGATCGCCGCCGATGTCGGCACCGCGCTCGACCCCGGCATCATCGAGGCGCAGCTGATCTCGGCGGCCATCTACGGTCTTTCGGCGGCGATGGGGCAGGAAATCACCTTCGCCGACGGCATGGTCGAACAGTCGAACTTCCACGATTTCGACGCCATGCGGATCTTCCAGTGCCCGGTATTCGAAGTGGCCATCCTGGAAAACTTCCACAGGATGGGCGGCGTCGGCGAGGTCGGCACACCGCCGGCGGCTCCGGCGCTCGCCAACGCCATCTTCGCGCTCACCGGAAAGCGCATCCGCACGCTGCCGCTGTCGAAAACGGTGGCCTTCGCATGAAGAAGCTCGTCATCATGCTGACGCCTGCTGCCATGCTTGTGCTCGCAGCATCGTTTGCGATCGCGCAAGAGAGCCAGACGCCGGCGCCGGTGGCAGTCGACACAGCAAAAGCCCTGTCCGAATGGGACAAGGTCTATGCGGTGTTCTCGCATCCGCGCTGCGCTGACTGTCATGTCGCGGACGAGCGACCGCGCTGGTCGGGTGCGCATTACGGCGGCACGCGCGTGCACGCCTTCAATGTCCAGCGCGGTGCTGACGGGTCGGGCTTCGGCAGTCCGGGCCTGCGTTGCATGACTTGCCATTTCTCCAGCAATTCCAGGGCATTGCACGGGCCGCCCGGGGCCGAGAACTGGCATCTGGCGCCAGCCGAGATGGCCTGGTTCGGCAAGTCCTCGGCCGAAATCTGCGCCCAGATCAAGGATCCCTTGCGCAATGGCAACCGCAGCTTGAAGGACATCGCGGTGCATGTTCGCGACGACAGACTGGTCGCCTGGGGCTGGGCGCCGGGATCGGGTCGTGAACCGGCTCCGGGCTCCGCCGAAGCGACCTATCAAGCGATCGAAAACTGGGCGGCGGCGGGCGCATCTTGCCCGGTGGCGCAATGATCTTGCAACTTTCAGACTATATTGCGGTGCAACTTTGATGTAGAAGCGCGCTTCGCCGATCACGGCAAATTGAACACGGCCCGGCGCGCACCCATATCGGCGACGCGCCCGCGTTATGAGGACGCTGGCCGAACCCGCAGTGGAAAAAACGACGATGAGAATCAGGTTTCACAAGCTTGCAGCCGTTGTTGTGCTCATTGGTTTCGCGGCATGGATGGCGACAGGCGAGTTTTCGTCAGTCGGCAGCGTAGCCGCCAACAAAGCCAAGGCAGCCGAAGCCGAACAGGCCAAGGCGCCCGATGCGGCGAAGCCGAAGCCGGCGGAAGCCGAGCCGAAGGCACCGCTGCGCACGGTCGCTGTGGTGACGCCGCCACGCAAGACCTATGCACGTGCCATCCGCATTTCCGGGCTGACCGAAGCCGACAAGCGGGCGGTGCTGGCGACGCGCGTCGCCGGTGTCATCGACAAGCTGCCTGTCAAGCAAGGCGATCACGTCAAGACGGGGGATCTGGTGCTGATGCTTGCGGCGGAAGAAAAGATCTCGATGGTCGACAACGCCAAGCAATTGGTGGTGCAGCGTCAGGCCGAGCTGGACGCAGCCTTGCGGCTGATGAAATCAGGCAATCTGCCGAAGCTGCAGCTCGACACCGCACGCTCGAACCTGACCTCGGCGCAGTCGCAACTGGAAACGGCACAGGCCGAACTCGACCGCAACGAGGTGAAGGCGCCTTTCGACGGCGTTATCGACCGGGTGCCGGTGGAACTTGGCAGCTCCATCATGCAAGGCGGCGAGGTGGCGACCATCCTCAAGCTCGATCCGGTGATTGCCCGCGGCGAAGTCAGCGAGCGCGATCTCGGCTACCTCAAGCTCGGCGACAAGGCCACCATACGGCTGGTCAGCGGCCAGACCGTCCAAGGCACCGTGCGCTACATCAGCCGCGACGCCTCGTCGGCGACCCGCACCTTCCGCGTCGAGGTTGCCGTCCCCAATGCCGACGGCTCGGTGCCGGCCGGCATGACAGCGGAAATCTCGCTCAACGCACAGCCCACCGACGCGGTGCTGCTGCCGCGCTCGGTCGTGACGCTCGGCGACAAGGGCGACCTCGGCATCCGTGCCGTGGGCAAGGACAACAAGGTAGCGTTCTTCCCCATCGACCTCGTCGATGACACGCCGACCGGCCTCGTCCTCGGCGGCATCCCGGCCGACGCCCGCATCATCGTCGCCGGCCAGGAACTGGTGAAGGAAGGCGATCTGGTCAATCCGGTCGAGGCCGACCAAGCGATCATCAAGAAGCTGCTCGGCGAAGCGACGGCCGGCACGCAGTAGGAAGAGATCGCGACGGCCTAGCCCTGGGCGGGGACAATCGGCTGCGACGCAGCTCGTGGAAATTCAAGAACAGGCGTTAGCCATGGATATCGTCAGACTCGCAATCAACAATGCCCGCCTGACCATTTCGGTCCTCGTCTTCCTTCTGCTGGCGGGCTGGGTCGCCTATCAGGCGACGCCAAAGGAAGCGGAGCCCGACGTTCCGATTCCGATGATGTATGTCAGCCTGATCTACCAGGGCATTTCGCCCGAGGATTCGGAGCGGCTTCTGCTGCGGCCGATGGAAAGCAAGCTGAAAAGCCTGAAGGGCCTCAAGGAGATGCGTTCGGCCGCCTTCCAGGGCGGCGGCTACGTGCTGGTCGAATTCCAGCCGCAGACCAATCTGGCCACTGCGCTGCAGGACACGCGCAGCAAGGTGCAGGACGCCAAGGCCGACCTGCCGCAGGCGGCGGAAGAACCCGTCGTCACCGAAGTCAACATTTCCGAATTTCCCGTGCTCGTCGTCACGCTCTCGGGAAATCTGCCCGAACGCGTGCTGACCGCCGCCGCGCGTGAACTGCGCGACCGCATCGAGGAGGTTCCCGGTGTTCTCGAGGGCTCGCTGCAGGGTGCGCGCGACGATCTCGTCGAGGTCGTCATCGATCCGATGAAGCTGTCTTCCTATGGGCTGCAACTCGATCAACTGATCGGTGCGGTCGGCAACTCCAACAGCCTGGTCGCCGCCGGCAATATCGAAGGCTCGGAGGGCAAATACGCCGTCAAGGTACCGTCGCTGATCGAAACGCCGGAGGATGTCGCCGCACTGCCGGTGGTCGCCGGCCCCAATGCCGTGGTGCAGGCCAAGGACATCGCGACGATCCGTTCGACCTTCAAGGATGCCGAGACGGTGACCCGTCTCAATGGCAAGCCGGCCATCGCCATCGAAGTCAAGAAGCGCATCGGCTCCAACCTGATCGACACCATCGCCAAGGTGCGAACGGTGTCCGACGAGTTCGTCAAGTCGATGCCCGAGGGCATGAACGTCACCTACACGCAGGACAAGTCGGTCTTCGTCAACCAGCTGCTCGGCGACCTGCAGAACCATGTGATGATCGCCGTCATCCTGGTGTTCATCGTCATCCTCTACGCGCTGTCCGGCCGCGCCTCGCTGCTCATCGGGCTTGCGATTCCGTCGTCCTTCCTGATCGGCATCCTGCTGCTGGCGATGATGGGCTACACGATCAACATGATCGTGCTGTTCAGCCTGATCCTGGCCGTCGGCATGCTGGTCGACGATGCCATCATCGTCACCGAGTTCGCCGAACGGCGGATGAGCGAGGGCATGCCGAAGGAGGAAGCCTTCGCGCTCGCCGCCAAGCGCATGGCCGGTCCGGTCATCGCCGCGACGATGACGCGCATCGCCGCCTTCTCGCCGCTGCTGTTCTGGCCGGGCATCATCGGCGACTTCATGAAGTACATGCCGATCACGCTGATCGTCACGCTATCGGCCTCGATGCTCTACGCGCTTGTCTTCGCGCCGACGCTGGGTGCGATCTTCGCCAAGGCGCCGCCGCATCATGAGGATGACAATCGCGACGGCTGGTACATGGCGATCGTCAAGCAGGCGGTGCGCTTCCCCATCACCGTGCTGGTGCTGACCGTCGCGCTCTTGTTCGGCGTCGGCTTTGCCTATTCGAAATACGGCGCCGGCGTCGAGTTCTTCCCGAATGTCGAGCCGGATTATGGCCTGCTCTACGTGCATGCGCGCGGCAATCTTTCGCTGGCCGAAATGGATACCGCGACCAAGATCGCGGAAGACAGGCTGCTCGGCTGGCCGGGTGTGAAGTCGGTCTACACCCGCGTCGGCAAGACGCAAGGCGGCGGCCAGGATATCCCCGAAGACGTCGTCGGCGTCATCCAGTACGAATTTATCGACTGGCGCGAGCGCAAGTCGGCGAACCACATCCTGGACGATCTGCGCGGCGTCATGGCCGGCATTCCCGGCGTCGATGTCGAGGTGCGCGTGCCGGAAGCCGGTCCGCCGACCGGCAAGCCGATCCAGATCAGGCTTTCGGCCGTCGACCCCAAGGGGCTCGACGACAAGGCCCGTGAGGTCGCGGCGCGCATCGGCAAGGTGCCCGGCGTCATCGATATTTCCGACGGCCTGCCGCCGCCCGGTGTCGACTGGGCGCTCGAGGTGGATCGTGCCAAGGCGGCGCAGTACGGCATCAGCCCAACCTCGGTCGGCACGGTGGTGCAACTGGTGACCAACGGGTTGAAGCTCTCGGAATACCGGCCCGCCGGCGCCGACGACGCGGTCGACATAAGGCTGCGCCTGCCCGAAGACCGGCGCACGCTGTCGACGCTCGACGAACTCAGGGTGCAGACCTCACAAGGCTCGGTGCCGATCTCGAACTTCGTCGTGCGCAAGCCCGAGCCGACGGTCGGCATCCTCAACCGCATCGACGGCGCGCGTACGGTGGTCGTCCAGGCCAACGTCGCCGCCGGCGCTCAGGTCGCGGCTGTGCAGGAGCAGGTCACCAAGGCCGTCTCCGACATGGATCTCGGCAGCGGCATCCGCTGGAAGCTGGCCGGTTCGAACGAGGACAGCGCCGAAGCCAGCGCCTTCCTCAGCAAGGCCTTCGGGGCGGCGATCTTCCTGATCTTCCTGGTGCTTCTGGCGCAGTTCAACAAGTTCACCAGCGTCTGGCTGGTGCTGTCCTGCGTGGTCATGGCGACGATCGGCGTGTTCCTCGGGCTGCTGATAACCGGCGAGACGTTCGGCATCGTCATGTCGGGCATCGGCGTCATCGCTCTGGCCGGCGTGGTGGTGAACAACAACATCGTGCTGATCGACACCTATGACCGGCTGCGTGAAGAAGGCTGGGACAAGGTCGAGGCGGTGCTGCAGACTTGCCGCGAGCGCGCCCGCCCGGTCGTGCTGACGGCTGTGTCGGCCATTCTCGGCGTGCTGCCGATCGCCTTCGGCCTCGGGTTGGAAATCTTCCATCACGAGACGACGATCAACGCGCCGTCGACGCAATGGTGGATTTCGCTCTCCTCGGCGATCGTCTTCGGCCTGTCCTTCGCCACGGTGCTGACGCTGGTGGTGACGCCGTCGATGCTGATGGTGTTCACCCGCGCCAAGGTCAAGCCGGGCGCACGGCGCGGCTTGATCAGCCGTCTGTTCCGGCGCGGCAAGGTCGAGATTTCATCGACCGATGCGCCAGGGCGGGATGCCGGAGCCGGGCCGGATATCGCCTTTCCGAAAGCCGCCGAATAGATCATTGCCGATTTGACCGGCAAAGGCCGCCCGTAACAACCGGGCGGCCTTTTGCATTGTTCTTGGGAGAAAAGTCGAATTGCGGGGTTCTCATGCCGATCACCACCATCGTCATCATCGTCCTGGTCCTTATCCTCATCGGCGCGGTGCCGGCCTGGCCGCATTCGCGCTCCTGGGGCTATGGGCCCTCGGGTATTGTCGGCGTGGTGCTGGTGTTGCTTATGGTGCTGCTGTTGATGGGACGGCTCTGAGGCGCCCTCTCAGTCCGCGGAGATTGTTAATCTGCGGAGGAGCATCGCCCGCTATCGCGGAGGTCAGGCAGCTTTCGCAACGCAGGTCACGGTGGCAATGCCGATATCCCCGAGCGCTTCAGCAACCGCCTGATCCAACGGCGTGTGCGGAATCTCGCCGACGATGCCTTCCAGCCGCATCGAAGCCAGTTGATGCGGCTCGAAGCGCAGGTAGGACATGGAGACGATCTCGCGCCACATCGCTACGAACGGGCTGCCAGCGCGCAGTACCCACCAGGGCATCGAAGTCATCTTGAGCGGACGACCAATAGCCTTCTCGGCAGCGGCCTTGATCTGCAGATCGGTAACCGCGTGGCCCGGAAAGTTCAGCGCTTCATAGAAGCCGAGCTTGTCCAGATTGCGCGCCAGCGCGACGAAGCCCACAGCGAAGTCAGGCAGATAGGCCCATTCATGTACGAGGTCGACCGGGCCAGGCGCGGTGTAGATACCTTTGTTGATCTTGGCGGCAACGATCAGGTCGAACCATGATCCGCTGCCGGTGCCGCCGAAGAAATCGCCGGCCCGCAGAAGGATGGTGCGGACGCGGCCCGCGTCGGCCTCGCGACGAAACAATTCCTCCATGGCGCAGCGGATGCGGCCCTTTTGCGTGCTCGGATGGAAGGGTGTGTCTTCCGATATCACCGCCGGCATCGGTGAGCCGTAATTGTAAACGGTGCCGGGGAAGAGGTGCAGTGCGCCATTCGCATGGCAGGCAGCCATGACATTCTGCGCCATCGGCAGGCACTTGCCCCAGTCGGTGTAGATCGGGTTGAGGTCGTTGAAGATGATATCGACACCTTGCGTGGCGCGGATGAGGGCCACGCGGTCGAGCGCGTCACCGGCAACGGCTGTGGCGCCTTTGAGTTCGGCCGGCACCTTGCCGTTGCGGGTGACTGCGCGAACCTCGTAGCCCGCGTCGATGAAGGCCTTGGCGACCACGCGGCCGAGCCGGCCACTGGCACCGAGAATTGCGATACTGGTCATTGGAAGCACTCCTGGGTTGGGATTTGCGTGGTCGGTCTGGACGCGCGATCGGGATCAGCGACAAGCGCGATCGAGATCAGCGACGAGCGCGATCGAGATCAGCGGCTGCCGAAGAGGTCGCGGTTGCTGCCCTGCGTGACCGGTTGCCGGACGGCCGCATCCGGGTTGTGGATCGAAGCGGTGGTCGTGTTGTCGGTGCTGGTGACAGCCGGCTGGCTGGCGTCGTTCGACCCAAACTTGTCGCTGCCGGCAAAAGCGGCGCTGACGGAAATGAGGATGGCGGCGGCGGTGAGGGCGATCTTGGTCATCTGAGTTCTCCTGGTTGGTGTTTGCAGTCCGTGTTGGTGTCTGCAGCCGGAATATGGTCGCTCCGAATGCGAATGGAAATTGACTACAGATGGCGTTCTGATATTCATAAATGAATGACTGAAATCGACTGGAACCTGATCAAGAGCTTTGTCGCCGTGGCAGAATCCGGCAGCCTGTCGGCCGCCGCGCGAAAGCTTTCGGCCAGCCAGCCGACGCTTGGCCGTCACATCGGCGAGTTGGAACAGGCGCTGGGCGTCACGCTGTTCCGTCGAGGACGGCACGGCTACGAACTGACGGAGGCCGGCAGCACGCTGTTCGAACGCGGCAAGGCGGTCAGCGAGCAGGCAAGCGCCTTCTCACTCCTGGCGCTGGGTTCGGTCGAGGCCATCGAAGGCACGGTGCGCATCGCCGCCAGCGAGGTCGTGGCGGCGTATGTCCTGCCTGAGATGACGATGCGGCTGGGGATCGAGGAGCCCGGCATCGAGGTCGAGATCGTTGCTTCGAACCAGGTCGAGAACCTGCTGCGTCGAGATGCCGACATCGCCATCCGCATGGTCAAGCCGGCGCAGAACGAGCTGACGGCACGCAAGGTCTGCGATATCGAGCTCTGCGCCTGCGCGGCCAAATCCTATCTCGACAGGCGCGGCCGTCCGCTGAAGCCTGCCGATCTTGTCGACCACGATCTGGTCGGCTTCGATCGCGGCGACGAGATCATCAGGGGCTTTACCCAGCATGGCATCCCCGTCACCCGGAGCAGCTTCCGCTTCAGGGCCGACAACCAGATCGTTTTGTGGGAAGCGGTGCGGGCGGGAAACGGCATTGGCCTCGGCCAGGAGCCGCTGGCCGACAGGGATCCTTTGATTGAGAAGGTGCTGCCTGACCTGCCGCTGCCGGTTCTGCCGGTGTGGCTGGCGATGCATCGCGATGTGCGTACCAGCGTGCGCATCCGCCGTGTGGTGGATTTCCTCCACGAGGAGCTGAAACGCTATTCGGCGGGTGCTGGCGCGAATTCGGCGCGGTGAGCGAGCCCGGCCATCAGCAACACGATGATCAGCAGTCCCGACATGGTGATGAAGATCGGGCCGAAGCTGGAATGCTCGGCAACGAAGCCGATCGCCGACGGCGCCACCAGTATGCCGCAGTATCCGATAGTGGTGACCACGCTCATGCCGGTGCCAGAAGACATGCCTTCCTGGTTGCCGCCGGCCGAAAAGATGATCGGCACCATATTGGCGATGCCGAAGCCGCAAAAGGCAAAGGCTGCAATGGCGAGCCAGGGCGAGGGCGCCAGGCCAGCCACCAGCATGCCGACCGCTGCTACCAGGGCCGACACGCGCAGCGTCGTCACCGCGCCGAAGCGATTGCGTATGCCGTCGCCGAAGAACCGCGTAATCGCCATGACGCCCGAAAATCCGGCGTAGGCGAGGCCGGCAACGGCAAGATCGGCGCCGAGCTCCTGGCGCAGATACAGGGCTGCCCAGTCGAGCACCGCGCCTTCGGAGATCATCGCCAGCAGCGCCATCAGTCCGATCAGATAAACCAGCGGGTTTGCCGGCAGTGCGAATTTGTGGTGCTCGGCTGCCTGCGGGCTGTCTTCGGTGAGGAGATGGCGAACGGCCACCGCGATCACCGCGAAGGCAAACACCGTTACCGCCGCCGCGTGGGCGAGGTGGCCGTAGTGCTGGATGGCAAAGCCGCCGAGGCCGCCGCCGGCGAAGCCGCCGAGACTCCAGAAGCCGTGCGAGGACGACATGACGGCGCGGGAGAGCCGCCGTTCGACCACCACGGCATTGGCATTCATGGCAACGTCCATGCCACCGATCGAGCCGCCGAAGATGATCATGGCCGCGGCCGCCAGCGGTACGTTGGGCGCCAGCGCCACGACCATCAGACCGAGGCTGCCGCACAGGGCGAACCAGCGCAGTACGGTGCGCGAGCCATGTCTGGAGATCAAATGGCCGCACCAGGTCATCGCGACGACGGCACCGACGCCGAATAAGAGAATCAGCAGGCCGAGCGTGAACTTCGAAATCTCCAGCCGGGTCAGGAACACCGGGATCTGCGGCGCCCAGCTGCCCGTCAGGAAGCCGTTGGCGAGAAAAATGGCCGCGAGCGCCCATCGTCCGCGAATGGCAGTCAGCTTGGCAATTGACGCGTTCATGAGGCGAATCCCGCTGAAAATGGCTTCGCGCGGCAAATTAGATCGATTCAATTTTCAGTCAAGGCTCTTTCGGGAAGCATTTTGGGCCAAACATAGCCTTAGGCGATCGCTGGGGCGACGGCGTCAATGATCCTGGGGGCGCCTTGCCTCGAATTCGGCCTTCTTGGCGTCGGAGGCCTCGGTCTGGTTCAGCGCCTGCCATTCCCCATAAGGCATGCCGTAGACGATCTCGCGCGACTGATCCTTGGTGAGATCGACGCCCTCGGCATTGGCTGCCTCGCGATACCAGTTCGACAGGCAGTTGCGGCAGAAGCCGGCGAGATTCATCAGGTCGATGTTCTGCACATCGTTGCGCTCGCGCAGATGCTCGACCAGCCGGCGGAAGGCGGCCGCTTCGAAGTCGCGTTGCTGCTCGCCGCTGAGTTCGGTCATCGAAACCTCCGTCATAGCGGCCCGGTGCGCGAGCCGAACATCTTCACCACATGTATATCGGGACGGCGGTCGATCGCGTCAACGATCGGCGCCAGCCGTTCGGCCCAGGCGAGCGCGCCCTTCTGGTCCGATATCAGATCCTGTCGGATCTCGATCAGCGCATGGGCGAAGCCGTTGACGATGGCGTGCTTGTACATGGTGTCGCCGCGCAGCGCGCCGTCATAGGGTTCGTTGTCGCCAACGACGAGGTTCTTGTCCTGCGACAGCATGTCTATCAAAGGCCGCGCCACGCGGTCGTCGAGGTCCCACAGGATGCCGACGTGCCAAGGACGCTGGATTCCTTGCATGGCCGGGGTGAAGGAATGCACCGAAAAGATGAAGGGCGTCTGGGCGGAAGCCTGTGCGACCGATGCGATCATGGCGCCGACGGCGTCGTGATAGGGCCGGTAGAACCCGTCGAGCCGCCTCTCGCGCTCATCGGCAGTAATGGGGTAATTCCCAGCTACGACAGTGCCGTCATAAAGCTGGCGAATGAGCGTCGGGTCGTCTTCGCCGCGATTGGGATCAATCAGCAGTCGCGAAAAATTGGCGAGCACCGCCGGCACGCCGAGCAGGGCAGCCAGTTCGCGCGTCACCGCCTCGACGCCGATGTCATAGGCGATGTGCCGGTCGAACTCGGCCGAGGGCAGGCCGAGGCTGCCGTAGTCGTCGGGCAGGTCGCGACGGGCATGATCGCCCAACAGCACGATGCCTCGCTTGCGGTCGCCCTCGATGATGTCGAAAGGCGCGAAAACTGTGGATCGGGTCATTGGCGGGAAATGGTCTGTTCGCGGGCTTCCGGGGAGGGTGCTATCGTCATTCCACGAAGACGACGCTTGCGCAATGCCGTTGTTTGGCCAAGGTTTCCCGGGAAATCTGGCACACGTCGGCGAATTGTGCGCCGGAGCCTTTCTAAATCGATTGGAATTGGACAAAACGGTGCGTTGACATGCGCCCGGACTTTTCCGAAAAGGGGCGCAGAGAGATGCTGATGTGGTTTTTGAGGGGTTTTCGGATGAGTTCCGCCGGCGGGCAGCGCATGCGCTCTGCCTTTGCCATGCCGCTCCTCACTTTTGCCATGGGCCTGTCGGCGATGGTCGTGGCTTCGCCGGCGCGTGCCGATTTCCGCGTCTGCAACGCCACGCAGAACCTGGTCGGTGTCGGCATCGGCTATCGCGCCAAGGCCGGCTGGATCACCGAAGGCTGGTGGCACATCGAGGGATCGAGCTGCAAGACGCTGATCGAAGGGCCGCTGTCATCAAGGTTTTACTATCTTTATGCAGAAGACGCCGAACGCGGTGGACGCTGGGACGGCCCGATCAATATGTGCGTGGCTGAAAAAGAGTTCAAGATCGCCGGCGTGACCGACTGCGTCGCCCGGGGCTTCCAGCGCGCCGGATTCCAGGAATATGACACGGGCGAACAGGCAAGCTGGATGGTCCAGCTGACCGATGAGTCCACAACGGGAGGCGCTCCAGCCGCCCCGGGAACAAACAGTCAATGAGACGTAGCCGCAAGGTCAAGATCCTAGCCACCATCGGTCCGGCCTCCTCGTCGGAGGAGATGCTGAAGAAACTGTTCGAAGCGGGCGCCGATGTGTTCCGCATCAATATGAGCCATACCGACCATGAACTGATGCGCACGCTGGTCGGACGCATCCGCGCTGTCGAGGAAGCGGTTGGCCGGCCGATCGGCATCCTCGCCGACCTACAAGGACCGAAGCTGCGCGTCGGCAAGTTCGCCAACGGGAAGGAAGTGCTGACGCAAGGCCAGACCTTCACCCTCGATGACAATCCCGAACCTGGCACCTCGACCAGGGTCTATCTGCCGCATCCGGAAATCCTGAGCTCGGTCGAAGCCGGCCATCGCCTGCTGATCGACGATGGCAAGCTCGAGCTGAAGGCGGTGAAGAGCGACGGCAAGTCGATCGTCTGCACCGTCGTCGCCGGCACCACGATTTCCGACAAGAAAGGCGTCAGCCTGCCCGACACCGACCTCCCGGTCGGTGCGCTGACCGAAAAGGACCGCAAGGATCTCGATGCCGTGCTGGCCACAGGCGTCGACTGGGTTGCGCTGTCCTTCGTGCAGCGGCCGGAGGATCTGGCCGAAGCGCGCAAGATCGCACGCGGCCGGGCGCTGATCATGGCCAAGATCGAAAAGCCGCAGGCCGTCGCCCGGCTGGCCGAGATCATCGAATTGTCCGACGCGCTGATGGTCGCCCGCGGCGATCTCGGCGTCGAGATGCCGCTCGAGGCGGTGCCCGGCATCCAGAAGCAGATCACGCGCGCGGCACGCCGCGCCGGCAAGCCGGTGGTGGTTGCAACGCAGATGCTGGAATCGATGATCACGGCGCCGGTGCCGACCCGCGCCGAAGTGTCCGATGTTTCGATCGCCGTCTTCGAAGGCGCCGATGCCATCATGCTGTCGGCGGAATCGGCGGCGGGTGCCTATCCCGTCGAGGCCGTGGCAATGATGAACCGTATCGCCACCAAGGTCGAAACCGATCCGACCTATGCCGGCATCATCAACGCCCAGCGCTCCGAGCCGGAAGCGACCGGCGCCGATGCCATTTCGCTGGCCGCGCGCGAAATCGCCGAAACGCTGAAGCTGTCGGCGATCATCACCTACACCGCATCGGGCACCACAGGCCTGCGCGCCGCCCGCGAGCGGCCGCAGGTGCCTGTTATCGCGCTGTCGCCGATCCTCAACACGGCGCGGCGGCTGTCGCTTTTGTGGGGCACGCATTGCGTCGTCTCACCCGACGCCGTCGATCTCGACGACATGGTCAATCGCGCCTGCCGCATCGCCTTCGACGAAGGCTTCGGCAAGCCTGGCGACCGCGTCATCATCACCGCGGGCGTGCCGCTGCGGACACCGGGTTCGACCAACATGCTGCGCATCGCCTATATCGGTTCGGACACACAAGTCAGCCGCTAGATTCCTGAAGCGTGTCGCCTCTGAACGGATTCAGGCGGCCCGCTTTAGGTCGGCGCAAGTTCGGCCTGCGGTACCTTGATATCGGCGCATCTGCCGGCGCCGTAGGCGTCGCCGGCGATGCGCGCCTCCACGGTCCTGGCCATCGCCTGCAGGTCTATATTCTTGCCAGCGACCTTCTCGATGGCGCCGACGGTCAGGTCGGTCGCGATCCAGTCTGGCTTGTGACCGAGATTGTGCACCCAGACGAGTTCGGCACCGGCAATGTCGCGCGCCAGGCCGGCCGAATGGATATGTGCATAGACCACCTTGTCGCGGTCGCCTGAAATCACCACGCTCGGCGCCTTGATCTCGGCGTAACGCGGTGCGGTGGCGAGCGCGTAGCGATAGAGCCCGGCGACATCGGTGGCGTTGGCACGAAAGGCTGTTGGTCGCAGCACCAGCGGGATAGAGGCCGAGCTGAGATAATTGTCCGGCACCTTGTTGGGCGAGAAGACGCAGGTGGTGGCGTCGGCCATCTGCAGGGCTCCCGCCGGATAGGTGAGCGTTTCGGAAAATAACCAACCGAGCACCGGCATGGTGGTCAGATCGTAGTACCAGGCGGTTGCGCCGCCCGGCCATGGGTGGGTCGCCGGTGCGAGAAAGACGAGCCCGAGCGTCTTGTCTGGATGCTCGCGGCCAAAGGCCGATGTCACCACGCCGCCGAAGGAATGGCCGACGATGACAGCATTCCTGATGCCGAGATGGTCCATCAGTGCGGCAATGGTGTTGGCCTGCGCCGACGGGTTCTCGTTGTTGGTGCCGCGACCCGACCAGCCATGGCCTGGCCGGTCGAAGAACAGTATTTCGGCGCGGCCTTCGAGCAAGGGGCGCAGCGGCAGCATCTGGTCCCTGAGATTGGCGCTGGCGCCGTGGATGAAGACGATCGGCGGCAGCTCGGCATTGGCGGGCGCCGGAACATGGACATAGTGGATGCGGGCGCCGTCGATGTCGGCGAACTCGCCGATCGGCGGATTGCGACGCTCGATCAGCCATGAGCCGACGCGGGTGACGCCGACAAAGCCGAAGATAAGCGCCATCAGGAAGGCAAGGGCGGCGTAGATCAGGTTCATGAGGGGAGATACGGAGGTGGAGGGGGATAAGTTGTAGGGGAGTAGGGG
>NZ_JBVVQX010000006.1:0-91595 GCF_055811675.1 Mesorhizobium sp. WSM4808
CCCCCCCCCCCCCCCCCCCCCCCCCCCCCCCCCCCCCCCCCCCCCCCCCCCCCCCCCCCCCCCCCCCCCCCCCCACGTCTTGTCCAGGCATCGGTTCCCCATGGGGCCGATGCGCAGAAGCCGGAGACGATGATGTCGCGTATTGGAATCCATTCTTTTGTCTGGTCGGCGGGCTCGGCTCAGGCCGATCTCGAGCGCACGCTGGCCAACACCAGGGAGGCCGGCTTCGACCTCATCGAATTCTCCTATCTCGACCCCGCCAATGTCGACATCGGCGGGCTCGCCAGGCGCATTGCCGATCTTGGCCTCGGCGTCGCGATCAGCATCGGATTGCCTGTTGATGGCGACATTTCGAGCGCCGACAAGGCGATTGCCGCGCGCGGCGTCGAAATCCTCAACGACACCATCGCGCTGACGCGCGATCTCGGCGGCCGGAAGGTCGCCGGCATTCTCTCGACCAGCCACGGATTGCAGGTCGAGGCGCCGACGCGCGATCAATGGCAGCGCAGTGCCGGCACGCTGGCCAAGGTTGCCGAGACAGCCAAGGCGGCCGGCGTCACGCTCAACCTCGAGATCGTCAACCGCTTCGAAAGCAATCTGCTCAACACCGCCGCGCAAGGGCTGGCCTTCATCGAGGACACAGGCTCGGACAACATCTTCCTGCATCTCGACACCTTCCACATGAACATCGAGGAGGCCGATGTCGGGCTGGCCATCCGTCATGCCGCGGATAAGATCGGCTATGTCCATATCGGCGAAAGCCATCGCGGCTTCCTCGGCACCGGCAATATCGACTTCGCCGCGATCTTCGATGCGCTGACCGCTATCGGCTACAGCGACGACCTCAGCTTCGAATCCTTCTCTTCGGAAATCGTCGATGAGAACCTGTCGAAGAAGACCGCGATCTGGCGCAATCTGTGGACGGACAACATGGCGCTGGCCAAGCACGCGCGTGCTTTCATCGGTCTGGGAATAGAGACGGCAAGGCGCAAGGCGGAACTCGTCTCGGCGCGGCACAAACCCTGACCCGCCCGTCGAGGGCCGAAGGACGCGGCGTGCGCCACAGGGCAGGGTGCCGAACTCAGATTAACAACAGGCCTCGAGGCAGCCGGTATTGGCGGCTTTTGTGCCGCCATTTTTCCGAGATAGGAATTTTTTCTTGACGCGGTGACCTCAGCTATGGTACATATTTGCCTATGGTGCTGACTTGCGCCAGTGACCCGCCGCACAGGCGGGTTTTTTGTTTGATGCACCGTCAGCCAAGGTGCCGGCCGTATGGCGCCGGCATTGCTCGCGGCAGGTGCATCGGTTATCTGACCGGCCAGGCAAACAACGCCACGCAATCCACCAAACGGAGCCCAGCACATGACCCGCGAGACAATCCTCAAATTCGGCACCGTCGAACACGCGGACGCCGGCGATCTGGCTGGCTGGATCGTCGTCGAGGGCAAGCCGACCATGCAAACCGCCGTCCAGCACACGACCGAGGACGGCAAGGTGTTGTCGGGCACCTGGCGCGCGACGCCCGGCACCTATCACGCCACCTATACCGACTACGAGTTCGTGCACATGATCGCCGGCCGCATCATCATCACGCCGGACGGCGGCACACCGGTCGAGGTCGGCCCCGGCGATGCCTTCGTGGTGGAAGCCGATTTCAAGGGAACCTGGAAGATCATCGAGCCGGTGACGAAGCATTTTGTCGTGCGGGTCGGCTGAGGCGGGGTGATCCGTCTGGCCCGCCATGGTTCGCATGGCGGGCGAGTGCTCAAGCGAACGCTTTTTCGTGCCTCCGCGGGGCCTTTTGGAGGCCATCCCACCCGACATCGCGTGGCTGTCGCCGATGACTCGGAGGAGGTGCGCTGACCTGAAGCGCGGTAAGCCTATTCGCTGATCTCTGCATTCGCCGGGGCCTCGGCCAGGCCAATCGCCGGACTCCGGCCATTGGATCACGAAGGCGTCTGCGGCGTCATCCACGGTCGGCATCGACTGAGTGATACGGCACTCGCCAGCCAAGCGATCTCTCACCGGTGCTTACCAGCCAAGTATCCTTGATACACCGGATTGATCCCCTAGTTCTTTCGGGGGCGCGGCAATCGCGAGGTTGCCGCGGGGGCAGCGGCGGTTCGCGCCGTTCTGACTGCAAGCCGCGGAAAGACGGTTGGACCGACGCATCCATGGAGGTTGTCGTGCGTCAATCGTGTGGATTCACCTGTGCGTATTTCGTCTTAGCTTGCTCGATCGCGGTAGTTTGCGCAGGAGCTGCAACCGGTGGTCAGCAGGGCGGAGGGCATGGCAACGGCGGCCATGGTTCTGGTGGCCATGGTGGCGGCGGAGGTCATGACGCCGGCGGCAACCACGGCGGCTCGCAGAAAGGGACTAGCGATGACCCCGGCGGCTCCAGTTCGTCGGCGGACGACGGCGAGACCAGCACAAGCGGCACTGCGACAGTCCCTGGGACGGTAGGTCCGGCCGCCGCTACTGCTGTTGCGTCCGCAAGGGGCGGACAGTCGCTCGACCTGCCGGCCGCTCTCCAGCCTCCCAGCGACAGCAACACTCAATCAACAGTCAGCCGAACCGAGGCGCTGCCGGGCGTCCCGGATAAAGTCGTTCGGGCCTGCCATGATGCCATCGAGTCGGCCGCCGCTCCGTTTGGGGCGACCAGCGTGCGCGTCGCCAGCGCGGGCGTCGTACATCAGTTGAGTCGGGCGACGATCTCGGCCCCTATCGAGGTCAGCATCGACTATGTGCGGCAAGGCAACGTGGAAACACGGCAGGCGGCGGTCCAATGCGAATTGGACGCGACAGGCAGCGTGATCGGCCTGAGATAGCGAACCGCGCAGAACACCTCGCTGATGAAGCAGGGTGAATTCGAGAGGCCATTCATCTTTGGCCGAAATGGCAGCAGGCCTCGGGTGTGTTACCAAGGGTGCGGGGCATCAAAGATGGCCTTCCACGGAAGGGACCGCGCAGTCGGAATCACTGTGGTGTCGCGTGTCTTGGCAAGAGCGAGTAAGGAAGTGTGATCGAACGCACCCGGGTCATCCGCGAAGGGTTGCGAACCTTGCCAGTCTTCTTGCTGACGGCCGTCACCTGGCTGGCTGCCGCGCGGCCAGAACGCGGCTTCAGGGGCGGTTCGATCTGCGCGCTGCGGCGCTCAGTCCTGAGCCTGTCGTTGTCCCCGCGCGCCGCAGCCAAGTCGCGGGCAAGAGAAACAGTGGCCTCGCGTTGCTCGTCCAGAGCCTCCTGAAGCTTAGCGACACGCACCAAAAGAGCTTGGGCGGCGGCTTCGCGCTCGATGCGGGCTCTGTCGAGATCCTTACGATTCATGACGGCTGTAGTACGTTCCCGTGCCAGAGCCTGTGCCGTCTCGGTTGCGGCCTGCTCGGCACGCTCTTTCGCTGAGACTGCTTTGGCTCGCTCCAGTTCAGCCGCCTGGCGCTCGACGCGAGCTTCTTTCAGCTCCTCAACGGCCGCTGCTGCTGCAGCGCGTTCTCGTGCGAGCGTTCGCTCCGTGTCAGCTGCGGTCCGCTCCACTTGTTGTCTCGCTGTGACCGCGTCGGTCCGTTCCTGCTCAGCCGCGGCCGTACGCTTCATGAGTGCGGCATTGGCCAGTTTCGCTTCGGCGAGATCGCCACGAAGCAGCTCCGCCTTCCGGCGTTCGTCGTCGAGCATGCCGCTCGCCTGCCCCAGTGAAGCCTTGGCCGTGGCGCGATCCTCGGCGGCCTGGGTCTCAAGCTGTTCAATTTGGACGCGCGCTTGCGATAAATCGCGCGCCTGCCTTTGGGCCTGCTCCTGCTCGAGATGAGCAGCGGGCATCTCCTCAAGGACATAGCTGGTGGCCTCGCTCAGCATCGTGCGGGCATCTCCCGCAATGCGCCGCAACGCGTCAAGAGTGCGGGCCGCCGCGAGTTCATTGCGCAACCGCTCCTCGCGCGCGTCATCGGCAGCTGCCATGCTTGCCCTCAGCGTGTGGATCTGCTTGCTCGCCTCGAGGAGCGCTCCCTGCAGAGCGGCGCTCCTGGCACGCTCGCCTTCCGCCGCCCGGTGTTCCTGGTCGGCCAATTGTCTCGCAGCGGCAGACTGAGCACGATCCGTCCCGTCTTGCGCCTGGTTAGCCGTGAGATCCGGGCCAAGCAATTCGGCACTCGCCTGAAGTTTCAACGGGCGCGAAAGGTCTCGATGGGCCTGGTCTTGGGTTTGCGAGATGGCTGAAGCGCTTTCGACCCAGATTTGTCTCGTCATCGCATAGCCAATCGGCGCGGCCAGACAAATGGCGGCGAGACCCAAACGCGATACAAGAACGATCGGCCTGCGAACGACAGGGTTTGAGGCAGGCGCCATGGCCGGGTCGGGATCTCCCATCTGAGCTGTGAAATTCAAACCGCGATCCGCAGCATAGGCCAACGGAGCAATTTTTGGCGGTGAAGCTCTATGGCGCAATTGGTCCCATGCCGACCCGCAAATCCGCTTCCCATATTCCGCGATCGCGCTGATGGATGCTGCAAGCCGGCCAGACTGCACACTGTTCGGTGCAGGAGCACCGGTCACCAACGAGCTCCCGCTGGGTTCGGATGTCGCGGCGAAATGCTCGATTCGCACTCCGAACCGAGAGTAGTTGGTATTTTGAGCCCGAACATCCAGGCCGACCGCATGCAAGGGGTTGGCAGCCTTGGAAGAAGCAGGTCGGGCGACAAGTCCGGCCGGGCTTTCCCATTCCCAAGAAGCCTCGTCGGCGATACCGGATCTGCCTTCGTCAAACGCTGCAAGGCGGCTCCGTCGCACCGCGGCAAGGATACGCCGGAGCACAAGATAGGCGCCTACCGATGCAAGCGTCACTACCGCGCTCAGAATGGTCAAATTTACGTCGTTTGCATACATTTCGGCAAGATAATTTGGCATTGCCGTGCCCGTGCGTTCTGGGGTGTATCGTCAAGTTCGTAAAGCGATGTCTGGTCATCCGCCTTGGTATTGGCCAAGGCCTTACCGCCCTCGAAACGTCGCTTTCATCGGGATCCTTCTGGTACTTGCGAATTGTTGCGGATGGGGCGCCGGTCGCGTGCTGATAGATCGCCGCGGTTTATATTCGTTGGCGGGCAATGGCCGACCAAGGACACATGCGGGGCCCTGAGACGCCGATTTGCGCCTCTGCATATCAACCTCGCGAGAGTTCGCCGGTGCGGACAATTCGCCACTTCCCGGCTCTTGACTGTCCATCATGAACTTTAAGCTAGGTCACAGCGCACCACGGTCAACCATCACCTCGCAATGATCCTGCCGGCAGCCTTCGGCCAGACAAAAGGGCCATTGTAGTGCCCGCTCTTCGGAGCGAAGCTGGATCGTTCGGCGATGCATTCCCGGCGAAATTAGAATTCGTCGTACTGTTTCGCGAAAAGTACGACGTCAGTTTGCTAAGCTGGTGAAAAGCGTGGTGATCCCGACAGGAATCGAACCTGTGACCTACAGATTAGGAATCTGCCGCTCTATCCTACTGAGCTACGGGACCACGCGGCCAGACACATAGCCGCTTCGGATCGTTTCGCCAAGAGGCCGGCCGAAGGCAATCCGGCCGGCTTTGCGCTGCCGCCGTCAGGCGGCCAGCGCGGTTTCCGCCAGTTTCACCCAGTAACTCATGCCGTGCGGGATGACCTCGTCGTTGAAATCGTAGGCAGGGTTGTGGAGACCGGCGGTGTCGCCATTGCCGATGAAGATGAAGGCGCCGGGGCGGGCTTCGAGCATGTAGGAAAAATCCTCGCCACCCATCACCGGCTGGATGCCGCGGTGGACATGGGCGTCGCCGGCGACACTCATCGCGACATCACCGGCAAACACCGTCTCTTCCGCGTGGTTGAAGGTCACGGGGTAATTTGCCTGGTAGTCGACCTCGATCTTTGCCCCGAATGCGGTCGCCAGCCCGTCGCATATGCTGCGGATGCGCTCTTCGGACTTCTTGGCGATCTCCTTGCGCAGGGTGCGCACGGTGCCGGCGATTTCAGCGGTTTCGGGGATGATGTTGTAGGCGTCACCGGCGTGGAACTTGGTCACCGACACCACCACGGCCTCGACCGGATCGGTGCTGCGCGAGGCGATCGTCTGCAAGGCGCCGACCAGTTGGCTGGTGATGACGATCGGGTCGATCGTGCCGTGCGGCATCGCCGCGTGGCCGCCCTTGCCGCGCACGGTGATGGTGAACTCGGCGGTCGCCGCCATGATCGGGCCCGGGCGAATGGCGAACTGCCCGACAGGCAGGCCCGGCATGTTGTGCATGCCGAACACCCTGGAGATGTCGAAACGCTCCATCATGCCGTCCTTGACCATCTCGTTGCCGCCGCCGCCGCCCTCTTCGGCCGGCTGGAAGATCACCGCCACGGAACCGGTGAAGTTGCGCGTCTCGGCGAGGTATTTGGCCGCGCCCAGCAGCATTGCCGTGTGGCCGTCATGGCCGCAGGCGTGCATCTTGCCGGGGATGGTCGAGGCGTAGGACTTGCCTGTGATCTCGTTGAGCGGCAGCGCGTCCATGTCGGCGCGCAGGCCGATGGTGGGGCCTTCGCCCTGCCGGCCGCGGATGATGCCGACGACGCCGGTCTTGCCGAGGCCGGTGACCACATCGTCACAGCCGAAGGCTTTCAGCTTCTCGGTGACGAAGGCAGCGGTCTTGAAGACGTCGAAGTTCAGTTCTGGCGTCTGGTGCAGATGCTGGCGCCAGCCGGCAACTTCGTCCTGCATTTCGGCGGCACGGTTCAGGATTGGCATGATGGTTCCATCTCGCTGTTGGGACAGGCGGGTGTCGTCCGCTGCCTTGCAATTGTGATCGCCAGGCACTTTGCCATCTTGGCGTCACATAGGGTAAATAGCACCGCAACGATGCGGTCCGGTTTTTGAGGGTCGGACCAATCATGCTGGCGATCGCGTAACGAAATCTTACGGAGCCAGGGGCGACTACGGCAAGAGGCGATTTCGGATTTGATCATGCGGTACAGGCATTTCCTCAAACTATTCTCGGTTGGCACAATCGCGCTGTCGGTCGTGGCCGGGCCGGCGCTGGCCAATCCGGTGGTCGTATTCGATCTCGGCAGCGGCAAGATCCTGCAGCATCAGGACGCGTTCAAGCGCTGGTATCCGGCATCGCTGAGCAAGCTGATGACCGCTTATGTCACCTTTCGGGCGATCGCCGCCGGCGAGGTTCAGCTTGATTCGCCGATCAAGGTGACCAAACACTCCGCCGCCGAGCCGCCAAGCAAGATGGGCTTCAAGCCGGGCTCGGTGATGCGGCTCGACAACGCGCTGAAGATGATGCTGGTCAAATCGGCCAACGACATCGCCATGGCGGTGGGCGAAAATGTCGGAGGTTCGCAGGCGGCCTTTGCCGACCGGATGAACGCCGAAGCGACCCGGCTCGGCATGAACGGCACGCATTTCGTCAATCCGAACGGGCTCTATTCGCCGGATCAGTACACGACGGCGCGCGACCTCGCCGTGCTGGTGATGGCGATCCGCCGCGAATTTCCGCAATATGCGCCGTGGTTCTCGATCGAAGGCCTTGCCGTCGGCAAGAAGGCTATCCCCAACTACAATCTCTTGATTGGCCGTTATCCCGGCGCCGATGGCATGAAGACCGGCTTTGTCTGCCCTTCCGGCTTCAACATGATCGGTTCGGCGACCCGCAACGGGCGCACGCTGGTCGCGGTGGTGCTTGGCGAGAAATCGGCGGTCACACGTGCTGAGACCGCGGCAAAACTGCTCGATCAGGGTTTTGACGCGCCTGCCGCCGGCTCGGCCACCGTCACCACGCTGGCGCCCTATGGCGACACGGTCTCGCCCAACGACATGAAGGACGAGGTCTGCAAGAAGAAGACGCCGCAGGAGCAGTCGGAGGCGCCGCCGGTCGTCGCCAAGGACGTGCCGAAATCGCCCTATCAGGAAAAGCTCGACCATGTGCCAACGCTGGTTGCCGTCGGCCTTGGCGGCGCCACCGGTCCGGCGCCGAAGGCCATCCTCGACCGGGGCGGTCAGGAATATGCCGATGTGCCGATCCCGAGCTGGCGGCCCGACAGGCCGGCACCGGCCGGCGCAGGCCCGAAGATTGCCGGCTCCGCCGCGCAGGGCGACCAGCCGGCCAAGGTTGCGAACTAGCCAATGGGCAGCGGCTTCCCGATCCCCGTCTCGGTGCTGACCGGCTTCCTCGGCGCCGGCAAGACGACGCTGCTCAACCGGCTGCTCAAGGATCCGGCGCTGGCCGACACGGCGGTGATCATCAACGAGTTCGGCGAGGTGGCGATCGACCATTTGCTGGTCGAGCAGTCTTCCGACGGCATCATCCAGCTTTCGGACGGCTGCCTGTGCTGCACGGTGCGCGGCGAACTGGTCGATACGCTGGCCGACCTGGTCGACCGGCTGCAGACCGGCCGCATCGCCCGTCTGGCCCGCGTCATCGTCGAGACCACCGGCCTTGCCGACCCGGCGCCGGTGCTGCAGTCGATCATGGCCCATCCGGCGCTGATCCAGGCCTTCCGGCTCGACGGCGTCATCACGCTGGTCGATGCCGTCAACGGCAACGCCACGCTCGACGCCCATGTCGAGGCGGTCAAGCAGGCTGCCGTCGCCGATCGCATCGTGCTCAGCAAAGCCGATCTGGTCGTCGATCCCAATGAGTTGGAAATGCTTCGGGCGCGCCTGCGGCAGATCAATCCGGGCGCCGAACTGCTCGATGCCGGCGACACGGGGACAGGCGTGGCGGCGCTGTTTGATTGCGGCCTCTACAACCCGGCAACCAAATCCGCCGATGTGCGGCGCTGGCTGGGCGAGGAAGCCGCTCATGATCATCACCATCATGATCATGATCACCATGATGGGCATGATCACGAACATGGCCATGACCACGGTCATCGCCACGATTCGCGGGTGCGTTCCTATTCGCTGGTGCATGACGGCCCGGTGCCGTTTTCGGCGATCGAGATGTTCCTCGACCTGCTGCGCTCGACACATGGCGAGCGCCTGCTGCGCATGAAGGGCGTCATCGAGCTCAGGGAAGACCCGTCGCGGCGTTTGGTGATCCATGGCGTGCAGAAGATCCTGCATCCGCCGGTGCAATTGCCGTCCTGGCCAGATGGCCAGCGCGGCACGCGGCTGGTGCTGATCACGCTCGATATGCCCGAAGATTATATCCGCAGGCTGTTCGCCGCCTTCACCAACCGGCCGTCGATCGACACGCCCGATCGCGCCGCGCTGGAAAACAACCCGCTGGCGATTGCCGGGCGGTAGCTCCCACGATTACGGCGCGCCGCGCTCGACCAGGAATCGATGGCCGCCGGAGACCGCCGCCGTTTCAATCAACTGGTGGCCGCTCTCCGAACAGAATGCCGGAATGTCGATGACGGCCAGCGGGTCGGTGGTCTCCAGCCAGAGCCGGCTGCCCGGTTGCATCCCCGCCAGGCGCTTCTTGGCCTTGAGCACGGGCAAGGGGCAGTTCAGCCCCTTGAGGTCATAAATAGCGGCGCGATCATCCACGGGCGAAATCAACCGCCGAACATGCCGAGCAGCTTGTTCTTCAGCTTCGTCACGCGGCTCTCGTCGGCACTCGCCGCCTGCGTCTCAGCCATCGGTGCCGCTTCCGAAGGGGCCGCGATGGTCGCGGTGGCGACGGGGGCTTCCTTGGCGGCCTTTTCGGCCTCCTTTTCGGCCAGAGCCTGAGCCTTGGCGGCTTCCTTGGCTTGCTTGGCCGCCTCTATGGCAGCGAGCCTCTGCTCCTCGGCCTTCTGCTTGGCCGCCTTTTCGGCATCGAGGGCCGCCATCTTGCGGCCAGCGGGCGAATCGATGCGACCCATGCGTGCCGTCTCGGTGACCGAGCCGTCATTGTTGAGCGACGGCGGATCGATCGGCACGCGTTCGCCGCGTGCGCGGCGCTTGGACCAGTCGGAGACGATGCTGGCTTCCTTGATACCGGCAATGGTCGGCTTGGGCGCCGGCACGCTGGCCTTGACCGCGCCGCTGAACGCAGCGTCGTAGGTGCTCATGTAGGAGTTGTAGGCACTCTTCAGCGAATCAGGCTGCGTCGTCGCCGGGCAGGCGCCGGCCGGATCGAATGTCTGACCGTCGGCGGCAACCTGGTTGAAGACATAACGCTTCTCGCAGACATCGACCTTCGGCGGCACCTTGGTGATCTCGAAATTGTCGTAGCCGACCTTCAGCATCTTCCAGAAGTCGTAATTCGGGTCGTTGCGGTAGCGCGCCATGTTGGCGGCGGTCATGCGGAACGGAAACGCCTGGATCTGGAACTCGGTCTGGCCGCCCTGGAAGGCGTCGCGGCCAAAGGCATAGATCTGCTCGATCTGCGCATCGGTCATCGAATAGCAGCCCGAAGACGAACAGGCGCCGTGCACCATCAAATTGGAGCCGGTACGGCCATTGGCGCGGTCATAGGCGTTGGGATAGCCGATGTTGAAGGACAAATGGTAGTTCGAGCGCGGATTCATCTGCGCCGGGCGCACCGTGTAGAAGCCTTCCGGCGCCTGGCGGTCGCCTTCGGTGTATTTCGGCCCGAGCTTGCCCGACCATTTGCAGATGTCGTAGCTGGCGACCATGTCGTAGCGGCCGTTGGTCTTGGCCTTCCAGATCTCGAGCTTGCCTTCTTCCTTGAAGATGCGGGCCATCACCGACGAGGTGCGGACCATGCCCTTGGCTCTCATGTCGGCGAGGATCTTGTCGGGCAGCGGCTTGTTGGCCTCCGGGGCAAAATCCTTCATCGACGAATTGTTGCAGCCGGCAACGCCGAGGGCAGCGATCAGGATTCCGGTGCGGGCAAGCTTGACAAACATGGCTACGGATATCGTCTTTTCTCTGGCGCCAGGACGCTTCCTGCCCCGGCTGCTACACTGCGCATCGACGGACCCTAAGCCCGTTAACCCTAATAAATTCCTTACCGCAAGTGCCGACGCATCCCCCTGCGGCAGTCTCATTGAGCCGAATGCAGCGGCATTTTTGTGGCAAAAATGCTCCGCCCCGCCACATTGTTGCGGCCAAGGCTGCCTGTGGTCAGAGACTGCGGCCCATGGCCAGGTATTTTTCGCGGCGCTGCTCGCGGAAATCGGTGTTGGCGCCGGCAAAATCCTTCATCGTCCTGGCGATGAGGTCTCCGGTCGCGGCGATCACCGTTTCGGCGCCGCGATGCGCACCGCCGAGCGGCTCGGGGATGATGGCGTCGATGATCTTTAATTCAAAAAGATCCTGCGCGGTGATCTTCATGTTGGTCGCCGCGTCCTTCGATCGCGTTGTGTCGCGCCACAGGATCGAGGCGGCCCCTTCCGGCGAAATCACCGAATAGATGGCGTGTTCGAGCATGTAGACGCGGTTGGCGGTGGCGATGGCAATGGCGCCGCCCGAACCGCCTTCGCCGATGACCACCGAGATCGACGGCACTTTCAGGCCGAGACAGGTCGAGGTTGAACGGGCGATAGCCTCCGCCTGGCCGCGCTCCTCGGCGTTGACACCGGGATAGGCGCCGGCCGTGTCGACCAGCGTCAGCAGCGGGATCTTGAAGCGGTCGGCCAGTTCCATCAGCCGTACCGCCTTGCGGTAGCCCTCCGGGCGAACCGATCCGAAATTGTGTTTCAGGCGGCTGGCTGTGTCGGAACCTTTTTCCTGGCCGATGATGGCAATGGGTTCGCCGCGGAAACGGGCGAAACCGCCGACGATCGCCTGGTCCTCACCGAAATTGCGGTCGCCGGCCAGCGGCGTGAAATCGGTGAACAGGCCCTTGATATAGTCGACGCAATGCGGCCTGTCTGGATGGCGAGCCACCTGCACCTTCTGCCACGGCGTCAGCGCCTTGTAGGCGTCGCGCAGCGCGTCGCGGGAGCGCTTCTCAAGACGGCTGATCTCGTCGCCGACATCGACCGCCTCGCCATTCTCGGCAAGCTTCTTCAGCTCGAGGATCTTGCCCTCGAGGTCCTGCACCGGCTTTTCGAAATCGAGGTAATTATACATGCGTGAGCGGACCGATACGTCGGAAGGCAGTGGCTGACGGAACCCTTGAATCCAAGGCTCCGGGCGGTGAAATGTCGTCCTCACATAGCGATATGAGGCCTAGTCGGCAAGCGGATGATGATCGTTGACCAGCCGCACCAGCCGCTCTTCCAGCACATGGGTGTAAATCTGTGTCGTCGATATGTCGGCATGGCCAAGCAATTGCTGCACGGCCCGGAGATCGGCGCCGTTCTGCAGGAGATGGCTGGCGAAAGCATGGCGCAGCACGTGCGGCGAGATCTTCGCCGAGGCGATGCCGGCCCTTGCCGCCAGCCCTTTCAGGTCACGCGCGAAGACCTGGCGCGAGAGATAGCCGCTGTCGGAGGCGGCCGGAAACAGGAACGGACTGTCGGCAAAGGCGGGCACCCTGGCGCGGGCGGCAAGCCAGGTCTTCATCGCCGTGCGTGCCTTGGCCGAGAGTGGCACCATGCGCTCCTTGTCGCCCTTGCCGCGCACCATGAAGAAACGGTCGTCGCGCTGCGCCACCGTCACCGGCAGGCCGACCAGCTCGGAAACGCGCAGGCCGGTGGCGTAAAGCACCTCGACCAGCGCATGCAGGCGCAGTGACGCCAGACTGTCCCCATCGCCCGACGAGGCATCGCCGGCCTCAAGCGCCGCTCGGTCGATCAGCCGGCCGGTGTCGGCCTCGCTCATCGTCTTGGGCAGCGGGCGGCCCTTTCTCGGGCTGTCCAGCGTGCCGGTCGGGTCATCGCCGCGCAGGCCTTCGGCGTAGAGGAATTTGAAGAACTGGCGGATCGCCGACAGTTTGCGCGCCTGCGACGTGGCGGCAAAGCCGCGGGCGGCAATGTCGTCGAGATAGGCGCGGATATCGGCGGCGGCGGCACCAGCCAGCCCGCCATCGATCGCGCCAGAAGCGTCCTCGAGGTCGCGGCGGTAGGAGGAAAGCGTATTTTCAGCCGCGCCCCGCTCGGCGCTCATCATTTCCAAAAAGGCTTCGATGCGGGCGGCGCTGTTCATTCAACTTTTCTTCGGGTTCAGCTTTTCTTGGGGTTCAGCTTTTCCGGAGGGATGCGCACGCTCATTTCGCCCTTCTTTGGCTCGACGAACATCACCAGTGCGAACATCGCACCATAGGCAATGCCTGCCAGAATCGCTGTTACCACGACAAAGCGAAACAGTGTCGGCATCAATTTTCGCCCGTCTTCTTGTTCTGCGTTTCCAAACCCTGTCCCCTTATGGGACGCCAATCCGGCCAATTCAAGGAAGAAGCGGAGGCCTGTTAGCAACTTCTGATGCAGACCCTGCTGGTCCATATCGGGTTCAAGGCGCTTGCCCCGCTTGACGCAAACGGGCTTTTCATGTCGATACGCCGGCAAAGAGGGCCTTCGAAACATCCGATGAACGCGCTGCCAGCAAATCCTCCAGACGAGATCCACGCCGCGTTGCTTGGCCGGCTGGGGAGCCGTTCCGTGGTCTTCGTCGGATTGATGGGCGCCGGCAAGACGGCGATCGGCCGCAAGGTGGCGACGATGCTGGCGCTGCCCTTCATCGACAGCGACCAGGAGATCGAAAGCGTCTCGCGCATGACCGTTCCGGAGCTGTTCGAGCGCTATGGCGAGACCGAATTCCGGGCGCTGGAGCAGCGCGTCATCCTGCGCGTGCTGGAAAACGGCCCGCAGGTGCTGTCGACGGGCGGCGGCGCCTTCATGAACGCGCAGACGCGCGAGGCGATCGCTGCGCAGGGCGTGTCGGTGTGGCTAAAGGCCGAACTCGACCTTCTGATGGACCGCGTCTCCAAGAAACAAAACCGGCCGCTCCTGAAAAGCGACGACCCCCGCGCCGTGCTGGAGCGGCTGATGGGCGAGCGCTATCCGGTCTACGCGACATCCGACGTCACAGTGCCGACCCGCGATGATCGCAAGGAAGTCATCGCGACCGAAGTGGTGGACGCGCTGTGCCGGCATTTCGGCATCGATGAGACGACGGCGACGGGCGAGGTGGAACAGTGAGCATCGAGGCACCCGTTGTCGTCGAAGTCGGCCTTGGCGACCGGACCTACGATATCCTGATAGGTTCGGGGTTGTTGGCCCGCGCGGGCGCCGAGATATCGGGTCGCCTGCCGGGTACACGCGCCGCGGTCGTCACCGACGCCAATGTCGCGGCAGCGCATCTCGCTGCCCTTCAGGCCAGCCTCGAAACGGGCGGCATCCAGACCGCCGTGATCACGTTGCCGCCCGGCGAGAAGACCAAGAGTTTTGCTCATCTCGAAGAGGTGGTCGACGGTGTGCTGGCTGCGAAACTGGAACGTGGCGACATCGTCATCGCCTTCGGCGGCGGCGTTATCGGCGACCTTGCCGGCTTTGCCGCCGGCATCGTGCGGCGCGGGATGAATTTCGTGCAGATCCCGACCTCGCTGCTGGCGCAGGTCGATTCCTCGGTCGGCGGCAAGACCGGCATCAACAGCCCACGCGGCAAGAACCTCGTCGGCGTCTTCCATCAGCCGAAACTGGTGCTGGCCGACACCGGAGTGCTCGACACGCTGCCGATCCGCGAATTCCGCGCCGGCTATGCCGAACTCGCCAAATACGGGCTCATCGACCGGCCAGAATTTTTCACCTGGCTGGAAAAGAATTGGGCCCAGGTTTTTGCCGGCGGGCCGGAGAGGACGCAGGCGATCGCCGAAGCCTGCCGCGCCAAGGCCGACGTGGTTGCGCGCGACGAGTTCGAGACCGGCGACCGCGCGCTGCTCAATCTCGGCCACACATTCGGCCACGCGCTGGAAGCCGCCACCCAATATGACGGAAGCCGCCTCGTCCATGGCGAAGGCGTCGCCATCGGCATGGCGCTGGCCTACCGGTTCTCGTCGCGGCTCAATCTGGCCAGCCCCGACGATGCCGCGCGCGTCGAGGCGCATCTGCGCGCCGTCGGCCTGCCCTGGCGGATAGCCGACATATCGGGCGATCTGCCTGACGCCGAGGCGCTGCTGGCATTTATCACCCAGGACAAGAAGGTGTCGCGCGGCGCGCTGACCTTCATCCTGACGCGCGGCGTCGGCCAAGCTTTCATTGCCAAGGATGTTCCGGCATCGGAAGTGCTGTCGTTTCTGACAGAAAACCATCCGGACCAGCAGAAAATGCGGCCGAGATGACCAACGAGCCCGGCTGGATCGTCGTTGCCGTCCTTGCCATCCTCATCGTGCTGCTCGTTGCCGTGCGCACGCGCCTGCTTGCCATGTTCGGATACGAGCTTTCGCGCATCGAGCCGCAGCGTTCCAGCCAGGACGAATTGCGCGGCGCGGTCGATGATTTCCGCCGCGACGGCCAGGTGGTGCGCGAGGATCGCGACCGCGTCGGCGGCCTGTTCGATCTCGCCGAGCTCGAAGTCTCCGACATCATGGTCCACCGCACCAATATGCGCTCGGTCAATGCCGACAATGCGCCGGAAGCGGTGGTGCGCGAGATTTTGCAAAGCCCGCACACCCGCATGCCGCTGTGGAAAGGCTCGCTCGACAACATCGTCGGCGTGCTGCATGCAAAGGATCTGCTGCGCGCCTTGAACGAAGTCGGCAACGACTTCTCCAGGATCGATGTGATGAAGATCGCCTCGAAACCATGGTTCGTGCCCGACACCACGACCTTGCAGGAACAACTCAACGCCTTCCTTCGCCGCAAGGCGCATTTCGCCGTCGTGGTCGACGAATATGGCGAGGTCGAAGGGCTGGTGACGCTGGAGGACATTATCGAGGAGATCGTCGGCGAGATCGCTGACGAGCATGATGTCGACATACAGGGCGTCAAGCAGGAGGCCGACGGCTCCGTGGTCGTCGACGGTACGGTGCCCATCCGTGATCTCAACCGGGCTCTCGACTGGAACCTGCCGGATGAGGAGGCCACCACCATTGCCGGCCTCGTCATCCACGAGACGCAATCGATCCCCGAGGAGAAGCAGGCTTTTACGTTCCACGGCAAGCGCTTCATCGTCATGAAACGCGACAAGAACCGGATCGCAAGGCTGAGGATCAGGCCAGCCGGCGACACCTGATACGTGCAGGGAGGCCGGGGCACGTCATCCGGCGATCTGGCTTGTCGAGCGTTCGTGGATCGTCGCGCCGGTCTCTGCATCTATGGCCGCCAGGCTGACTTCATAACCCCAAAGCCTGCGGATGTGACGAAGCGTGGCGTCGCGGCTGGCATCCTCGAGCAGGATGCCGTCATTGACCTTGTGCTGCAGGCGCAAATGGCGGTCGCCGAGCAGATCGACATCCACCACCTGAATGTCCGGCCGGTTCGCGCCGAGATCATAGCTGTTGGCGAGCGTGGCGCGTATCTTGGCGTAGCCGCGCTCGTCGTGGATCGAGGCGACCAGACAATGCGGTTGGTCGGCAGCGTCGCCAAGCACAAAAAACCGCCATTTCCGGATCAAGGCGGGACTGAGGTACTGGCGGATGAAGGATTCGTCGCGGTGCTCGGCCCAGGCGTCAAGCAGGACCTCGCGCCAGTTGCCCTGGCCAGCGATGTCGGGGAACCAATCGCGGTCCTCAGCCGTGGGTTTGGTCGAAATGCGCTGAATGTCCTGCATCATGTCGAGGCCGAGAGCATAGGGGTTGATGCCTGAAAAACGCGGATCGTCGAACGCCGGCTGAAAGACCACGTTGGAATGATTGCGCAGGATTTCGAGCATGGCGCCTTCGCTGATCTGGCCGCGGTCGAACAGCATGTTCATCAGCGTATAGTGCACGAACGTGGCGCAGCCCTCGTTCATCACCTGTGTTTGCCGTTGCGGGTAAAAATATTGCGCGATGACCCGAACGATCCTGATGATCTCACGCTGCCAGGGCTCCAGGACCGGGCTGTTCTTTTCCAGGAAATAGAGCAGGTTTTCCTCAGGCAGGTTTAGCGATTTCTTCCGCTCCGGGTCCTGGCCCTTGTCGTTGGCCGCTTGCTGCGAAGGCGGCAGCGTACGCCACAAGTCGTTGTAGGAGCGCTCCTCGTATTCGAGACGCTCGCGAATTCCTTCGCGCTGCCGTTCCGACGACAGCCTCGGCGGCCGGTGATAGCGAAACACGCCCTGATCCATCAGCGCGTGGGCGGAATCGAGCACAGCCTCGACGGCGGCGAGGCCGTGCCGCTCCTCGCAACGGACTATGTAGCCCTTGGCGAAGTCCAGGTAGCCGAGGATCGCACCTGCATCCGTCCATTGTTTGAACAATTGATTGTTCTTGAAGAAATGATTGTGCCCGAGAGCTGCATGGGCCGTCACCAAGGCCTGCAGGGCCATGGTGTTTTCCTCCATCAGATAGACGATGCAGGGATTGGAATTGATGACCAGTTCATAAGCAAGCCCTCGCCCGCCCTTGCGATAGAGCAGATCCTGGTGGAGGAAATGTTTGCCGAAAGACCAGTGACGGTACATCAATGGCATGCCAATGGACGAATAGGCGTCGAGCATCTGTTGCGAAGAGATGATCTCCATCTGAACGGGATAGGTGTCCAGATGAAGCTCTTCGACCGCAAGTGCCTCGATCGCGTCATAGGCCCGCGACAATGTTTTGAAATCCCAGTCGGACCCTGAAAAAAGCAGGCTGGATTTGCTGGCTTGTCTGACCATCGGGAACCCTCATGCCCGCTTGAGGGAGACCGGCTGCCTGCCGAAAAGCTGGCGAAAGACCGGGTAGATATCGGCGGGCGTAGCGATGCGGCTCATCTGGAAGTTCGGCCATTTCTGGTCGATGGCGTTATAGGCACGCCACAGCGATGTCCCGTTTTCGGTCGAGCCGAAAATATGGGCTTCACGCTCGTCGATGATCTCGACATAGGCAAAATACTGGCACAGCCGCATGAGCTCGCCGTTGAGAAGCGAAATGCATCGCTCTGAATCGCCGGCGAAATTGTCGCCGTCCGAGGCCTGGGCAGCATAGATATTCCAGTCGTGGGCCGGGTAGCGGCTCGCGATAATACGGTGCATTTCCTCCAGCGCGGTGGAAACGACAGTGCCGCCGCTTTGGGTGTTGTAGAAAAATGTCTCCTCGTCGACCTCCTGAGCCAGGTGCGTGTGGCGGATGAAGACAATCTCGATGCGGTCGTAGCGTCGTTTCAAGAACAGGTGCAGCAAGACGAAGAAGCGCTTGGCCAGATCCTTCTCGCGCTCGCCCATGGACCCGGACACGTCCATCAGACAGAACATGACGGCATTGGCGTTCGGCACCGGCCGGGAATCGAAGCGGTTGAAGCGGATGTCGACCGGATCGACATAGGCAATGCGTCGGCGGCGTCGTTCCAGCCGGTCAAGCTCTTCGCGCAATGCCGCGATACGCCGGCGCGCGTCGGCGCTGTATGGCGCCTCCTCGAGCGAGGCGATTTCCTCGAGGATCGCATCCAGTTCGACCTGCTTGGGGCGCCTCAGCGCAATGCGGCGGCCGTGGCTGTTGCGCATCGTGCGGCCGACATTGATGTTGGTCGGCGAACCGGTGGCGGCGAAGCCCGCCCTACGCGGCTTGAAGGCAAGGATCTCCTTGAGGTTGAGCTTGACCATGTCGGGGAGTTCGAGATCCTCGAAGAAAAGATCGAGCACTTCCTCGCGCGACAGTACGAAACGAAAGTCGTCCTCGGATGCCTTGTTTCCCGGGGACGACGCTCCCCCGCCGCCTCCGCCGGGCTTGGGGATCAGGTCTCCAGCGGAGAAATGCCTGTTGCCCGGCAAGATGTGCTGGCGCCTGCCGCTGTCGCGGGCGTTGTTGAAGCTCGGCTCGCTTGTGCCTCTTTCGGGCATGCGCACGGCGTGCTCGGAGTCCGCGTCGGCGATCCTGCCGGTGCGGATCTGGTCGCGTATGCTCCGTTTCAATTCCTCGCGCGCGCGTCGCAGGAAGCGCTGGCGATTGCCGAGGCTCTTGTCTTTCGGGTTCAGGCGGCGGTCGATGAAGATCGGCATGGAACCATCCGGGTTCTCTAACCCGCCCTGTTCACCCGCATGTACCAGTCCACAAGGCGACGAACCTGCCGCTCGGTGTAGCCGCGCTCGACCATCCGCTGCACGAATTCATTGTGCCGCTTTTCCGTGACGCTGTCCTGCTTGGAGCCGAAACTGATCACCGGCAGGAGGTCCTCGACCTGGCCGAACATGCGTTTCTCGATGACTTCCCGCAGCTTTTCGTAACTTGTCCACGCCGGGTTGCGGCCATGGTTTCTTGCACGGGCGCGCAGCGTGAATTTCACCACCTCATTGCGGAAATCCTTGGGATTGGCGATGCCGGCCGGTTTTTCGACCTGCGAAAGCTCGTTGTCCAAAACCTCGCGGTTGAGGATCTGGCCGGTGTCGGGATCCTTGTAGTCCTGGTCTTCGATCCAGGCGTCGGCATAGGCGATGTAGCGGTCGAAAAGATTCTGGCCGTACTCGCTGTACGATTCCAGATAGGCTTTCTGGATCTCATGGCCGATGAACTCGGCATACCGCGCGGCCAGCTCGGACTTGATGAACTCCAGATAGGCGGCTTCCGTCTCCTTCGGAAACTGTTCGCGCTTGATCGCCTCCTCCAGGATGTACATGAGGTGCACGGGGTCGGCGGCCACCTCTTCGGTGTCGTAGTTGAAGGTCTGCGACAGGATCTTGAAGGCAAAGCGCGTGCTGACGCCGGCCATGCCCTCGTCGACGCCGGCGGCGTCCCGATATTCCTGAACCGACTTTGCCTTGGGGTCGACCTCCTTGAGGTTCTCGCCATCATAGGCGCGCATCTTGGTGTAGAGCGGCGAGTTGTCGTGCTCGGCCAAGCGGGTCGAGACGGTAAACCGGCTGAGGATGTCCAGCACCTCTGGAGCGCAAGGACTGGCGGCCAATTCGCTCTCCCGCAGCAGTTTCTCGTAGATCCGCCGCTCTTCGGTTATCCGCAGGCAATACGGCACCTTGACCACGAGGATGCGATCGAGAAAAGCCTCATTGTTCTTGTTGTTCTTGAACTGCAGCCATTCCGACTCATTGGAATGGGCCACGATGATTCCCTGGTAGGGAAAGGCGCCGAAATTTTCGGTGCCGTTGTAGCTGCCTTCCTGGGTGGCGGTCAGCAGCGGATGCAGGACCTTGATAGGGGCCTTGAACATTTCGACGAATTCAAGCAGCCCCTGGGTGGTCCGGTTCAGTCCGCCACTATAGGAATAGGCGTCCGGATCGGATTGGCTGAAGTTTTCCAATTGCCGGATGTCCACCTTGCCGACCAGGGCCGAAACGTCCTGATTGTTCTCGTCGCCGGGCTCGGTCTTGGCGATGCCGATCTGGCGCAGTCGCGACGGCATCAGCTTGACGACGCTGAACTTGGAAATGTCGCCGGAAAGTTCGTCGAGGCGCTTGGCCGCCCATGGCGAAATGAGCCCATTCAACCGGCGTCGGGCAATGCCGTATTTGTCCTCCAGCAGGTCGCCCATGCGATCAGGATGGAAAAGACCAAGCGGCGATTCGAAAACCGGGCTGACCTGATTACCGACCTTCAGCGTGTAGATCGGGCGCTGTTCCATCAATTTCTTCAGACGCTCGGCAAGGGAGGATTTGCCGCCGCCCACGGGGCCGAGCAAATAGAGGATTTGCTTGCGCTCCTCGAGCCCCTGGGACGCATAGCGAAAATAGCCGGCGATGCGCTCGATTGTGTCCTCCATGCCATAGAAATCGGCAAAGGAGGGGTACACTTTCAGGGTCCGATTGGAGAATATGCGGCCGAGCCGCTCATCCTTGCTGGTGTCGACCAGGTTCGGCTCGCCGATCGCCTCGACCATTCGTTCAGGCGCCGAGGCATACATCGACTTGTCCTCGCGGCAGGCAAGGAGATATTGCTGGATGCTGATCTCTTCCTGCGCCGCGTTGGTGTAAATTTCCGAAAACAGATCGAAGACGTCAGACTGGTTCTCTCGCATGATGCTTTTGCCCTCGGAGCCGCTGTGGCTTCCATTCGGCTCACCTCGCATTCAACTGTCGGGGGGTACCGTTTGTTCCCTTCATGTGAAGAGGTGGCTGCGATCGTAAGATTCGAGGCCACTCCGAGATCAAGGCGCTCGGTGCGGAGCGGCATTCAGCGCGGGTAGCGGGTGTGTTGCGAATCCCTGACTGGACGGCTGGGGCCGCCGCGTGCAGTCTTGCCTCGCCAGGAGACAATGATGATCGATCGACGAAGCCTGATCATGGCCTCGGTGGCGGCGATGCTGCCGTTGGAAGCATCGGCCGCGTCGGAAACACGCCGACCCACGCCAAAGACCTTCGACTACGGGCCGGCCAAGCTCGACATCTATGCGCCCGATGGGGCAATCGGCCTGCCGGTCGTGGTTTTCGTTCATGGCGGTACCTGGCAGTTTGGCAAACGCAGTCAGGTCGACGCCAAACCGGCTTTTCTGCTCGCCAACGGCTTTTGCTTCGTCTCCATCGATTATCGCATGTTGCCGCAGGCCGATGTCGCCACCCAGGCCGGTGACGTCGAAAAGGCCTACGCCTACATCAGGGCCAACATCGCCCGGCATGGCGGCGATCCAAACCGCATCGTTGGCATGGGCCATTCGGCCGGCTGCCATCTGATTGCGCTGACCGGCATGCGCGGCGGATTGCCCGGCATAGCTGCGCTCATTCTCGACGATACCAGGGCCTATGATCTTGCAGCACTTGCCAGGAAGGGCGGCATGGTGCGGGCCTATGCCCGCGTCTTTTCCAATCCCGCGCAATGGGCGGCACTGTCGCCGGCCAGCCATGTCGACGGCCGCAAGCACCCGCCGACGTTCATTGCCTATTCGCGCGCCCCTGGCCGGAGTGAGGACTCCAAGGCCTTTGCCGAGCGCCTGCGCGCGACGGGCACCCAGGTCACGCTGTTCGACGGCAGCGCCTACACGCATATGTCGATCAATCGCGATTTCGGCGAGGACGGCGATGCGCTGACCGCGGCCGCGCTGGCATTCCTGAAATCGACGGTTGGCTGATCCTTACGGCACTGGATCAGATCAAAAGTGGCGGCGGGATATTGCTGTGCGGGCGCGCCCGGGTGCAAGTGCTCTTCGATCGTGAGCGGGAGGGAATTGCATGAACGGCGCCGATGTCCTGTGTGACGTGCTTCTGGCCAATGATGTGACGGTCTGCTTTGCCAATCCCGGCACCTCCGAAATGCATTTCGTTGCAGCACTTGACCGCAAGCCGAAAATGCGTTGCGTGCTCGGGCTGTTCGAGGGCGTGGTGACGGGTGCCGCCGATGGCTATGCGCGGATGACCGATCGGCCGGCCGCGACGCTGCTGCATACCGGTCCCGGCCTGGCCAACGGGCTCGCCAACATGCACAATGCCCGGCGTGCCTTCAGCCCGATGATCAACATCGTCGGCGACCACGCCTCTTACCATCTGCCGCTCGATGCCCCGCTCACCAGCGATATCGAGAGCCTTGCGGCGCCGATGTCCAACTGGGTCGGCCGCGTCAAGGGCTCGGCCGATATCGTGCCGGCAGCTGAAGCAGCCTTTCGTGCCTCGCTGACACCGCCCGGCGTCGCGACGATGATCCTGCCGGCGGATGCCGCCTGGGGCGCAGTCGACGCGGTTTCGGTCGGCAAGGTGAAGCTGGTGCCAGCGCCGGCCGTCGATATGGACGCCGTGCGCAAGGTCGCCGCGGCGATCCGTACCGCTCCGGGCCGGGCAGGCATGATCGTTCGCGGAAAGGCCGCACGCGCCGATGGGCTCGCCATCGCCGGGCAGATTTCGACGGGCAGCGATGTCCGCCTGTTCGGCGAGGTTCTGATCGCACGGATGCAACGCGGGCGCGGGCGTGTCGCGCCGACCCGCATTCCCTATCCGGTCGATGCGGCGATGGCTGTGCTCAGGGATGTCGATGTTCTGATCCTGGTCGGCGCGAAGGAGCCGGTGGCCTTCTTCGCCTATCCGGGGAAACCGGGACGGCTCGTCCGGGAAGGCTGCGAGGTGCTGACACTGGCCGCCCATGGCGACGATCTGCATGCGGCGCTGGAGGCGCTTCGCGACGAACTTGGCATCAAGCCGTCACAACAACAGGTGCTCGCGGCCGCTTTTCCCGACGAGGCAACGCCGAACGGCAAGCTGACGGAAGATGCCATCGCGCTGTCGGTGGCGCGGAAACTGCCGGCCGATGCGATCGTTTGCGATGAAGCGGTCACCTCGGCCAGGCGTTTCTTCGCGCTGTCGGCCTTTGCAGCGCCGCACGACTACATGATGGGCACGGGCGGATCGATCGGCGGCGGCATCCCGATGGCGACCGGGGCGGCAATCGCCTGTCCGGACCGCAAGGTGATCAACCTCGAAGCCGACGGCAGCGGCATGTACACGGTACAGGGATTGTGGACGCAGGCGCGGGAAAAGCTCGACGTGGTGACGATCGTGTTTTCCAATCGAACCTATGCAATCCTGCATGGCGAGATGAAGAATGTCGGCGTGGGCGCGATCGGCGAGAACGCCAGGCGCATGCTCGACCTCGACCATCCCTCGCTCGACTGGGTGTCGCTGGCCAAAGGCATGGGCGTGGAGGCGGCTCGCGCCGATACGTGCGAGCGCTTCGAGGCGCTGCTGGACAGCGCGCTGTCACGGCGCGGGCCGTTCCTCATCGAAGCGGTGCTCTGAGCGCGGCGAAAAACGATCGGCGGAACCGAGCTACCAGCGGGTCTTTTCGCCGGGAGCCGCCGGTTCGATCGCCAGCGCGTGCACGCCGGCCTTCAATTCGTCGGCAAGCAGTTCATTGACGGCGCGGTGACGGTCGATGCGGCTCATGCCGGCAAAGGCGGAAGCGACGACGCGGACGCGAAAATGCGTCTCGCCGGTGCCGTCATAAGTGCCGTGATGGTCGGAGCCGTGATGGTGGTGGCCGGCATGGAGATGGCTCTCGTTGATGATAACCAGCCTGTCCGGCGAAAATGCCTTATTGAGCTTGTCTTCCATGGTCGCCTGTATGGACATCGCCATCTCCCTTCACCACATATCGCTGGCGTCTCGGCCTGGAAACCGAAAATCGGTTTCGCAAGGGGCCGCCGCCGAGCAACAAAATCCGCCATTCGCCTGCTTTATGCCGCGATTCAGCGGTTAGGGCGATGATCGCGAAAATGTCAATTCTTGTTTCGCATCTGCGAACGCCCCATAAATGGGTAAGATGAAGCCGTACCCCAAATATTTCGAGAAGATTCGCGTCCGCCCCGACAAGGACGCGGAGCTGAAGTCGCACTCGCCGATCTGCCAGTGGGACGGCTGCAAGGAAGCGGGCACCCATCGTGCGCCGGTCGGGCGCATGAAGGAAGGCGAGTATTTCCACTTCTGCTTCGATCATGTGCGCGAGTACAACAAGGGCTTCAACTACTTTTCCGGCGTGCCGGACACCGAGGTCGCGCGCTTCCAGAAGGAAGCCATGACCGGGCACCGGCCGACCTGGAAAATGGGCGCCAACGGAGCCTCGACGCGATCGTCGCCCGATATGGCCCAGATGCGTTCCGGCCGGGCCGGCTACTATAACCGCATGCGCGACCCGTTCGACCTGTTCAAGGGACCGAAGGATCCGCGCGAGGCGCGCGAGCGCAAGGCCAAGCCGCTTGAGGCCAAGGCGCTGGAAACGCTTGGTCTTGATACAAAGGCGACTGGCAAGGAGATCAAGGCGCGCTATAAGGAACTGGTGAAACTGCACCATCCGGATGCGAATGGTGGCGACAGAGGTTCGGAAGACCGGTTCCGCGATGTGCTGCAGGCCTATCGCGTGCTCAAACAGGCGGGCCTGTGCTGAGCGGCCATACGGTTCGTGTCGTTTTCCAACTTTCATAAGGTTGGAAAAGGCTCTAAGACCGCCCCCGGACAAAATCGATTGCCGGCGAAATCAGACGTTTCGCCCGTGGAGACGTTGAGAGATATGAACAAGGTCGATCGTGACATCGCCAACCTGCCCGACACGACGGTGTCGGTGAAGGAGAAATTCGGCTTCGAGTCCAAGATGGTGGTGCCGGCCTATTCGGTGACATCGGAGCATGTGCCGGACATCGATCCGGACTATCTGTTCGACAAGAACACGACGATGGCGATCCTTGCGGGCTTTGCCTACAACCGCCGCGTCATGGTGTCGGGCTATCACGGCACCGGCAAGTCGACCCATATCGAACAGGTCGCCGCTCGCCTCAACTGGCCTTGCGTGCGCGTCAACCTCGACAGCCATGTCAGCCGTATCGATCTCGTCGGCAAGGACGCGATCGTCGTCAAGGACGGTTTGCAGATCACCGAATTCCGCGACGGCATCCTGCCCTGGGCCTACCAGCACAATGTCGCGCTGTGCTTCGACGAGTACGATGCCGGCCGTCCGGATGTGATGTTCGTCATCCAGCGCGTGCTAGAATCGTCGGGCCGGCTGACGCTGCTCGACCAGAGCCGGGTCATTCGCCCGCATCCGGCCTTCCGGCTGTTCTCGACCGCAAACACGGTCGGCCTTGGCGACACCACCGGCCTCTATCACGGCACCCAGCAGATCAACCAGGCGCAGATGGACCGCTGGTCGATCGTCACCACGCTGAACTATTTGCCGCACGACAACGAAGTCGCCATCGTGCTGGCCAAGGCCAAGCACTATCGCGACGGCAAGGGCAAGGACATCGTCAACAAGATGGTGCGCGTCGCCGACATGACGCGCTCGGCCTTCATCAACGGCGATCTGTCGACCGTGATGAGCCCGCGCACGGTGATCACATGGGCCGAGAATGCCGAGATATTCGGCAATATCGGCATGGCGTTCCGGCTGACCTTCCTCAACAAATGCGACGAACTGGAGCGCTCGGTGGTGGCCGAGTTCTATCAGCGCGCCTTCGGCGAGGATCTGCCCGAGAGCGCCGCCAACGTGGTGCTGGGCTAAGCAGGGTCTCGATGGCGGGTCCGGGCGACAACACGCGCAACAAGTCGAAGACGGGGTCTGAAGCCGATAGCTTCAAGCGCGCCGTCACCGTCTGCATGCGCGCCATTGCCGGCGACAAGGAACTGGAGGTCGGTTTCGCAAAGGACCGGCCGGCGCTCGCCGGCAGCCGCGCGCGCTTGCCGGAGCTGCCCAAGAAGGCATCGAAGACCGATATTGCGATCACCCGCGGCCTCGGCGATTCCATGGCGCTGAAGCGCGCCTGCCATGATGTGCGCATCCACACCAAGCTGGCGCCGGAAGGCAAGGCGGCCCGCGCCATCTATGACGCGGTCGAGCAGGCCCGCGTCGAGGCGATAGGCTCACGCGCCATGCAGGGCGTCGCCGACAATATCGGCTCGATGCTGGAGGACAAATACGCCAAGGCCAACCTCGTCGACATCAAGGACAAGGCCGACGCGCCGATCGAGGAAGCTCTTGCCCTGATGGTGCGCGAGAAGCTGACCGGCCGTCCGATCCCGAAAAGCGGCGAGCGGCTGGTCGAACTCTGGCGCCCCTGGGTCGAGGAGAAGGCCAAGGCCGACCTCGACGGATTGTCGGCCAAGCTCGGCGACCAGCAGGCGTTCGCCCGGGTCGTGCGCGAGATGCTCGCCTCCATGGAAATGGCCGAGGAACTCGGCGACGACCAGGAGACGGAAGATTCCGAGGACAATGACGACAACCAGCCGCAAGGCGAGGAGCAGAGCGAGGAGGGCGGCGAAGAGGATTCCGGCTCCGAGCAGTCGCAGTCCGAGGATGCCGAAGCTTCCGCCGATGACGAGCAGTCGGCCGAGACGGAAGCCTCCGATGCCACCGCCGACGATCTGTCCGACGATGACGACGCCGATGCCGAAACACCCGGCGAGGCGCGCCGTAACGACAATCCCTTCACCAATCTGCCGAAGGAAATCGACTACAAGGTCTTCACCACCGCTTTCGACGAGACGGTCGGCGCCGAGGAGCTGTGCGAAGAGGAAGAACTCGACCGGCTGCGCGCCTTCCTCGACAAGCAACTGGCCAATCTGTCCGGCGTCGTTGGGCGGCTGGCCAACCGGCTACAGCGCCGGCTGATGGCGCAGCAGAACCGCTCCTGGGATTTCGACCTGGAAGAAGGTTACCTCGACCCGGCAAGGCTGGTGCGGGTCGTCATCGACCCGATGCAGCCGCTGTCGTTCAAGCAGGAGCGCGACACCAAATTTCGCGACACGGTGGTGACGCTGGTGCTCGACAATTCCGGCTCAATGCGCGGCCGGCCGATCACGGTCGCGGCAACCTGCGCCGACATATTGGCGCGCACGCTGGAGCGTTGCGGCGTCTCGGTCGAGATTCTTGGTTTCACCACACGGGCCTGGAAGGGCGGGCAGGCGCGCGAGAAATGGCTGAAGGACGGCAAGCCGCCGAATCCTGGCCGGCTCAACGATCTGCGCCACATCATCTACAAGTCCGCCGACCATCCGTGGCGGCGGGCGCGGCGCAATCTCGGCCTGATGATGCGCGAAGGCCTGCTCAAGGAAAATATCGACGGCGAGGCGCTGCTGTGGGCGCACAACCGGCTGATCGCCCGGCCCGAGCAGCGCAAGATCCTGATGATGATCTCGGACGGCGCGCCGGTCGACGATTCAACGCTGTCGGTCAATCCGGGCAATTATCTCGAGCGCCATCTGCGCGCCGTCATCGAGCTGATCGAGACGCGTTCGCCGGTGGAACTGCTGGCCATCGGCATCGGCCACGACGTCACGCGCTACTACCGCCGCGCTGTCACCATCGTCGATGCCGAGGAGCTGGCCGGCGCCATGACCGAGCAACTGGCTTCGCTGTTCGCCGAGGAAAGCGCGAAGGATACGCGACGGGGCGGTGGTATGCGGCGCGCCGGATGATTTCCAGGCGCGGCGGGTTTCGGCAGACGCTTTTCGCCGCCATCGCCCTGCTTTCCGGCGTGGCTTCGGCGGCAGCCGGTTCGGCTGACTCTGGTTCTGTCGAACCGGTCGAAATCTCGGCCCGCCCGATCACCCAATTCCACATTGGCCGTGCCGACAAGCAGTTCGGCGCTTTCGAATTCGTCGGCGGGCTGGAGATGACCTCGCCGACACGCGATTTCGGCGCGCTGTCAGCCTTCCGCTTCCTGAAAGCCGGCGGTGACTTCATCGGCGTTGCCGACACCGGCTTCTGGTTCTTCGGCACGGTGGTCCGCGACGCGGAAAAGCGACCCTCCGGCATCCAGAATTTCCGCATGCAGCAGATGGTGGACCAGACCGGCCGGCCGATCGACAGGAAATGGGAGGTCGATGCGGAAGGTCTCGCGGTCAAGGACGGCATCGCCACCGTCGGCTTCGAGCGCAGCCACCGCGTCGCCCAGTTCAAGATCGACCCCAACGACATGAAGGCGCCGTTCAAGCCGCTGGATTTCGTCGTGCCGGCCCGCGAGCTGCGCCAGAATCGCGGCTTCGAGACCGTCACCCACGCCAATGCCAACGGCCAGCATGAGGGCGGCCTGGTCGTGGTCTCCGAGAAGAGCCTGGACAAGGCCGGCAACATCTATGCCGCCATCATCGAAGGGCCGCACAAGGGCGTCTTCACCGTCAAGCGCAATGGCGATTTCGACATCACCGACGGCGCCTTCCTGCCCGATGGTGATCTGTTGCTTCTGGAGCGCAGTTTCTCGATGGCCAGCGGCGTCAAGATGCGGCTGCGGCGCATCTACGGCGAAAGCGTCGAGAAGGGCGCGGTCGCCGACGGGCCGGTGCTGCTGGAGGCCGACATGGACTACCAGATCGACAATATGGAAGGGCTCGACGTCTGGAGCCGCGACGACGGCGCGCTGATGGTGTCGCTGATCTCCGACGACAACCACTCGATCCTGCAGCGCAACCTCTATCTGGAATTCATTCTCCACCAGGATTGAGCCAGCCGGCTTACGTCCTGTTGGCGATCCAGATGACATGGCGGGCGCCGCGCTTGCCGTTGGCGCGCGTACTGACCTCTTCGACCGCGAAGCCTGCCTGCTTCAGCCGCCGCGTGAAGCCGCTGTCGGGGCCTTGCGACCACACCGCCAGCACGCCGCCGGGTTTCAGGGCGCTGCGTGCGGCTGCGAGGCCTTGCACGCTGTAAAGTGCGTCGTTGGATTTGTGGACGATGCCTTCCGGGCCGTTGTCGACATCGAGCAGGATGGCGTCCCAGGCCGCGGGCCGCGACCGGATCAACTGCCCGACATCGGTTTCCTGGATGGTGACGCGAGGATCGTCGAGACAGCCGTCAAAGATTTCGGCCATCGGGCCACGTGCCCAGGCGACGACGGCGGGCACCAGTTCGGCGACGACAATTCCGGCATCATTGGCCAATTCTGTGAGTGCGGCGCGCAAGGTAAAACCCATGCCAAGCCCACCGATCAGGATTGTGGGCCGGCTATGGCCGGCAATCCGCTCACAGGACAGTTTTGCCAGCGCTTCCTCGGAACCGCTGAGGCGGCTGTTCATGAGCTCGTTGGTGCCCAGCATGATCGAGAATTCGGTGCCGCGCCGCTTGAGGCGAAGTTCTTGTCCGCCGTCCGGGATCTTTGCCGAATCGAGCTGAACCCACGGGATCATGATCTTTGTCCGACCATGATCTTTTCCGAAAATCGGGTCCCACTTTTCGGGATCATGGTTTAAGCCGCAACCGCGGGCTGGCTCCAGCGGGCCGCGAGCAGACGGTAGGGGATCAACGCCACCACGGCGATGATCAGCTTCACGCTGAGGTCGCCCAGCGCCCAGGAGATCCAACGCATCGCGTCGACATGGAACACGCCCATCAAGGGTGCGTTTTCCAACGCAAAGCCGTCGTTGGGACCAGCGAAGGCAAAGGCGGCCGAGAACGCGACGGTGAAGAACACGGCTGTGTCGAACACCGACCCGACCAGCGTGCCGACGATCGGCGCCCGCCACCAGCTCTGGCGGCGCAGCCGGTTGAAGACAGTCACATCGAGCAATTGCGCGGCAAGGAACGCCGCTCCGGACGCGGCCGCGATCCGCACCAGCCGGTCGGCGGCGGTCTCGAATTCGATCAGGCCGTGACGGAACAGGAAGGGCGGGACAAGGATCGAGCAGATCACCGCCGTCATGAAGCCGACAAAGACGATCCGGCGCGCCACAGTGGGGCCGTAACGGCGGTTGGCGAGGTCGGTGACCAGAAACGAGAAGGGATAGGTGAAGGCCCCCCAGGTCAGAAGGTCGGCCAGCGAGAGGCCGCCGATCTGGCCCTGCATCGGGAATTGCACGAGAATGTTCGATGCCACGACGACAAGCGTCATGGCGGCCACGAAGGGCAAGTATCGCGAGAAGAAAGTCATTTTTTTATCCTGGGTAATGGAACCAGCGGAACGTATTCCGAAATCGGATTACGCTAGCTTCGTAATTTAAGCATCGGGTTGCCGAAACCTTGCGGCTTCGATCCGATGCCCAGGCCAACAAGAGGTCGGCCAGAGGCCAACAAGAGGTTGGCCAGGGCGGTCGTCCCCCGCCTTTGAACTGTTTTAAGCGGCAGCCTGTTCGGCGGTCTTCTTGGCGATCTGCTTCTTCAGCAAACGGGCGCGCTGCGACAATTCCTTGACGTCGGCCTTGGCCAGGAAGGCGTCGAGGCCGCCGCGATGTTCGACCGAACGCAGCGCGTTGGCCGAAATGCGAAGACGCACGTTCTGGTTCAGCGCTTCCGAAATCAGCGTCACATTGACGAGGTTCGGCAGGAAGCGACGCTTGGTCTTGTTGTTGGCGTGGCTCACATTGTTGCCGGACATGACTGCCTTGGCAGTGAGTTCGCAGGTGCGGGACATTGTTCTAACCTTCAGTTCTCGGGGTCTGCCAAACACTCAAGCCCACGCCGGGTGGCGCGCGGTTCTGGTCAGGCGGCCTTATGGAAAAAGTTGGCGTTCCATAGTTGCATTTCGCCGAGGCGTCAAGCTCCAGCTTGCCTGCGGACACGCCCGGCATTTCATATTAAGGCCGGAATTCATCCTATAAGCGGTTCCATAGGGACATGCCAGACCGGAGTTGCCCGCCTCCGGCCGAAAATCAAGGACCCGATCCCGCCATGCTTCGTTCGCCACATGCCCTTGTTGCCATGCTTGCCATAGCTTTGCCGTCCGCCGCGTCTGCTGCCTCGCCGCAGTCGTTCAAGGGCGAGTACACAGTGTCGTTCCTCGGCCTTTCGATAGCGAAATCAACGTTTTCCAGCCGCTATGAGAACGGCGCCTACGCGATCCAAGGCAGTGTCACCGCAGCCGGCCTCGCCAAGCTGTTCGACGATACGCGCGGCACGATCTCATCCAAAGGCACGATCGCGGGCAAGAAGATGGTGCCGCAGGCATTCCGCGCCGATTACACCTCCGGCAAGAAGGCATCGGTTGTCGATATCCGCTTTGCCAATGGCAGGGTCACCTCGACGAAGGTCGTGCCGGCGCCGGGCAAACGCGACCCCAAGAACTGGGTACCGCTCGGTGCCGGCGACCTGGCGTCGGTGCTCGATCCCATGGCCGCCACCGTCATTCATGCCGACAGTCTCGACCAGGTCTGCGGCCGCACGGTGAAGTTCTATGACGGCGAGATGCGTGCCGACCTGACGTTGACCTACGCGTCGAAAGGCACGATCTCGGTCCCAGGCTACAAGGGCGACACCGTCACCTGCCAGATGGGCTTCGAGCCGGTGGCGGGTTATCGCAAGGGCCGCAAGGCGCTCAACTATCTCAAGAACAAAAGCCGCATGATGGTGACGTTTGCACCGCTCGGCCAAACCGGCGTATATGCGCCGATCCGTGCCACGGTGGGCACGCAGATCGGCACCTTGACCATCAGCGCCGGGCGTTTCGAAGCCGTACAATAGCCAGGCGCGGAATTGGCGCGCCACTGGAGACAGAATGGGGCGCGCAACACTGATCGGCTTTTCGGCGGTCGCCATGTGGGCGTTGCTCGCACTGCTCACCGATGCGTCGGGCCAGGTGCCGCCGTTCCTCTTGTCGGCGATCACCTTCTCGATCGGCACCGGGGTCGGGCTCATCGCGCGGCTGTTCATGCCGGCACCCGACAAGAGCCAGAAGATACCGCCGCAGGTGTGGCTGATCGGCATTGCCGGCCTGTTCGGCTACCACTTCTTCTATTTCACCGCGCTGCGCAATGCGCCGGCGGTGGAGGCGAGCCTGATCGCCTATCTGTGGCCGCTGCTGATCGTGCTCGGCTCGGCGCTGATGCCGGGCGAAAAACTGGCGTGGAACCATGTCGTCGGCGCGCTGCTCGGCCTTGCCGGCACCGTGCTGATCGTCACCAAGGGTGGCGGGCTGGCCTTCGACGCCCGCTATTCCTTCGGCTATGCCATGGCTGCCGTCTGCGCCGTCCTGTGGTCGTCCTATTCGTTGTTGTCGCGGCGCTTCCCGTCGGTGCCGACCAGCATCGTCACCTGGTTCTGTGCTGCCACCGCGGTGCTGTCGCTCGCCTGCCACCTGGCGCTGGAACAGACCGTTCTGCCCGTCGGCGCCGGCCAGTGGCTGGCGGTGCTTGGTCTTGGCCTGATGCCGGTGGGCGCTGCCTTCTATGCCTGGGACATCGGCGTCAAGCGCGGCAACATCCAGGTGTTGGGTGCCGCAAGCTACGCCGCACCGCTGTTGTCGACGCTGGTGCTGATCGCGGCCGGCGTCGCCGAGCCGTCGCTGCGCATCCTCGCCGCCTGCGTGCTCATCACCGGCGGCGCGGCGCTCGCCGCAAAATCCCTGTTCCTGCGCAAGCCTGCGGCGACCGAGAGCCGAGCCGGGTCATCCGAAGGCGGAGCCCGGGGCATCCAAAGGCGGAGCCGGGCATGACGATGCCGTTTGCGGGCGGTATCGACGCCAATGCCAATGCGACACTGATTTTTTCGCTGGCGGCGGCGATGATCTATGCGTTCACGCTAGGCATGCCGCCGACGCTCGCCCGCTCGGCGGCAAAGACGCTTGCCGTGGCGATGCTTGCCGTTCTGGGCGGGCTACAGGGCGGCCCGCTGCTGCTGGTCGCCGCGCTCGCCCTCAGCGCCGCTGGCGACGCCTTCCTGTCGCGCGACGGCGAAAAGGCCTTTCTCGGCGGGCTGGCCAGTTTTCTCGTCGCCCACATCGTCTATGTCGCGCTGTTCCTGCGCAGCGGTGGCGGATTGGGAGTGCTTGGCGCCGAGCCGTGGCGCGGTGCGATCGCGCTCGCCATGGCGGTGTTCGTGGTCATCATGCTGGCGGCGCTGTGGCGTCGCGTCGGTCCCGGCCTGCGTATCCCGATCACCGTCTATATCGCCGCCATCCTGGCAATGGGCATCTCGGCGCTGACAACAAGCAATATGTGGGTGATCGGTGGCGCCGTGCTGTTCATGGTATCGGACGGGCTGCTCGCCACCGAGAAATTCCTTGTCGCCGCCATCTCGCCCCACCGCGCCTGGATGCGCCTCGCCGTCTGGGCGCTGTACTACGCCGCCCAGCTCGCGACGACACTTGGGTTCCTGCTAAATTTGGGTTCTTATTGAGTTAGGGTTGTTTCGGCTGCCAGCCGGGTTCGGCCAGCTCAAAGGCGGCAAACTCGAAGCCCGGCGCGACGGTGCAGCCGACCAGCGTCCATTCGCCCAGGCTGCGCGCCGACTGCCACCAGCCTGCCGGCACGACGATCTGAGGCCGCTCACCGGCTGCGAGATCGATGCCGAGGACTTGCTCTACAAGGGCGCTGCCTTCTTCCCACATCGAGAGCGCCAGCGGTGCGCCGGCATGGAAATGCCAGACCTCGGCGGCATCCTTGACCCGGTGCCAGGCCGAAACCTGATGCTCCTCAAGCAGGAAATAGATGGCAGTCGAATGGCCGCGCGCGCCGCCGGTGCCATCGCGAAAGGTCTCGGCATACCAGCCGCCTTCCGGATGCGGCTTCAGCCCGAGCGTCGCGATAATTTCTGCGGAGCTGGTCATGGCGACGACACTACCGGGCCTAGAAATTGTCCTTGCGCTTGCGGATTTCGGCAAAGACCTCGGCGTCCGAAGCTTTCTCCAGCCCCAGATGCTTGCGGATCGCCGGATCGTGCCAGCGCAGGAAGGGATTGGTCGACAGCTCTTCGCCGATCGTCGTCGGCAGCGTCGGCTTGTTGTCGGCGCGCAGCTTTTCGATCCTGGCGGCGCGTTCCTTCAATGCCGAATTGGTCGGGTCGACGGTCAGCGCGAAACGGGCGTTGGAGAGCGTATACTCGTGGCCGCAATAGATGGCCGTTTCAGCTGGAAGTGCAGCCAGCTTCTTCAGCGATTCATACATCACCGGCGGCTTGCATTCGAACAGCCGTCCGCAACCCAGCGCAAACAGCGTGTCGGCGGTGAACGCCACACCCGACGCCGGCAAATAATAGGAAACCTGGCCGGCGGTGTGGCCGGGCGTGGCGATGACTTCGATCTTTTCATCGCCAAGATGGAGAACCGAGCCGCCTTCGACGGTCTCGTCGATGCCGGGGATCTTGGCCTTTTCCGCTTCCGGGCCGACGATGCGCAGCTTGAAGCGCTCCTTCAGCGCCAGATTGGCCTCGACGTGATCCATGTGATGATGCGTGGTCAGGATCGTCGTCGGCGTCCAGCCAGTGCGCTTTATCGCTGCCAGGATAGGCGCTTCCTCGGGCGCGTCGATGATCGCGGTCTGGCCGCTTTTGGGATCATGCACCAGCACGCCGAAATTGTCGCTGCGGCACATGAACTGTTCGATTTCGACCGGCATCGCATCTCTCCGTTTATGGCCGCAGACATAGGGCGCCGGCGCGTGGATGTCATCCCGGATGTCGAATGACATCTCGGAATGTCGGATGTCGCGGCCTTTTGTTGAAACCCGCCGATATCACGGCTACATCCCTGCCATGCATTCCGACATCGTCGATCTTCGCTCCTTCTATTCGACAACACTCGGCCGTTTCGCCGAGCGTTCGATCACCATGGCGTTGTCGTCGATATGGGCAGCGGTACCCAACGAGCGGCTGGTTGGTCTGGGTTACACCTTGCCCTGGCTGGAGCGGTTCGGCACCGATGCCGAGCGGGTCTTTGCCTTCATGCCGGCAACGCAAGGCGCGGTGGTGTGGCCGGCGACAGGGCCGACGGCGACGGCACTGGTCTTCGACGAGGAACTGCCGCTGGTCGATTCCTGCATCGACCGCATGCTGCTCGTCCATTCGCTCGAACATGTCGAGAACCCGCGTGAGACGCTGAACGAGATCTGGCGCGTGCTGTCGCCGGCTGGCCGGGTGGTCATCGTCGTGCCCAACCGGCGCGGTGTCTGGGCGCGCTTCGAGCACACCCCATTCGGCAATGGCCGGCCCTTTTCGCGCGGCCAGCTTACCGAATTGCTGCGCGAGGCGAATTTCACGCCCGCCGCCTGGTCCGATGCGCTGTTCTTTCCGCCGTCGAGGCGCCGTTTCATGATGCGCTTCCACAATGTGCTGGAGCGCGCCGGCCGGCGGCTGTGGCCGATCTTTTCCGGCGTCATCGTCGTCGAGGCGCAGAAACGGCTCTATCAAGGCGTGCCCGTCGTCCAGCGCGCCTCGCGCCGCGTCTTCGTGCCGGTGCTGTCGCCGCATGGCGCCACCCGGCTTGGCCGTCACAAAGCCGATGCCGAGCCCTCGGCTGCGCGGGTGACGGCTTCGTGATCACGGCAAACGTGCCTGACGTCGTTTCCCGGCCTATCTGTCGCAAGTGGACCGACAGGCCATCCGGCAGCCCATACGAACGCCTGGCAAATTTCTCCATCCGGTTTCGGCACTGACGCAAGGACCTCGGCCATGGCTGATCAACCGGACAATGCCGCCGTCGTTCAGCCGGTTGCGGTGGCGGTCGAAGCCAGCAGCCTGCGCGATCAGGTGGCGACGATCCGGCGGGCGCTGGCGGGATCGCCGGTTCGCAAATGGTTGCTGTGGACGTCGGTCGGTATCATGGCCGTGATCATCGCAACGTCGATCGGCCAGGTTCTGCTCAACCGCTGGAACCAGCCTTTCTACGATGCGCTTGCGCGCCGCGACATGGCGGCCTTCCTGCACCAGCTCCTCGTCTTCGCGATGATCGCCGGCGGGCTGCTGGTGCTCAATATCGGCCAGACCTGGCTCAACCAGATGATCAGGCTCAAACTGCGCGAGGCGCTGACGCTGGATCTGATCGATCAGTGGATGCGGCCGGCGCGCGCCTTCCGGTTGGCCAATGCCGGCGCCATCGGCGTCAATCCCGACCAGCGCATGCAGCAGGACGCCGCGCATCTGTCCGACCTGTCAACCGATCTCGGCGTCGGGCTGCTGCAGTCGTGCATCCTGCTCGTGTCCTTCGTCGGGGTGCTGTGGGAGCTGTCCTCGGGCTTCGTGTTCCACATCGGCGGGACCTCGCTGGCCATACCGGGCTACATGGTCTGGGCCGCTATCCTTTACGCCGGCATCGCCTCCTGGCTGAGCTGGCTGGTCGGGCGCCCGCTCATCCGCCTGAACAGCGACCGCTATACACGCGAAGCCGAGCTGCGCTCCTCGATGGTGCGCGTCAACGAGAATGTCGATGCCATCGCGTTGTATCATGGCGAGGCCGACGCCAGGCGGCGGCTCGAACTCGATCTCGGCACGGTGCTGGGCGCCATGCGGCGCATCTACACCGCCCAGATCAACCTGTCCTGGGTGACCGACACCTATGGCTGGATCACCGTCGTGGCGCCCATACTGGTCGCTTCGCCGGTCTATTTCTCAGGTGATATCAGCTTTGGCGGGCTGATGATGGCGGTCGGCGCCTTCAACCAGGTCCACTCTTCCTTGCGCTGGTTCATCAACAACATCGGCAGCATCGCCGATTGGCGCGCCACGCTGATGCGCGTGGCCGATTTCCGCATCGCGCTCGATGAAACCGATGCGCTGCACGACACGGAAAAGCGCATCGCCTTCGGCCAAAACGTCGATGGCAGCCTGACTTTCGAGAAGCTCGAAGTGACCTCGCCGGAGGGTTGCACCAGACTCGCCGATCCGCATGTCGAAATCCGCCCCGGCGAGCGCGTCATGATCACCGGCGACCCCGGTGCGGGCAAGACGCTGTTCTTTCGTGCCATTGCCGGCCTGTGGCCATGGGGAAGCGGCCGGATCGGCCTGCCGTCGGGAGAAACCCCCATATTCGTGCCGCGCGTGCCTTATTTTCCGGTCGGCACGTTGCGCGAAGTCCTCGATCACCCGAACGGGCCCGCGCCGGCGAACGATGCCGACATTTCGGCGGTGCTGGCCGAGGTCGGTCTGGGACGGCTGTCCTCATCGCTCGACCGTGCGGGGCGTTGGGACCATGAGTTGGGCGATGACGAACAACGCTCGCTGGCCTTCGCCAGGCTCGCGTTGCGGCAGCCGAAATGGGTGATAATCGACGAGGCGCTGGATGCGTTCGACGGCCCATCGCTAAGACGCGTGCTGTCGATGCTCGAGAAGCGTTTGCCGGGGACAGCGATCCTCAACATCGGGCGCGGCCAGCACAACAACCACTTCTTCCCGCGCGCGTTGACGATCGTCAAGGATTCCGGTGCGCCAGCCCTGAAGCCCGCCCGCGTCAGGGCCGGCGCGATCGAACCGCCGCCAGCCGCCGCTCGTCGCAAGAAATGAGCTGATTTCCGGGCGGGGGAAGCAAAGCTTTATTTTGCCGCGATCGCGAGGGAAGCTCCTCGGGAGAAACAACCCTGGCGACGGCCATGCTTCATGCCCTGCGCCTGCTTGCCTGTCTTGCCTGCGCCCAGGCTGCCCCGATGGCCTCGCCGGCGGATGCGCTCGCCGTCGACGTCGAGCTGGTGCTGGCGGTCGACATCTCGCTGTCGATGGACGAGAAGGAGTTCGCCCTGCAGCGGGCCGGTTATGTCGAGGCGCTGCGGCATCCCGACTTCATCAAGGCTGTCCGCGCCGGCGCCACGGGCCGCATAGCGCTGACCTATTTCGAATGGGCCGGCACGGTGCGCGACGACGCGGTCATCGGCTGGCAGATTATCGATAGTGCCGAGAGCGCGAACAGCTTTGCCGACAAGGTCGCGGCTCGCCCGTTCCGCAGCTTTCGCGGCACTTCGATTTCCGGCGCGCTGGCCTTCGGCACCGAGCTTTTCGACCGCACGTCTTTCCAGGGCGAACGCAGCGTCATCGACATTTCGGGCGACGGACCGAACAATATCGGGCCGCCGGCCACCGCGACGCGTGATGCGGCGACTGCCAAAGGCATCGTCGTCAACGGGCTGCCGATCCTGATCAGCCCGTCGCCCACCTTCAGCCATCTCGACCAGTATTATGCGCAGTGCGTGATCGGCGGACCCGGTTCCTTCGTGCTGCCTATCTATGCCGCCGCCGAGTTTTCGACAGCCATCCGGCGCAAGCTGCTCCTGGAAGTGAGCGGCATTCAGGACGAGGTGAGAAGCATCCCCATCGACGCGGCGACGCCGATAGACTGCCTGCAAGGCGAACGGGACAGGCGGTTTCTATCGGATCCGTATTTTCCCGAACTTGACCGTTGAGCTCTCGACAGAGGGGTTAACGCGATCCGGAGGGAAAACCGTTCCACAATTTCCCGGAATCCCTCTCGGTTTAAGCGGGCCGGGCACCAAATTGATTGCGAAACTCGTTGGAGAGATCGCGGCGCCAGCGCCGGCCGTGGACATAGCCTTGCATCAATTCCGGCAGCGAATAGCCAAGCGTTTTGGATGAACGGTTGGCCATGTAGCCCTGAAATGCCTCCGGTATCCTGCCTCGCAGGATGTCGGCGATGAGTTGCCGCGAGATCATGTAAGGCGGAATGTGCGGGTAGGCATGGGCAATATGCGGATGTTTGCCCATCAGGTTCGCATAGGCCTCGACATAGCCGTCACGGCGGCCGGAAATCGAGTTCTCCGAATTGTATTTCGTCCAGTCCAGATCCCTGGACAACTGCGCACCGAAGCGCCGGGCAAGGCGCAGCAGCAATTCGCGATCCTGCATGCGGGTGATGTCGCTGTCGTAGCCGCCGATGGCCAGCAAGGCTTCGCGGCGAGCCGTGATCGCGGAGCCGGCAATGAAGATGGTCTGCCCAACCAGCGTCCGCTCAAGCATTGCGGGGCTCACGAACGCCTCGGGGTTGACGCAGTTTGTGATGCGACTGCCTTTCAGGGACACGAACGAACTGATCAGCACTTGCAGTACAGGATTTTCCTCGAACCAGGTCAGGGTTCGTTCGAGCCGGTGCGGCATGTAGATGTCGTCCGAATCGAGGAACGTCACCAACGGTGCCCGCGCGCGCTCGATGCCGGCATTCCTGGCTGCGTTGGCGCCTCGCCATTTCGCCCCGACATAGATCAGCCGCGGGTCCTGGATGCGGGCCAGCGCCGATTCGGTCCCATCGGTCGAACCATCGTCGACGACAATGTGCTCAAGCCTCGACATGCTCTGGGAGAGTACGCTTTCCACGGCGCGCAACACCGTTTCGCGTCGGTTGTGGGTCGGCGTAATGACCGTGATGAGAGGTGTCGGTTCGATGGTTTTGCCCATTTTGACCATAGTGCTTCAGCTATGTCCCACGTAGAGGGGCACGTTTTCAACCTTGTCCCGAACCAGCCCAAGGGCCATGGCCGCTTGTGCACAAAAAACCAGCGCGCAAAAGGCCAATCCGACGATCAGTGCAAACGGGATCTGCCATGCCGGCATTCCGAGCCGAGTTGCATGCGTCAGAATACGCCCGCCCACTTTCCAGGATGTCGAAAACCAACGTCTTGTCGCCTTCAGCACTCGCGCGGCTTGGGATGGCGATGCCAGTGCCACATATTTCCGGTCCGCATCGCGCCCGGTGACCAGGGCACGCCAAAAGAAAAACCGCCAACCGCGCGGAGGATAATGGCTGGCCCGGGCATCGACTCTGACAAAATCATGCCCGCTTGCTCGTAACTGGCTGGTGAGCAACGTGCAAGAAACCTTGAATCCATTGCTGGCCGGAAAGGGATGGCCGGCTAACCAGCTTCTGCGGAAGGCGCAATTGTTGGCGTTCATCGCGCGCTTGGAAGCAAAGCGTCGATCACCATCACGCAGCGGGAAGAACCACAGAAGCGCAAAGGTCCGCGAAGCGAAATCGTCACAGCCGAGATAGGTGTAACCGTTCACGGCGATCGTCTTCGGATCTTGGAGCGGTTTGAGAAGTGCCGACAGCCAGCCGTCTTCGATCACTGTATCGGAATCGCAGAAAATGACGATGTCGCCCTTGGCCAACGCGGCGCCTGCGTTCTTGACCTCATAGTACCGGCCGCCTGTGCAGGCGCTGAAGACCGTATTTGCTGCCATGCCAAGTTGCGGAACAATTTCGGTGAGACGATGCCGGAGAATCGGTGTGTCGGTATCTGGTCCGCTGTGAACGACGATGACCTCCGGTTTCAGGTATTGACCGGTTGTCGTCACGGCTTTTATTTCCCGTGCCAAAGCGCTGAACGAAACGCCGATCTCATCTTCATTGATGGACTTGGCGTTTTCCATTTCGACAACGATCGAATAGGTCAGGTTCCCCGCTCCGTGCTTCGCTCGGCATCGCGTCCGGCATGACGCTACGAAAAACATGCTCCCGTGTCATCATCTGGTTGCAGAGTTCAATCCGTCCGCAACCCCGAATTCGCAACCTTGCGTCTCAACGGCAACACCCTGAGGGCCGGAGACTGGAAACCGCCTCAGGATCGCGCAGGCCGATTCGTCTTGATCGCCTCATCTCATTCTTATTACTTTTGGGGTAATCGAATTCTGTCACGACCCTTGGCAATCTGTGCCTTCGGAGCCGGCAATCGGCTTCGATTGAAAGGGAGTGCACTTATGACCGCTTACGCCGTCGCCCATATGCGCCAAGCCACGATGGGCCCGCAGATCATCGAATACCTGCACAAGATCGATGCCACGCTGGAACCTTTCGGCGGCCGTTTTCTGGTCCATGGCGGCGATGTCGAGGTGATCGAGAACAACTGGCCGGGCCATCTGATCATCATCGAATTTCCCGACAGGCAGCATGTGCATGGCTGGTACAATTCGCCCGCCTATCAAGCGATTCTGGCGCTGCGCACGGACAATTCGGAGGCCGACGTGGTGTTTGCTGACGGCGTCGAACATCCGCACAAGGCCACGGACATCCTCGATTAGCTTGCGGCTACTGCCGTTTCAGCAGGAACACTGCCTGCTGGCCGAAGAAGTTCCAGAACCACCACGGCATCGACAGGCCGATCTTCTGGCCGTTGGCGTCGAGAGCGGTTGCCTTCTCGACGGTCGCGCCGAGCTCGTCGCACAGATTGACGAAGTCGCGGATGGTGCAGAAGTGGATGTTGGGCGTGTCGTACCAGGAATAGGGCAGGTCCTTGGTCACCGGCATGCGGCCGTTGACGAACAGTGACAGACGCACACGCCAATGGCCGAAATTGGGGAAGGAGACGATGGCGCGATTGCCGATCCTGAGCAGTTCGTCGAGCACCAGCTTCGGGTTGCGGGTGGCCTGCAGCGTCTGCGAGAGGACGACGAAGTCAAAGCCCTTGTCGGGATAGAATTCGAGATCCTTGTCGGCATCGCCCTGGATGACCGAGAGGCCGCGCGCCACGCATTCGTTGACGCCGCGCTGCGACAGCTCGAGCCCACGGCCGTCGACCTGCTTGCTGTCCTGCAGCAATTCGAGCAGCGAGCCGTCGCCCGAGCCGACATCGAGCACGCGCGACTGTGGTGGGATGAGGTTGGCGACGACTTCAAGGTCGACGCGCTGGTCGCGGTTGACGCTCATAGGCCCAGCCCTCTCGCCCTGGCGGCCGAGCCGATGAAGCCGTTGATGGCGGCAAACAGTTCCGGCTCGTCGAGCAGGAATGCGTCGTGGCCGCGGTCGGTCTCGATCTCGACGAAGGATACCGATGCTCCGGCGGCGTTGAGCGCATGCACGATCGAGCGGCTCTCCTCGGTCGGAAAAAGCCAGTCCGAGGTGAACGACACCAGGCAGAAGCGGGTTTTCGTGCCGGCGAAAGCATCGGCCAGCCGGCCGCCATGGTCGGCGGCAAGGTCGAAATAGTCCATCGACCGCGTCATGTAGAGGTAGGAATTGGCGTCGAAGCGATCGACGAAGGTCATGCCCTGGTGGCGCAGATAGCTTTCGATCTGGAAGTCGGCGTCAAAGCCGAAGGTCAGCGCTTCGCGATCCTGCAGATTGCGGCCGAACTTGCGGTGCAGGGCGGCTTCCGACAGGTAAGTGATGTGGGCGGCCATGCGCGCCACCGCCAGGCCCTTTTCCGGGCGTTTACCGTGCTCGAAATATTTGCCGCCATGCCAGTCCGGATCGGCCATGACAGCCTGGCGGCCAACCTCATGAAAGGCGATGTTCTGCGAGGAATGGCGCGCGCCGGTGGCGATCGGCAGCGCCGAGAAGACGCGCTCCGGATAGCTCGACGCCCATTCCAGCACCTGCATGCCGCCCATCGAGCCGCCGAGCACGCAAAACAGTTTCTCGATGCCGAAATGGTCGATCAGCATCTGCTGCGCCCGCACCATGTCGCGAATGGTGATAATGGGCAGGTCAAGCCCGTAGGGCTTGCCGGTGGCGGGATTGGTCGAGGCCGGACCGGTGGACCCAAGGCAACCGCCGATAACGTTGGAGCAGATGACGAAGAAGCGATTGGTGTCGATGATCTTGCCGGGGCCGATCAGCACTTCCCACCAGCCAGGCTTGCCGGTCACCGGATTGGTGCTGGCGACGTGCTGGTCTCCGGTCAGTGCATGGCAGACGAGGATGGCGTTGGAGCGGGCATCGTTCAGCGTGCCGTAGGTCTGGTAGGCGATCTGGAACGGTGACAGCAGCGTGCCGGCGTCCAGCTTGAGCGGCTTGTCGGATCCAAAACGCAAAACCGGGCTCGACGGCTGGTCGACCTCGTTGTTGGTTTTGCGGGCGCGCAGAACGGCCATGACATCCATCTCACACTTTGAGCCCACGCATCGCGCTTGTCGAAAGTCGAGGCCGATACGGGTGTCCGGCCGGGGCGGACAACAAAAAACCGGCATTGCAGTCGCAAAGCCGGTTACAGGATGCAAACGGCCCTTTAGCAAGTTGTTTAACGTGGCTGCAAGCCGACCGGCCAAATCACCACGGAAGTTCGCACCCCTTCTAGGGCTGTGGCGCGCCGTCGTCAACGGCCAGCCCTGGGCGATGGCTGTCGCCTCTCGACATTGCAGGCCACGGCTTGTATTTCCGCTGCGGCTTCCCTCAGGAAGCGTTCTCGACGGATTTTGCGACATGAGCCAGACACCGGACCAGGCACGTCCAACCCCGCGTGCGGGCATCATGGACATCGACGCCTATGTGCCGGGCAAGAGCACGGCGCCCGCCGGCGTCGCCAAGGTCCACAAGCTGTCATCAAACGAGAATCCGCTAGGGCCCTCGCCGAAAGCGATCGAAGCCGCGCGCGAGATTGCCGGCAAGCTCGACATCTATCCCGACGGCACCGCCAGGCGGCTGCGCGAAGCGATCGCCGAGGTGCACGGCCTCAACCCGCAGAACATCATCTGTTCCAACGGTTCCGACGAGATTCTCGGCCTGCTGGCGCAGACCTATCTGGCGCCCGGCGACGAGGCCGTCATCACCGAACACGCCTTCATGGTCTACAAGATCTACATCCAGTCGGCGGGTGCCGTTCCGGTGACGATCAAGGAAAGAGACGAGCGCGCCGACATCGACGCCATCCTGGCTGCGGTCACGCCGCGCACCAAGATCGTGTTCCTCGCCAATCCCAACAACCCGACCGGCACCTATGTACCGTTCCAGGAGGTACGCCGGCTGCATGCCACGCTGCCGAAGAACGTGCTTCTGGTGCTCGACGCGGCCTATGCCGAATATGTCCGCCGCAACGACTATGAGGCCGGCATCGAACTGGTCGGCAGCACCGAGAACGTGGTGATGACCCGTACCTTCTCCAAGATCGGCCTGGGTGGCGCGCGGATCGGCTGGATGTATGCGCCGATGCATATCGTCGACGCCATCAACCGCGTGCGCGGTCCCTTCAACGTCAATGCGACGGCGATCGAGGCCGGTATCGCAGCCATCCGCGACCGCGCCCATGTCGAGCGCAGCGTGGCGCACAACGAGACCTGGCTTGCCTGGTTGAGCGAGGAATTCACAAAGCTCGGGCTGCGGGTAACGCCGAGCGTCGGCAATTTCGTCCTCATTCATTTTCCCGATGACCAGAAGCATTCGGCGGCGGCGGCGGACGACTATCTGACGGCGCGCGGCTATATATTGCGGCGCGTTTCGGGCTATGGCTTTCCCAACGCGTTGCGCATGACCGTCGGCACCGAAGAGGCCAATCGCGGCGTTGTCGCCGCTCTCACGACATTCCTGAAAAGCTAGAGACCATGACATCACCGATGTTTGAAAAGATCGCGCTGGTCGGCATCGGCCTGATCGGCTCGTCGCTGGCCCGCGTCATCCGCCGCGAAGGTCTCGCCCGTCACTTGGCCATTTCGACCCGCAGTGCCGCGACACTGGCGCGAGCCGAGGAACTCGGGCTGGGCGATAGCTATACTACCGATGCGAGAGAAGCTGTCCGCGATGCCGACCTGGTCATCGTCTCGGTGCCGGTCGGCTCGTCCGGCGCGGTGGCCGAGGAAATCGCGCCGGCGCTGAAGCCGGGCGCGATCCTCACCGATGTCGGCTCGACCAAGGCGTCTGTCATCGCGCAGATGCAGCCTTATGTGCCTGAAGGTGTCCATTTCATTCCCGGCCATCCGCTGGCGGGCACGGAAAAATCCGGCCCCGACGCCGGTTTCGCCGACCTGTTCGACAATCGCTGGTGCATCTTCACGCCGCTGCCCGACACCAACCCGGACGCGCTGGAGAGGCTGTCGGAGTTCTGGCGCCGCTGCGGTGCCAACATCGACACGATGGACCCGCAGCATCACGACATGACGCTGGCCATCGTCTCGCATTTGCCGCACATCATCGCCTACAACATTGTCGGCACCGCCGATGATCTGCAGTCGGTGACCAAGTCCGAAGTGATCAAATATTCGGCTTCCGGCTTCCGCGACTTCACCCGCCTTGCCGCCTCCGACCCGACCATGTGGCGGGATGTCTGCCTGCACAACAAGGACGCCATCCTTGAAATGCTGGCGCGGTTCTCGGAAGATCTGGCGTCGCTGCAACGCGCGATCCGCTGGGGCGACGGCGAAAAGCTCTTCGATCTGTTCACCCGCACCCGCGCCGTACGCCGCTCGATCATCGAGGCCGGCCAGGACATCGACGTGCCCGATTTCGGTCGCCAGGCCGTCGAGCATCCCGCGAAGGGCTAGAGCAATTCCAGGAAAAGTGTGAGGCGTTTTTCCCGGGAAAAGCGCTAGCGCTTTCCCTTGGGAATTGCGTCAAAACAAAAGCGTCAGTTTCAGGCTGGCCAGGTCTGCGCAACCATGGCCAGCGTCTCGGCCCTATCCGGCGCGCCCAGCCTGCCGCCGAAGCGCAGGCATTTGAGCGCCGCGGCCGCACTGGCAAAGCGCAAAGCCTGCTCGACCGGCATGGCTTCCGCCAACCCGACGGCGAAGGCGCCGTGGAAGACATCGCCGGCGGCGAGCGTATCCACTGCCTTGATCCTCGGCGCCGCGACATGGCGCACACAGCCTGCGCGACGGTCGTGCCACCAACAGCCCGCCGCGCCGCCGGTTACCGCGACAAAGGCGTCGGTGCGGCTGGCGAGATCGGCGCAAGCCGTTTCCGGATCGAGCGCCTGGCCGCAGACGATGCGCGCCGCCGTTTCCGAAGCGACGATGTGCGTGGCGAGCGGCAACAGCTGTTCCAGAACTTCCAGCGGCGCGGTGTCGGCATCGAGGATCGCCGGACGCCCAACGGCGCGTGCCGCCTTGAGTGCCAACGCTGCCGCGCCCGGCCAGCGGACATCGACCAGCACGGCGTCGAATGCCGTGAGGTCGGCGACCGGCAAGACTTCGGGATCGGCCTGGGCCAGCCCGTCATAGAACGGCACGATGATGCGCTCGCCATGCGCGTCGACCAGGATCGAGGCCAGCGCCGAGCGGGCGCCTCTGACGCGGCGCACAAAGGTGCAATCGACGCCTTCGGCCTCGATGCCGGCGATGAGCTGGTCGGCGACGGCATCGTCACCCGCGCTCGCCCACAGCGATACCTCGGCCCCCAGGCGATGCGCGGCACAGGCAGCACTGGTGGCCATGCCCGAGGCGATCTGGAGGCCGTCGGAGGCAATGAACTTGCCCTGATGCACGGGCAGCGTCTCGACGCGCAGGATGGTGTCCAGCGTCAAGGCGCCAACGCTCAGCAGCTTCACGGGTTTTGCCATGGTTGAGCTATTCGACCGGCTTGATCTTGCCCAGCGGAATGAAGCCGAGCGAGGCCTTGCCCCTGACCACCTTCAGCGGCATCGACGGTTCGTTGCCGAGCACCGCCAGGGCAGAAAAACCCTGCTCGATCTGGCTTTTCTGCTCGGGTATGGCGGCGCCGAGGATGGCCGCCACCGCCTTCGGGTCCTTCAGCCTGATCGTCAGATCGGCGTTGACCAGGCCCTCGGCATCGACCGAGAGCGGTCCCGAAACGGTGATGCGCGCCGGCCCCGACGACAGGTCAAGGTTGCGGATTTCGATCGCCTGGCCACGAAGGCTCTTCACCTGCGTGCCGATCAGTGCGACGCCGTTCTTCAATGTCACGTCGCCGCTGGCATCGAGCGCCGGAAGCACGCGCCCGCCAATCGCGCCGGGGTCGATCTCGAGATCGCCGAAACTGCCGAGATAGTTGATATCCTCCCCGTTGGGCTGCAACTGGCCCGAGGCCTTGCCGGCGCTAAACAGTTGCACCGGATCGGTGTCGTCGGCCGGATCGGTCTGGCCGGACAGGCCCTCCGCCTCCAGCGAGATTCGCTGCGGCAGCGGCCACCACAATTTGAAACTGGCCTGCAGATTGTCCCAGTCGATCCACAGCGGCACCATGTCCGGAACGGAGGTCCTGAGCGGGCCGCGCAGATTGGCAACCGGCGACAGAGGCTGGATGATCTGGGCGGCCGCGTTGAAACTGCCGGCTGAGGCCGCGATGTTCCTGGCATCATCCTCATAGGCGAGGTTGTCGCAGGAGACGGTAAAGCTCAAGGGATAGCCGCTGACCTGGAGATTGGCGCAGCCGGCCTCGACGCCATTCTTGTTGAGCGTGGCAACCGCCTTGTCGGCCTCGCTCCTGACGCGGTCGGCCAGATAAAACCAGCCGCCGCTGTAGAGGGCGAACAGCACGACGATGAATGCTGCAAGCCAGAACAGGCGGCGACGTTTGTTCGGCTGGCGTTCGTCACTTGACGTCATGCTTTGGCTCTCGTTAACGCATGGGTGTTGCGGACGGGTGGTCGATTCCGCCAGGTAGGCAGACGAATAGTTAGACGGGACGGGCGGAAAAAACACCGGTCCGGGTGCGGTGTTGGCATCTTTTGCAATCAGGCGCGGCGATATGGGCGATTTTTGGGTGTTTGGCTATGGCTCGCTGATCTGGCGGCCGGGATTCGCGCATGTCGAGACACAGCGTGCCCGCCTGCACGGCTATCGGCGCTCGCTCTGCGTCTATTCCTTCGTGCATCGCGGAACGCGCGAGCGGCCGGGGCTGGTGCTCGGCCTCGACCGTGGCGGGTCCTGCGTCGGCCTCGCATTCCGCGTCCCCGGCGACTTGCGCGACGAGGTCATGGCCTATCTTCGCGAGCGCGAACTGGTCACCAATGTCTATCTGGAGCGCATGCTCAAGATTCGCCTCGACGGGGGCGATACGGTCGACGCCGTGGTCTACATCGTCGACCGCCAGCACGAGCAATATGCCGGAGCGCTCGACGTGGCGGATGCGGCGGCCGTGGTGCGCGGCGCGGTCGGCCAGTCCGGCAACAACGAGGACTATGTGCTGAGCACGCTGGAGCATCTCGAGGCATTGGGCATAAGCGACCACTGGCTGGAGGATGTCGCCAGCCAGGTCGCGCCTTTGTGAAGCTGGCTCTGCGGAAAAAGGCGGCCAGGCCTTTGACCTCGTTCAGGCAAGACCTAGGTTAGGCTCCGACCCTCAGCCCGCGGGCGCCATTTGCCCGCCCCAATCATCCCGGAGATCCGCCTTGCAGAAACGTCGTCTCGGTCGCACCGACCTGTCCATCGCGCCGCTGGTTCTGGGCGGCAATGTCTTCGGCTGGACCGCCGACGAGAAAACCTCGTTCGACCTGCTCGACCGCTTCGTCGGCGCCGGCCTCAACGCCATCGATACGGCGGATGCCTATTCGCGCTGGGTTCCCGGCCACAAAGGCGGTGAATCGGAAACCATCATCGGCAAATGGATGAAAGACCGTGGCAATCGCGACAAGGTCGTGGTGATCACCAAGGTCGGTTCGGATATGGGGCAGGGGCACAAGGACCTGTCCGCCGCATACATCGAAAAGGCCGTCGACGCATCGCTGAAGCGGCTGCAGACCGAAGTCATCGACCTCTATCTGTCGCACTGGCCGGACCCCGCAACGCCCTATGAAGAAACGCTTGGCGCCTACGAGAAGCTGCTCGCCAAGGGCAAAATCCGCTATGCCGGCTGTTCGAATCTCGACGCCGGCCAGTTGCGTGCCGCACTCGATGTGGCGAGCTTGCGCAGTCTGTCGCGCTACGAGGTGCTGCAGCCGGAATACAATCTCTACGATCGCTCGTCCTTCGATGGGCCGTTGCGCGATCTATGCGTGGCCGAGGACATCGGCGTCATCACCTATTTCAGCCTGGCCAAGGGTTTTCTCAGCGGCAAATACCGCAGCGATGCCGATCTCGGTCAAAGCCCGCGCGGCGGTGGCGTGAAAGACTACCTCAACGCGCGCGGCATGCGCATCCTTGCGGCACTCGACGCGGTTTCATCAAGGCATTCGGCCAAGCAGGCGGAAGTCGCGCTTGCCTGGGTGATTGCGCGGCCGGGTGTCACCGCGCCGATCGCCAGCGCCACCAAGCCTGAACAGATGGACAGCCTGATCAGGGCGGCGTCGCTGAAACTGACCGCCGCCGACATGGCCGAACTCGACAAAGCGAGCGGCTGAAGCTTCAGGCGCCGCGCCTCGCACGAACGTCCAAGACGCCCCTCTGGTCCTGCCATACTGTCTCTTCGCGCAAGGCAGGACAGAGGAGAAAATGACTGATCCGCTTCTTTCGCAGCCGGACTTTTGGGGACAACTTCTCGCGCTCGTGCTTGCCGCCCTGGTGATCATGGGCAGCCCGGGTCCGGCAACGATAAGCGTTACCGCCGTTGGGACCGCCTTCGGTTTGCGCCACTCGCTGGGCTATGCCTGGGGAATCATCCTGGGCACGATCGCCGTGCTTCTGGTTGTCGCGACCGGGGTCATGGCGGTGCTTACCTCGATGCCGAAGCTGGCGCCGTTGCTGGCTTTCGCCTCGGCGGCCTACATCCTCTATCTCGCCTTCAAGATCGCCACGGCGCCGCCCATGGCAGCACGCGGCGCGGAGGCTTCGTGTCCAACATGGCTGGCTGGATTCCTTCTCGCGGTCGCCAATCCGAAGGCCTATGTGGCAATCGCCGCCGTGTTCGCCGGTGCTTCGCCCAAACAGGGTAACACTGAGCTTGGTCCATGGCTGAAGCTGATGGCTCTCGCGCTGATGATCGTCGCCATCCATGCTCTGTGGCTTGTCTTGGGAGTGGCATTCGCGCGCTTCCTGCGCCGGCCGGCGGCCTCGCGGATCGTCAACCTGGTCTTTGCCGCGACGCTGGTGTTGACCACCGCGCTGGCCGTTTTCGGCTGAGAACTGCCGGCAGGAGACTTCCGGTTCAGGCTTTGTGTCTTGCGGCGTTGTCCAGCTCTTGCAGTCTTTTCACCGCTGTCGGCGGCAAGGCAGGCGGATTCGGGCCCCGCGCGGCATTAATCAGGAACTGGTCGCAGGCAGCCTCGGTCTCGCCGATCAGCCGGGCCATGAATTCGTCCTTGCTCAGTCCCGGTGGGATCGGCGGCAGGAAGCGCGCCTTCACGGTGCCGGGGTAGCGCAGAAATTTTCGACGCGGCCAATAGAGACCGGCGACATGGGCAACCGGCACCACCGGAACGCCAAGTTGCGCATAGATTTCGACGATGCCGTATTTGTAGGCCGGCTCGTCGCCCGGCGCGCGTCTTGTCCCTTCGGGGTAGATGATGAGCTGGCGAGGATTGCGCGCCATCTCCGCCTTGGTCGCGGCGACCACGGCCTTCAGCGCTTTCGAACGGCTGCCGCGATGAACCGGAATCATGCGCATCTTCATGATGTACCAGCCGAAGAACGGGATCCAGGTGAGCTCGCGCTTCAGGATGTAGAGAGGGTCGTGAAGATAGGGAAAGAAGGCGATCGCATCCCAGAACGACTGGTGTTTGGGGGCCAGGATGAAGGAGCCTTCGGGCAGGTTTTCCCGGCCGGTGATCTCGCTCTTCGTTCCGGCGATCTTGTCGTAAAGCCACATCGAGGTGCGCGACCAGAATTTCGGCACGAACCAGGCGCGGTGCCGGGGCGACAGGAAATAGTACGGGGTCCAGAGGATCATCTGGACGATCAGGTTGACGTAAAAGACGAAATTGAACGTCAGCGATCTGATGTAGAGCATTGGGGGGGAGCCCGGTGAGGAGGTGAGCGTTGGTTACACCAAGCGCGGGAAAAAAGGAAATGGCCGCAGGGCGCTTTGGTTGGCAACGAAGAAGGGTCGCCAATGGGAGATTGGCCTGGTTCCGCTACATCAGCTGTGCCAGCCGCTCCTTCAGGCGCGGGGCGGCAAAATCGAGGAATGCGCGCAGCTTGACCGGCAGCAGGCCGTGGCCCGCATGCACCAGGCTTACCGGCCACGACTTTGGCTCGAACTCCTGCAGCAGGATGCGCAGCGTGCCGGACCGCAGCGCGGCTTCGATCTGGTAGGAAAGCACGCGTGTCAGCCCGACGCCGGCAATCGCGGCATCGATGGCCGCTTCGGCGGTGTTGACCTGAAGCCGCGAGCGGACCCGAACCGGGATTTCGGCCTTGCCCCTGATGAAGCTCCAACTGGCGGCGGAGGCAAGTCCCTCGAAGGTGATGCAATCGTGTGTTTCCAGATCCTCCGGGGCCGTTGGCGTGCCGTGTTCGGCCAGATAGGCCGGGCTGGCGCAAACGACGCGGCGGATCGCGCCGACGCCGATGGCGACCAGGCTCGAATCGGGTAACTGGCCGATGCGGATGGCGAGATCGAAATGGTCCTCGACCAGCTGGGTTATGCGGTCGGCCAATGTCAGGCGGATGTCCACGTCGGGATAGGCGGCGAGAAAGCCGGTGACGACCGGCAGCACGTGCAGACGGCCAAAGACGACCGGCGCGGTGATGGCCAGTTCGCCGGTCGGAGCACTGTATTCGCCGGCTGCCGTGCGTTCGGCCTCGCCGACGTCGTCGAGGATGCGGCGGCAGGCGGCAATATAGGTCTGGCCGGCATCGGTCGGTGTTAGCCGTCGCGTCGAGCGATTCAGGAGGCGTGTGTTCAGATGGCGCTCGAGATCGGAAATCTTGCGGCTGACCGTCGCCAGCGGAATGCCGAAACGGCGGCTGGCTGCTGAAAGGCTGCCGGCCTCCACGGCGGCGACAAAGAGCGACATGGCTTCGAGACGATCCATAGCTTCTTCCGGAAAATGGAAGGACGGGTTACGAATATGTCATCTGCATTTGAATGATGGAAGGCTCTATATTGTGTCTGTCAGCCTGCCCGCAGCATGGCCCACAAAGGAGTTGCCATGTCCGAAGCCCGCCCGCCGATGCCGCCGTTTACCGCCGAGACATCAGCACAGAAGGCGCGCATGGCCGAGGATGCCTGGAATTCACGCGATCCGGCGCGGGTTGCGCTCGCCTATACCAAGGACAGCCGCTGGCGCAACCGCGCCGAATTCCTGCAAGGCCGCGACGCCATCCAGGCCTTCCTGACGCGAAAATGGAGTCGCGAGCTCGACTACCGGCTGATCAAGGAGGTCTGGGCCTTCCACGGCAACCGCATCGCCGTGCGTTTCGCTTACGAATGGCGCGACGACAGCGGTTCATGGTTCCGCAGCTACGGCAACGAGAACTGGGAATTCGATGAACACGGGCTGATGCGCCTGCGCATCGCCAGCATCAACGACTGCCGATCGGCGAGGCCGATCGTAAGTATCACTGGCCGCTCGGCCGGCGACCGGACGACCACCCGACGCTGTCGGAGCTCGGACTTTAGCATCTTGCCGCAAGGAAGCTTTCAATGAACGCGCATGCTTTCACCAGCGACGTCGCCTTCACGCCGACCGTCAAGGCGATCCAGGCCCGCAAGGGCTCACGTCAGTCCTATGCCCGCGTCGAGGAGCGTGGCGGCTGGCAGGCCGGCATCACCCCGGACCTTGCCGCCTTCATCGAAATGCAGACCAGCGTCTTCCTGTCGACCGCGAACGGCGAGGGGCAGCCCTATGTCCAGCATCGCGGCGGGCCGGCCGGCTTCCTCAAGGTGCTGGATGAACATACGATCGGCTTCGCGGATTTTTCCGGCAACCGGCAGTTCATCACGCAGGGCAATCTGGCCGACAATCCAAGGGCGTTCTTGTTCCTGATCGACTATATGCACCGCCAGCGCATCAAGATCTGGGGCACGGCGCGGGTCGTCGAGAGTGACGCTGAACTGATGGCGAAACTGATGCCGCAAGACTACAAGGCGCGCCCCGAGCAGGTCATCCTGTTCACCGTCTCGGCCTGGGATGCCAATTGCCCGCAGCATATTCCGCAACGGTTCGAGGCGGCCGACGTGGCGGCGGCACTCGGCGAGCGGGACAAGCGGATCGAGCGCCTTGAACAGGAGATCGCACGGCTCAGGGGAAATACGGGCGCGGCCGCAGCGGAATAATCAGCCGCCGGCCGCTGTTTCGGCCAGCGCTATGCCATTGGGCGTCGGCTTGACCGGCACGATGCCCCGCGCCAGCGCCAGCAAGTATTTGTTGTATTCGGTGAACAGCACGCGCAATGCCCGCGGCTTGGTCAGCCAGCCGCCATTGTCGAGGTTGGAATTGACCACCGGATAGGGCTCGAGCTTGGCGCCATGCAGCAGCCTGCCCATTTCCAGCAGGCTTCGGGGCATATGATAATTGTTGGTGACAAGGATCACCGTGCCATAGGCGTGGCTCTCGACCCATTTGGCGCTTTCCTCCGCATTGCCGATCGTATCGAGCGCGGCGCGGTCGATGTCGACGCAACAGGAGAACAGCTTCTTGTCGCCGCCGGTCGCCGCCTGCAACTGGCGACGGCTGGCCGAAGGATGGACGCCGCTGATCAGCAGCCGCTCGCCCTTGCCGGACGCCAGCAGATCCATCGCCGCATCAAGGCGGGACTGACCGCCGGTCAGCACGATGATCGCGTCCGCCTTGGCCGGATTGGCAGGCGTGGTCAGGTGACTGACCTTATTGGCGAACCAGCCGAAGCCGCCGGCAAACAATGTTGCGAGGATGAGGACAGAGAGAGCGGACAGGCGCAACGCGGCTCTTAGACGGCTCACAGTGGAGCGGCCATGCGAACGGGCAACCACCACTGGCATCTGCCCAGCCGTACCGGTCGAATCCCGCGCGTCCATCGCCATATGGTTAATCCTGAAATGCGGCTTTGGGTAGGTAAAAGACGCACTTTGCGTTACGTGAATTCTCCATCCGTGATCACCCTGTCCTATCTATGTCGTTGTCCCAAAACCGGTTCCCACTTTTGGGCGACATGAATTAGCCTGCATCCGGCTGGCGGACATCGATGTCGCTGAGATAGGCAACGACGGTGGCGTGGGACGTGGCAGCCGTCAGTCCGCCGATCACCAGCACCATCAACACGACACCGAGATAGCCTGCCGAACCGATGGCGAAATTGCCGAACAGGGCGGTCGCTTGGTCGGCCTGCGGCGTCGCCATATTGCGCGACGACCACCAGGAAAAGACGATGAAGACGAGCACTGCCGCGGCACCGCCAGCCGCCGCTCCCTTCATGCCGGTGACCAGGAAATGCCGGCGGAATTCGCGCGCGATGAAGCGTGCTTCGGCGCCGACGAAATGCAGCACTTCGATGATGTGACCGTTGCCGGCCATGGCGCCGCGCGTCGCGAACACCACGGTCAGCACGGTCGCCGACAGTATCAATGCCAGCACGGCAATGCCGATGGTCACCGTCGTGCGGGCCATCGCTACCAGCCGGTCGACCCAGGTGCGGTGATCGTCGAGCGATGCGCTCGGCAGTTTCGGCGTGATCGCGGCGCGCATGGCAGCGAAATCGGGCGGGCTGTTCTCGTCGATGGTGACGATGATCAGGCGCGGCACGGGTAATTCATCGATGTTGAGCCCCGAGCCCAGCCAGGGCTCAAGGAGCCTCGCGGTCGCCTCGCGGTCGATGATCCGGGTCGTCTTGACGCCAGGGAATTCACCGGCGATCTGGGAGGCCTGGGTAAGGGCTGCTTCCATGTCGAGGCCGTCGACCGGCTTGATCTGGATGGTCGCCTCGCGTGAAATCTGGTTCTCCCAGACGGACGCTGTGTCGCGCACCAGCGTCACCGCGCCGAAAGTCAGGCAGGACAGGAAGGTCATGATGGCGATGACCAGGACCAGTGCCCGGCCGGCGATGTTCTGCGCCGGCACGATCGGCGCCATCCTGCGCTGGGCGCGGGGCTTTGCCTCGGTCGCCTCGGCGTCCTGCTCCCGTTCCACAAAATGTTCGGCGGACAGTTCAGTCATAGATGTCCAGCCTTCCGCCGGCCAGGATCATGCGGCGCGCGTCGACCTGTTCCATCAGGCCAAGGTCGTGGGTGGCGATCACCACCGCGGTGCCGAGACGGTTGAGCTCGATAAACAGCCGCAACAGCCGTCGCGCCAGCGGCGGATCGACATTGCCGGTCGGTTCGTCGGCGAGCAGGATTTCCGGCTGCTCGATCAGCGCCCGCGCGATCGCCGCGCGCTGCTTCTCGCCGCCGGACAGAACCGGCGGCAGCACGTGCATGCGCTCGCCCAGCCCGACCCACTTCAACAGTTCGGTGACATCGGTGCGGTAGCTCGCCTCCTCGCGCCCGCGCACGCGCAGCGGCAGCGCGACGTTCTCGTAGGTGGTCATGTGGTCGAGCAGGCGAAAATCCTGGAACACCACGCCGATGCGGCGGCGCAGATGCGGCAATTCGGTACGCGAGATGCGCGAACGGTCCTTGCCAAAGATGGTGATCAGCCCGCGCGTCGGCTTCAGCGACATGAACAGCAAGCGCAGCAAGGTCGTCTTGCCGGCGCCCGAAGGCCCGCTGAGGAACTGGAAGGAGCGCTCCGGGATGTGCAGGGAGATGTCGCGGAGGATTTCCGGACCCATGCCATAGCGGAGGCCGACATTTTCGAAACGAATCAATTTCGACGACCTGAATTTCGGCTCGGCGGCGAGCCGGCCTGTTCTGGGTAAAGACCATCGGCCGGCATGGTTAACCGGCGGTTAATTTCTGGGCTCTTTCGGCTCGTCACGAGGGCTCCGGTGGGGAAGCGTTAACCATTTGTGTTTACGCAAAAGAAACGAAAAGCGAACACGTGCTGCAATGCTGGGGCCATGATGGCTGACGATCGAACCGCGCGCCCGGTTTCCGGCGAAATCATGACCGATCGGGCGGCAATCGCCGCAGCGGACCGGTTCATACGTGGTTCGGCTGCCGATATCGTCGATGCCGATTACGTGGTGATGCCGCGCCTTGCGCCTGCCGTGGAGAGCGTTTCGCCGCTGCCGCGTGCGATCGTCATGCCACCCGTCGCGGGCATGGACATGCTGCGCAAGCCCGAGGCCCTGCCGGAGCGGCTACCAGCCTCGCGCGGCGGGCCGATCTTCTGGGTCGCCGGTATCGGCGCTGCCTTGGCCGCGTTCTGGGTCTCCGGCGGGCACGCGGTGGTGCGCCAGGCGCCGTTCCCATCCAGCGCGCAGGCGTCGGCGCTCAGCATTTCGGGCGTCACGTCACGCGTCGACGCTACCGGGCCGAACGCCGCGCTGTTCGTCGATGGCGAGGCCGTCAATGATGGTGCGAAACCGACGCAGTTGCCGCCGCTCGAAATCCGGGTGACCGGCAATGACGGGCAGACTACCCGCTATACGTTGGGGACATCCGGCCGTTCGCTGGCGTCTGGCGAAAGATTCGGCTTTGCCAGCCGGCTCGACGTGCCTAGAAACGGTGTGAAGACCGTGTCGGTCACTTTCGCCGAATAGGCGATCACCGGGGAAGACCATCAATGCCCATCGTACGCGGCAAGGACATCGAGGTTCTGTTTTCAGCATCGGCGATCGCGCGGCGCAATCTCGAACTCGCCAAGGAGATTGCCGGACACGATTATCACGATCTGCTGGTGATCTCGGTGCTGAAGGGCTCGTTTATCTTCGCCGCCGATCTTATCCGGGCCATGCACGATGTCGGCCTGTCGCCGGAGGTCGAATTCATCTTCATTTCCAGCTATGGCGCCGGCACCAGCAGCGGCGAGGTGAGGGTGCTGCGCGACATCGACAATGAGGTCGCCGGCCGCGACGTGCTGCTGATCGACGACATTCTCGAATCGGGCAAGACGCTGAGCTTTACCCGCGAGCTGATGTTGTCGCGGGGCGCCAAGAGCTGTTCGATCGCCGTGCTGCTCGACAAGCGCATGCGCCGCCAGACCGAGCTCAATGCCGATTATGTCGGCTTCGACTGCCCCGACTATTTCGTCGTCGGCTACGGCATGGATGTAGCCCATGCTTTTCGCGAGTTGCCGTTTGTCGGTGTCGTCAAAGGGGATGTCTGAGCGGCATCAAAAAGGTTTGCTGATGCTTAGAGCGGTTCGCCGCTTCACGAAAACGCCGAACCGCTCTAGTTTTTTGTTTTGACGCAATTCCCAAGGGAAAGCGCTATGCGCTTTTCCCGGAAAACCGTCTCACACTTTTCCTGGATTGCTCGGGGACTTTCAGGAAAAGTCAACTTTTGGCGGCCAAATATGCCGGCCATGGCAAAGCTTCTGATCGTCGAGGACGATGAGTCCGTCCGCACCCTGGCCGCCCGCGCGCTTGAACGCGCCGGGCACACAATCGATATCGCGGCGGACGGCGCACAGGGACTTTCGCTGATCCAGGCGGCGCGTGGCGGCTACGATCTCGTCGTCTCCGATATCCGCATGCCGGAGATGGACGGCATCGAGATGGCGATCGCGGCTGCTGCATTGTTTCCGTCGATCAAGATCGTGCTGATGACCGGCTATGCCGACCAGCGCGAGCGCGCCGAGGAATTGAACGGCATCATCCTCGATGTCGTGCAGAAGCCCTTCACGCTGGCCGAAATCCGTTCGCGAGTCGAGCGGGCGCTGATCTGCTTCGCCTGATCAGGCTGGGTCGGCGGCAGCGAGCACAGGTGGAACATTCTTGCGCCGTTCGGTGTTGAGCGCCAGCAGACCGGCGCCGATGATCAAGGCAGCACCGATCACCGTCGTCGACCGCGGCACCTCGGCGAAGAACAGGAAACCCCACAGCGGCGACCACAGGATGCCGGTGTATTCGAAGGTGGCAACGCGGTTGGCCGGCGCCATCCGGTAGGCCTGCGACAGCAGGATCATGCCGGCGGAAGCGACGAAACCGCAGGCCGCCATCTTGAGAAAATCCGGCAGCGTGGGCCAAAGCCATGGCCGTACCAGGAATTCCAGGCTTGGGTGAACGGCGTGTGTGATGCCGGCCAGGTGAAACGCCCCGGCAACCACGGCGGCGCCGACCAGATAGGCGCCGTTCTGATAGAAGGCCATGACCGTGGACGATTCAGTATCGCCGATCTTGCGGGCCATCAGCTGCGAAAAACCATAGAGCGCCGCCGAGCCCAGCGACAGCAGCGCTGCCCAGTCGAACAGCCCTGCGCCGGGGCGCAGCATCACGAGGACGCCGAACAAGCCGATCAGCACGGTTGCCAGTGTCTGCCAGGAGACGCGCTCGCCAAGGTACGGCCCGGCCAGGACCATGATGAACAGCGGCGCCATGAAATAAAGCGCCACCGCATCGGCGAGCGGCAAAGCAGCGATGGCCAGGTAGTACATCGTATAGGAGGTGAACTGGATGAAGGCGCGCACCGTCAGCATGCCGAATCGCTTCGACAGGATCGCCCGCAAGCCGACATCGGCATGGACCAGAACGATCAGGATCGGCAGGGCGACGATCGAGCGGATCGCCATCACCTCGGTCACCGGATAGCCGCTCGACACGGCTTTGACGAGCGGATCCTGCAGCGAAAAGACCAGCACGCCGAGGCACAGGCTCGGGATGCCGCCCACCATCCGATTCTGCATCTGCATCCAGGCTCCTGCGCGTACGACCCGAAGCTGCCGCCTGCGGGGTAAAAAGAACCCGCCACCGTTTCGGGCAGCGGGCACGAGTGAGGACTCTTGATTGGTCCGCGGCTGATTTCGCAGCCGCATATCCAATGGGTATGGCGACTATCGTCCGCCGTTTGACATGTTGCAAACGAATTGGAATGATGCCAGCAATCAAATTCTCTTATGGCGGATTCCGTGCGGCCGACCCTCGACAGCGACCTCCTGCGAACCTTCGTGGCGATTGCCGAGACCGGCAATTTCACCAAGGCGGCGGAGCAGGCCGGCCGCACCCAATCCGCGGTGTCGATGCAGATGAAGAAGCTCGAAGAGCTGATCGGCGCCAGCCTGTTCGAGCGCGGTTCGCGCGGCGTCGCGTTGACGCGGCGCGGCGGCGAACTCATCGTCAACGCCCGCCGCATTGTCTCGCTGCTCGACGAGACGTCGGCATCGATGGCGGCAGCGCCGCTTGGCGGGCCGGTGCGCATCGGCATTCCGGAGGAATATGGCCACGCCATCCTGTCGCGCGCGCTCGGCGCCTTCTCGAAGCGTCATACACAGGTCGAGGTCACCGTGCGCTATGCCCATTCCGGGGCACAGATGGCGGCGCTCGCTGCCGGCGAACTCGATCTGTGCGTGGTGTTCGAATGGCAGGATCCCGCCGGCGGCGAAGTGCTGATGCACGACCCGACCGTGTGGGTGACGTCGACCCTGCATCACATGCATGAGGAACAGCCGGTGCCGATCGCGCTCTACAACCGGGCCGGCTGGTGCAAGGACTTCGCCATCAAATCACTGGAGCAGCGCGATCTTGCCTATCGTGTCGCCTATACCAGCGACACCACCGGCGGCCTCAAGCTCGCCGTCACCTCCGGACTGGCGATCGCGCCGATTTCGCGCAGCAACATTCCGGACGGCTGTCGTGAACTGACCACCGCGGACGGATTCGGCGCCATCGATTCCTCGAACGTGGTGATGCACCGCAACCCCAATGCGTCAGGTGAGGCGATCGACGGCATGCAGGATGCGATCCGCGAAGCCTTCGTCAACAGGCTCAGTCAGCCGGCGGCATCCTCGTAGAAATGCAGCCTGTTGCCGAACGGATCGGCGACCGACACCTCGCGGGTCTTCCAAGGCGTATCTTCCACGCCCGGCCTGGCGAAGCGGTAGTTTTTGCCGATCAGTTCGCCATGAAGAGCGGTGATGTCCTCGACCTCGATGCGCAGGGCGATGCCGGGTGCACCGTCGCCATGATGTTCGCTGAGATGCAGAACGCAGCCGTCGCGGCCGACCGCCACGTAAAGCGGCGCGTCGTCGGCGAAGCGATGTTCCCACTGCACCTCGAAGCCGAGGAAGCCGACATAGAATTCACGCGCCTTGGCAATGTCGAAGATGCGCAGGATGGGTGTGACAGCGCCAAGTCTGGGCATGGTGGTGCACCCGTGCGAGAGGTTTTCAGGTGAGATGGACGCGGGCGGCAATCCCTTTGTTTTTTCGCAATTCCGGACGGAAAACCGCTTCACAATTTTCCTGGAATTGCTCTATTTCAGCTCGAGCAGCCGTTCCAGATAGCTGCGTTCGATGTCGGGGCTGAGCGCATTGCCGAGCCGTTTGCGGATCGCTTCCAGAATCTGACGGGCACGCTGCACGTCGATCTCGTCGGGCACCTTCACCGAATCGCCGAAATCGGGACCCTGGCTGGCGCGTGGCCGGCCGAGCGGATCACGACCGGCGTTCTGCTGGCGGCCGCCTTCCTCGCCGCCGCCCTGATCGCCCTGCATGGCCTGCATCTGCTTCATCATGTCCTTGGCGCCCTTGCGCAGCGCTTCCAGCGCCCGGCCCTGATGACCGACGGCCGCATCGCCTTCACCCTCGCCGAGTGCCTGTTCGGCATTGCCCATGGACTTGCCGGCCTCGCCAAATCCTTCATTGGGCTCCATACCCATGCCTTCGAGGCCCTTCTTCAGCTGATCGAGGTCGCTTTGCAGCTGGCCCTGGCCCTGCTGCAGCTGTTTCAGCGCATCGGCGAATTCCTGGGGTGTCATCGGCTTTTGCCGGGCGAGCGGATCGCGGTCTTCGCCGACGCCGGGTCTGTCCTCATCCTGGCCGCCTTCGCCGAGCTGCTCGTCACGGTTCTGCCCGCGCTGGCGCTCGCCGCGTTGCATCTGATCCATGCGGAAGGTGTCGTTCATCATCTCCTGCTGACGCCGCAGGATCTCACCCAGCTTGTCCATCTGCTGGCGCATCTCGCTGTCCTGCTGGCCGCCTTGCTGCTGACGGCCGGCTTGCAGATTGTTCATCATGTCCTGCAGTTGCGACAGCAGTTGCTGGGCCTTGTCGCGATCTCCGGACTTCGCCAGGTTTTCGATCTGGTCCATCATGCGATCGATGTCGCTCTGGCGCAGTTCCTGGCCGTTCTGCTGCATCTGCGGGGCGTTGGGATTCTGCTTGGCGCGCTCCGCGAATTCCTGCAGGAACTGGTTCATCGCCTCGCGCAGTTCCTTCATCGCCTTTTCGATTTCAGCGTCGCTGGCGCCATTCTTGATGGCGTCCTGCAGCGCCTGTTGCGCCTGGCGCAGCCGCTTTTCGGCGGCCGAAAGATTGCCTTCCTCGATGCCGAGCGCGATTTCCCAGAGATAGGAGACCTCGCTGCGCAATTGATCGTCGCTCTCGGCCATCTTCAGCCGGGTGCGGGCGCTCATGATGGCGAGATAGTGGGACATGTTGTCGAACGTATCTTCCGGCCGAAGTGTGATGGCGTCCATCAGGTCGAGCACGCGCGGCTTGGCGTTGGCGTCGAGCGCCAGCAGGCGGCGCTGTTCGATCACGGCGCGTGCCAGCGGATTGGCGAAAGGCCGCTCCGGCATCAGCAGCGTCTTGGTTTCGCTCGATGCGGTGTGCCCGGCATCATCGGTGGCGACCAGCGTCAGCTTGATGCTGTTGCCGGCCCAGACATGCTCGGTCAGGTCCTTGGAGGTCTTGGCGGCGTTCGACTTGCCGCCGCGGCGCGGCAGCGTCAGCGGCATTTCAGGTGCACCGTACAGCGGACGCGCATTCGGCGCCTGCGGATCGGCGAGCGCGAACACTGCCTTGGCGGTGGCGGCGCCATAGTCGTCGTCGATCTGGTAGTTTAGCTCGAAGGCGCCGTTTGCGGCGCGCTTGGGCTCGCCGACGAAGCGGATCTGCGGCGGCTTGTCCGATATGACCGCGAAGGCCCAGCGGCCGAGCTGGTCCTCGCCCGAGGTCAGCGTCAGCGTGCCGTCGCCGGTCAGCTTGCTGGTGAACTGGCGCACCTTGGACGGCGGCGCCGGGCTTGCGGCCGGCTTGGCGGCGGCCTGCGGCGCAGCGGGGTCGATGACGCGGGCGTTGCCATTCTTGTCGGCATAGCCGAGCGTTTCCTCGCCCGAGCCGCCCGTCACGCGCAGCGAAACGTCACTGCCTTCGGGAATCGTAAAGGTCGGGATCGCCTGGTTAGCGTCGGCGGTCAGGAAGATCGGCGGCTTGCCGGTATAGGCCGGTGGCGTCACCCATGCATCGATGCGCGGCGGCACGATATCGCGCGCGCCATGGGCATTGAAGCCGTCGCTGATCCTGCCGCCGGTCGGCCCGAAGGAGAAGGCGAAGGCGGTAACGAGTAAAAGGGCCGCCACCGCGCGCAGCCCCCAGGGGTCGCGCTCCGGCACGCGCGTGCGCGGCAGGTCGGCGCCAAGGTTGTCGAGCTTTCCAGCCATGCGCTTCTGGTGTTCGCGCCACAGCGCCTGCGAGAAGCTGCTTTCCCTGCCGCTGGGCCGGTCGGTCTGCACCAGCACCGGGCTGTGCAACAGTTGATTGGCGGCCTCGATGCGGCGGTCGATTTCGCCGGCGCCCGGCAGGCGGAAGAAGCGCAGCGGATAGAGCGCGGCCAGTGCCGCTATGGCAAAAGCAGCGACCAGGCCGATGCGCGCCATATCCGGCAGCCGGGAGAACAGCCCCAGCCAGGAGATGCTGAGGAACAGGCTGGCGACTATCACGAGCGGAAGCAGCAACGGCCAGCCGCGCTCGACCATCATCGAGACCCGCGTCGCCAACCGGCTCAAGGCCAGGCGTCCGGCCAGGCCGCGATCGCTGCTGAAGGTGGGTCGTTGCGTCATCGGCCCTTCCTTGAGCCTATCCCGAAAACCGGGATGCGGCCCTATCCCTTTGAGCATGATCTGTTCCGAAAGGGATTTCACTTTTCGGGATCATGCTGTGGAGCGGGCAGGATAGCCCGACGCCTCACGACTCAAAGAATACCAGCAAACACGGCAAAGGCGAGGCAGTTCGGAAAAACGTGAAGTGGACCGTTATAGTTCCATCCTGCATACCCTTTAGAAGGCAGCAGGCCCTTTAGAAGGTAGCGGGGTCCGCATTCGCTCCGCAGACCAGCACGGCGACCCGTTCGCCCGCCGCCGGCGCATAGCGGCCCGACAGGACCGCGGCAAAGGCGGCGGCGCCACCCGGCTCGGAGATGATGCGGGCCCGGTTCCACAGCGCCTTCTGCGCGGCGATGATGTCGTCGTCGCTGACCAGGATCGAGCGTTCGACAAAGGCTTCGGCAATCGGGAACATCATTTCGCCGACGCGCTTTGGCGCCAGTGAATCGGCGGCGATACCCTCGGCCGGCGCGTCGACGGGGTGTCCGGCCTCGAAGGCGCGATGCAGCGTCGGCGCTCCTTCCGGCTCGACGGCGATGATACGGATGCGGCCGGTAAACCAGGCAGCGATGCCGCCGATCAGGCCGCCGCCGCCGACAGCGACCAGCAGCATGTCGATCCGAGGCAAATCGCTCTCGATTTCGAGCCCGAGCGTGCCCTGGCCGACGAGCGTTTCCTCCTGGTTGAAGGCATGGATCTGCAAGGCGCCGGTCTCCTCGGCGAACCGTTCGCTGGCCGCCAGCGCCTCGGCGTAGCGGGCGCCGCCGACGATCAGTTCGGCGCCGTAGGAGCGGATTCGCTCCAGTTTGGCTGGCGGGCTCACTTCGGGAACGAAGATGGTCGCCTTGTGGCCGAGCCGCATGGCGGCATAGGCGACGGCCGCGCCATGGTTGCCGCCCGATGCTGCGACGACACCGGCCTCGGGAACCGGACGCTCCAAGAGATTGGTGAAGGCGCCGCGCGCCTTGAACGAGCCGGAATGCTGCAGGCATTCGAGCTTCAGGTCGACGGCCAGCGGCGGCTGGTCGAAGTCGGCCATGTCGACGCGCAGCACCGGCGTGTGCCTGATATAGGGGCGGATGCGCGGTTCCATCGCGGCAATGCGCTCGCGTGTGACGGTGATGCCGTTCGTCATGACTTGCTCCCTATGACGGGTAGGTGTGTTTCCGGCGCTTCTATGCAAGCCAGTCGGGCATGGAATCCAGCCCGATCAGGTAGTCATAGGTCGGACGTGGGCGCACGACGTGGAACCGGTCGCCGTCGACCAGCACCTCCGGCACCAGCAGGCGGGTGTTGTAGGTGCCGGCCTGCACCGCGCCATAGGCGCCGGCGGTGGAGACGGCAATCAGGTCGCCGGCCTTCAGCCTGGGCAGATCGCGGTCCAGGCCGATATAGTCGCCGGTCTCGCAGACCGGGCCTACCACGTCGACCATCATGCGCGGCGTGTCGGCCGGCGGCTGCACGACCGGACGGATGTCGTGGAAGGCGTCGTAGAGCGTCGGCCGGATGAGATCGTTCATGGCGGCATCAACGACGAGGAAGTTCTTGGCGTCGCCTTCCTTCACGAAGATCACTTCCGAGACGAGGATGCCGGCATTGCCCGATATCAGCCGGCCAGGCTCGAACATCACCTTCAGCCCGAGCTTGGTGACATGCTTCCTGACGATCTGGGCATAGGCGTCGGGCAGCGGCGGCGGGTTGTTGTCGATGCGGTAGGGAATGCCGAGCCCGCCGCCGACATCGATATGCTCGATGGCATGGCCGTCCGCCCGCAGCGCGCCGACGAGATCGACAAGCAGGGCGAAGGCATCGTCGAAGGGCTGCAGCTCGGTGATCTGGCTGCCGATATGGGTATCGATGCCGGTGATCCTGATGCCGGGAAGCTTTGCCGCGCGGGCATAAACCTGCCGCGCCCGCTGCCACGGGATGCCGAACTTGTTCTCGGCCTTGCCGGTGGAGATCTTCTTGTGGGTCTTGGCGTCGACGTCGGGATTGATGCGCAGCGAGATCGACGCCACCTTGCCAAGGGCGGTGGCTCGCGCCGACAACAGCTCGAGTTCAGGCTCGGATTCGACGTTGAAGCAAAGGATGCCGGCAGCAAGGGCAAAGTCCATTTCGCGCGCGGTCTTGCCGACGCCCGAAAACAGGATCTTGCCGGCCGGAATGCCGGCGGCGAGCGCCCGGCGCAATTCACCTTCCGAAACCACGTCGGCGCCGGCGCCGAGCTTGGCCAGCGTCCGCAGGACGGCCTGGTTGGAATTGGCCTTCATGGCGTAGCAGACCAGCGCGTCCAGCCCTGCAAAGGACTGGGCAAACACCCGGTAGTGCCTGGTCAGGGTCGCCGTCGAATAGCAGTAGAATGGCGTGCCGATCTGTGCGGCGATGTCGGGGATCGCCACGTCCTCGGCATGGAGCACGCCGTCGCGGTAGTCGAAATGGTTCACGAGAGTGGTTCCGGAAGTTGGGGCGCGATGAGATCGGGTTGAAAGGCCCGGCTCTCGTCGGCTCTAGATCAGCGGGTCGAGGATGAATTTCTTGTCCTTGACCGGTTTTTCCGGCTCCGGCGGCACGGGCTGGTGGGCCTTTGAGGCATCCTTGCGCGCCTGCACGGCCGCCTCATAGGGCGTGTCGAGAGCGCCCCTCCTGCCGCAGGCCGAAACGGCCGCGATCGCAACCAGCAGCGTCAGCGTCACCAAAATCCTGCTTCCGGTCATCGATCCATCCGTCCGAAACGTTTGTCAGCCGCCGCTTTTAGCCGAGTTCTCGGCGCATTGCACCCCGAGATATTGCCCGTCGCAATATCCGGGATATTACTGCTCGCAATATCCGGCATTACGCTTTCGCCAGTCGCTTTTTCCAGGCACGGATCTGCTTCCTCACTTCCGACGGCGCCGTGCCGCCGAAACTGGTGCGGCTCTTGACCGAGTTCTGCACCGCCAGCACCGAAAATATGTCGGCCGTGATGCCGGAATTGATCGACTGCAAATCCTCCAGTGAAAGCTTCTCCAGCCCCACCTTCCTGTCTTCGGCCAGCGCCACCGCCCGGCCGGTGACATGATGCGCCTCGCGGAACGGCAGGCCGAGCGTGCGCACCAGCCAGTCGGCAAGGTCGGTTGCTGTCGCGTGGCCGGAGCCGGCGGCCTTCTTCATTGCGGCAGCGTTGACCGTCATGTCCGAGACCATGCCGGTCATCGCCGCCAGCATCAGGTCGAGCGTCTCGGCGGCGTCGAACACCGATTCCTTGTCTTCCTGCATATCCTTGCCATAGGTCAAAGGCATGCCCTTCATCACCGTCAGCAGGCCGACCAGATGACCGGTGACGCGGCCGGTCTTGCCGCGCACCAGTTCGGCGGCATCGGGGTTCTTCTTCTGCGGCATGATGGAGGAGCCGGTGGAAAACGAGTCCGACAGCCTGACGAAGCCGAACTGCGGCGTCGACCAGATGATGATCTCTTCGGCCAGCCGTGACAGATGCGTGGCGCAGATCGCCGCCACGCCGAGGAACTCGAGCGCGAAATCGCGATCCGAGACGCTGTCGAGCGAATTGCGCATCGGCTCGCGGAAGCCGAGCGCCTTGGCGGTCCGGTGACGGTCGATCGGGAAGCTGGTGCCGGCGAGGGCCGCGGCACCGAGCGGGCTTTCATCCATCCGCTCGATCGCATCGCGCACGCGCGACAGGTCGCGCGAAAACATCTCGACATAGGCCATGCAGTGATGGCCGAAGGTCACCGGCTGGGCCGCCTGCATATGGGTAAAGCCCGGCATCACGGTCGCGGCATGCTCCTCGGCCCGCTCCAGCAGCGCCTCGATCAGCCCTTTCAACGCCTCGGCGACGCGAAAGCATTCATCCTTGACCCACAGCCGCAAATCGACCGCGACTTGATCATTGCGCGAGCGGGCGGTGTGCAGCCGGCCGGCCGCCGGGCCGATCAGATCGGCGAGGCGCGCCTCGATGTTCATGTGGATGTCTTCGAGCCGTGTCGAAAACTCGAAGCTGCCGGCCTCGATCTCTTTCAGGATCGTGTTCAGCCCGTCAGCGATTTTTTCTTGGTCGGCCGCCGAAATAATGCCCGTTTGCGCCAGCATCTCGCTATGGGCGATCGAGCCTTTGATGTCCTGCGCATAGAGTTTGCGGTCGAAGGAGATAGACGCGTTGATCGCTTCCATGATCGCGGCCGGACCCGAGGCAAAACGTCCGCCCCACATCTGGTTGCTGGTTTTCTTGTCGCTCATGGCTATAACCCGTGCTTCGGAGCAGTTTTGAGAAAATGGCAGACGGTAGTAGATTCTTCCCGGCCCCGCGCCTGATCCTCGCCGCCTTGGTGGCGGGCGCGCTGGCGGGCGCGGTCGCGGTATATGTCAGCGAGAGCCGGTCTGGCAACAATGCACCGGCACAAGCTGCCGTGGGTGACAGCAGGGACGACGTGACTTGCGCGGCCAAGAGCGACCGCGCCAAGAAAGTCGCGGCGTCGGCCACCGGTGAGGTTGCGGCACTTTTGCCGGCCGATCCGCCTCAATCCATGAAGAGCCTTGCCTTCAATGGTCCGGACGGCAAGCCGATGACGCTTGCCGATCATGCCGGCAAGACGGTGCTGCTCAATCTGTGGGCGACATGGTGCGCGCCGTGCCGTGCCGAAATGCCGGCGCTCGATGCGCTGCAGAAGGAAAAGGGCAGCGACTCCTTTGAAGTGGTCGCCGTCAACGTCGATGCCGGCGACGATGTGAAGCCGAAGAAGTTCCTCAGCGATACCGGCGTCGCGACGCTCGGCTATTACCGGGATTCGACGATGACGCTGTTCAACGACCTCAAGAAGCGCGGCTTGGCGCTAGGCCTTCCCGTCACCATGCTGATCGACGGCGAGGGCTGCCTGATCGCCCACATGAACGGCCCGGCCGAATGGTCGGGGCCGGACGCCAGGCGGCTGGTCGAGACGGCACTCAAGCCCGAGAGCCTGTAGTCTAGCGTGTGGCTAGCGCGGGTGCGGGCGCGAAGGCCAGAACGCTTCTGTCGCGCAGGCTGGCGGGTTTGCTGCCGACAGCGGGTGCGACGACGCCGGTCAGATCGCCGAATTCCTCGATGAGAGCCGGCTTGCCGATATAGTAGCCCTGGCCGATCTCGCAGGCTTCGGCGTCCAGGAACTTCAGTTCGCCGAGCGTCTCGACACCCTCCGCCAGAACCGGCAGGCCGAGCCCGCGTCCAAGTCCCAGGACGGCGCGCACGATCGCCGCGACCTGGCCGTTCTTGTCGACGGACTTGATGAATGAGCCATCGATCTTGATCTTGTCGAAGGGAAAGGCGCGAAGGTTGGAGAGCGAGGAATAGCCGGTTCCAAAATCGTCCATGGCGACGCGCACGCCTAGCGCCTTGACCTGCCGCAAGGTGGCCAATGCCCGCGGCATGTCCTTGACAAGCGCCGTCTCGGTGATCTCAAGCTCGAGCCTGCCGGGCGCCAGGCCGGAATTCAGCAAGGTTTCGTGGACCTCGCGGCTGAAATTCGTGTTGTGGAGCTGCACCGCCGAAACGTTGACGGCCACCGTCAGCGGATTTTCCCAGCGGGCGGCTTCCTCGCAGGCGGCCGTCAGCACCCATTCGCCAATCTGGCCAATGGCGCCGCTGTCTTCGGCGACCGGGATGAATATGCTCGGCGAGACGTCGCCGCGCGTCGGATGCCGCCAGCGGACCAGGGCTTCGAAGCCGACCATCTTTCCGCTGCTGATCTCTTTCTGCGGCTGGTAGACGAGGTAGAACTCCTGGCGTGCGACCGCCTGGCGCAGTTCGTGCTCCATCACGCGCTTGTCGCGGGCCTCGGCCCCCATCGAAGCTTCGAAATAGCGGTAGGTGTCCTTGCCTTCGGTCTTGGCCCGGTAGAGCGCCGTATCGGCGTGGCTTATCAGGCTGGCCTGGTTTTCGGCATCCGATGGATACAGCGCAATGCCGATGCTTGCCGACACAAGGCCGCCGCCGACAGAAAGCCGGTTTTCCTCGCGCATGGCGGTCAGCACGGTGTTGGCGATACGGCCCGCCTCCAACGGGTCGGTCAGGTTCGGCGCGATGATGGCGAACTCATCGCCGCCCAGCCGCGCCACCATCTGTCCTTGGCGAAGAATGCCGGTAACGCAGTGCGCAACCTTCTGCAGCATGGCGTCGCCCGCGCCGTGCCCATACAGGTCGTTGACCTCCTTGAACCGGTCGAGATCGAGCAGCAGAAGCGCAAGCTGGCCGCCTTTCCTGGTCCGGCCCATCGCAGCAATTTCCGTCTCCAGCCGGCCGGAAAAGCTGCGGCGATTGGCCAGTCCGGTCAATGGATCGAAATGGGCAAGCCGCAGGATCTCCTGTTCCGCCTTCTTGCGCTCGCGAATGTCGCGGACCGCAACCACGTTGTGAGGCTTGCCACAATAGTCGATGCTCCTGGCGATCAGCTCGACAGGAATGCTCGTGCCATCGCGGCCGCTCAATTCGGCCTCCTGCGGCTGTTCGCCGAAGCCCGACATATCGGATCCGAAGAGATCGCCAAGCTGCATTCCGTTCAGCGTCGCTGTTGCGATGCCCGTCAATGTCGCCATGCTGTCATTGGCACTGATGATGCGGTGGCCGTCGCAGACGATCAGCCCCTCCACGGCGGCATTGGCCAGACCGTGCATGCGGTCTACCTCGAGCTTCTGGCGACGGAAGCGCAAATCGATCCACAGCGCCGATGCCGACAGAACCAGGATCACCAGTGTGGCGGCGGCGGCCGCAAAAGCCTGCGAGGTCGGCTCGATCGTGTATTCGGATATGACGATCGAGGGATCGGGGAAGATCGAGACGGCACCCATACCGATGAAATGCAAGGTGCAGATCGCCAGCGTCAGCAGCACCGCGCCGCCGGATGTCGCCTTCAAGGAGGGACGGCGCTGCACGACACGCAGCGCCAGCGCCGCGAGCGTTACGCCGGCCAGAAGGGAAATGGCGACAAGCAACAGGTTCCACTCGATGCGGCCCTGAACCTCGAACGCCGCCATACCGATGTAGTGCATGGCCGCGATACCGCCGCCCAGCACGGCGCCGCCGACGAGATGATAGTCGAACTCATTCCGCAAGGTGGCGATCCACATGCCGGCTGCCGTCAGAGTGACCGAAGCAGCGAGCGAAAGCACGGAAAGTGCGGGATCGTAAGCACTGGGTATGCCCGGTGTGAATGCGAGCATGGCGATGAAGTGCGTTGCCCAGATGCCGAAGCCGGTCGAAGTGGCCGCGATCATCAGCCAGGCAAGCCGGTTCCGATCGGTGGAGCGGCTTATGTGATGAAGCAGGTTGACGGCAGAGAAACAGGAAATTCCGCAGATCAGCGCGGCGAGTGCGACCAGTCTCAGATCGTGTTCGTTGACGATACAATTGTAGACCGTCAGCATTTTATTTCACCTGATCTTTGGAAATAAACAGGGCAGCAGGATTGAGTAGCGCTTTGCCGTTGAGGGATCGATAAAGTCGCCTGCAACCTTGGCGTGTCTCTTCGGGTTGCAGCGGCTGCAATCAAGGCTGCCACCCCGAAAGCTAGCTTGGCAGTTCCGACGGCAGTTCCTGGCGCTCGTCGTCTCGCTAAGCCGGCTAGCCGTGTGGCTTTCCATGCGTCCAAGCGGAGGCGAGGGTGGCGTTGGGTAAAGGGCGAAGTTCGTCGATCTGCAACAAAACCGTTGTCTGATTGTCACGAGCGACACATATTGCCTTTGCGGGAGTGCCCCCTTTCGCCAATGACAAACGGGAGATGAAACATGAAGTCCTTCGGCTTCGCGGCCGGTGTTGCCGCTACCTTTATGATGCTTTCCTCAACCTCCGCTTTTGCTGTCACGCAGATCAGTTGGTGGCACGCCATGACTGGCGCCAATGCCGAAGTTGTCGACAAGATCTCCAAAGATTTCAATGCCAGCCAGAGCGACTATGAACTTGTTCCGGTGTTCAAAGGCACGTATCCCGAGACGCTGAATGCCGGCATCGCCGCCTACCGTGCCGGCCAGGCGCCCGACATTATGCAGGTGTTCGACGTCGGCACCGGCGTGATGATGGCAGCCGAAGGCGCAATCAAGCCGGCAGCCGATGTGTTGACCAGCGCTGGAATGACCTTCGACAAGAGCCAGTATCTGCCAGGCATAGTCGGCTATTATTCGAAGCCGGACGGCACCATGCTCTCCTTCCCCTACAACTCCTCCTCGCCGATCCTTTATTACAACAAGGATATCTTCAAGAAGGCTGGTCTCGACGTCGACAGCCCGCCCAAGACCTGGAACGAGGTGTGGGAAGATGCCAAGAAGATCAAGGCGAGCGGCGCGGCCGCCTGCGGCTACACCTCGACCTGGCTGACCTGGATCCATCTGGAGAATTTCGCGGCCTGGAATGACGTGTCATGGGCCACCCAGCAGAACGGTCTGGCCGGCGGCGATGTCGAGCTCAAGATCAATGCGCCGATTTTCGTCAACCACTTCCAGGCGCTGGCGGACCTCGCCAAGGACGGCACTTTCAAATATGGCGGCCGCACCTCCGAAGCCAAGCAGATCTTCCTCGCCGGCGAATGCGGGATCATGACCGAATCCTCCGGCGGCCTTGGCGATATCGTCAAGTCCGGCATGAATTACGGCATCGGCCAATTGCCCTATGACAGCGACGCCAAGGGCGCACCGCAGAACACGACGCCGGGTGGCGCCAGCCTGTGGGTTTTCGCTGATAAATCCGACGAGGAATACAAGGGCGTCGCGGCCTTCTTCGCCTACCTGTCGAAGACCGAGGTGCAAGAATACCTGCACCAGAAGTCGGGTTATCTGCCGGTAACGCTTGCCGCCTATGAAGCGACCAAGAAGTCCGGTTTCTATGACAAGAACGTCGGTCGCGAGACCCCGATCCTGCAGATGACGGGTAAGGCGCCAACCGACAATTCCAAGGGCGTACGTCTGCCGAACCTGCCGCAGGTGCGCGATATCCAGAACGAGGAGTTCGAAAAGATGCTCGCCGGCCAGCAAACCGCGCAGCAGGCGCTCGACAATGCGGTTACGCGTGGCAATGCGGCGATCAAGGAAGCGCTGGGGAATTAGAGCGAGCGCAGGTCCTTGCTCTACGGCGCATCCACCTGTCCTGCCAGGCATCTCCCCTCGGCGAGGGGAGTTTTGCCGTCGCTTGCGATTTCGCCAACGGTCGATGAAGCCCAATCCGAAACGCTCATCAAAGCCATCTTGGCGAAGAGGGATGCCACATCGTGCCGCCCGCCTCATCACCTCGGAGTGGCTCCATGACCCCTCGCGTCGTGTTTCCCAACAAGATCCTTCCCTACCTGCTGGTGGCGCCGCAACTGGCCATCACGCTCGTGTTTTTCTACTGGCCGGCCGGTCAGGCGTTCTACCAATCCATGCTCAGGCAGGATCCGTTCGGACTGAGGACCAAGTTCGTCTGGTTCGCCAATTTCAGGAAAGTGCTTGCCGATCCGGCCTACCTGAACTCGATCAAGGTCACGGTGGTGTTTTCCCTTGCGACCGCCATCGTTGCCATGTGCGTGGCGCTCTTGCTCGCGGTCATGGCAGAGAAGGTGGTGCGCGGCAAAGGTCTCTACCGCACGCTCTTGATCTGGCCCTACGCGGTGGCGCCGGCGATCGCCGGTATGCTGTGGCTGTTCCTCTTCAACCCGTCGATCGGGTCGCTGGCCTACATGCTGAGAAGTTTCGGCATCGCCTGGGATCCACTGCTCAACGGCACCCACGCCATGATCCTGCTGGTGTCCGCCGCTGCCTGGAAGCAGATCAGCTACAATTTCCTGTTCTTCGTCGCCGGCCTGCAGGCGGTGCCGAAAGCCTTGATCGAGGCGGCGGCCATGGACGGCGCCGGCGAGACCAAGCGATTCTGGACCATCGTCTTCCCGCTGCTTGCGCCGACGACCTTCTTCCTGCTGGTCGTCAACACCGTCTATGCCCTGTTCGACACGTTCGGCATCGTCCATGCCGTCACCGGGGGCGGTCCGGGCAAGACGACTGAAACGCTGGTCTACAAGGTCTACAATGACGGCTTCGTCAATCTGATCCTCGGTGACTCGGCGGCGCAGTCGGTCATCCTGATGGTCATCGTCATCTCGCTCACGGCCATCCAGTTCCGCTATGTGGAACGCAAAGTCCATTACGGCTGAGGGCGAGCGATGATCGGCCAGTCACCGCTCCGCACCGTCATCGCCCACGCCGTGCTGATCCTCGGCATATTGATCGTTGCTTTCCCGATCTACTACACGTTCGTTGCCTCGACGCAGACGCTGCAAACGATCCTCAGGCCGCCATTGCCGCTCCTGCCCGGCGATCAGTTCTGGAACAATTACACCGAAGCGCTGTTCGGCGGTGTCGGCCGTATCGGCGGCGTCAGCGTCGGCAGGCTGCTGCTCAACACGACGATCATGGCGCTCGGCATCGCGGTGGGAAAGATCTTCATCTCGATCCTGTCGGCCTACGCGATCGTATTTTTCCGCTTTCCGCTGCGCATGACCTTCTTCTGGCTGATCTTCGTCACCTTGATGCTTCCCGTCGAGGTGCGCATCCTGCCGACCTACAAGGTGATGGTCGATCTCGGCATGATCGACACCTATGCCGGCCTGATCATCCCGCTGATCGCCTCCGCCACCGCCACATTGCTGTTTCGACAGTTTTTCATGACCATTCCAGGTGAACTGGTGGAGGCGGCGCGTGTTGATGGTGCGGGGCCGTGGCGCTTCTTCTTCGATATCCTGTTGCCGCTGTCGCGGACAAACATCGCGGCGCTGTTCGTCATCCTCTTCATTTATGGCTGGACACAGTATCTGTGGCCGTTGCTCGTCACCAACAGCAGCAACATGAACACGATCGTTATCGCGTTGAGAAAGATGGTCTCCTTCGCCGATGCCGACACGCAATGGCACCTGGTCATGGTCACAGCGATGCTGGCCATCGTGCCACCGATCCTGGTCGTGGTGCTGATGCAGCGCTGGTTCGTTCGCGGCCTGGTCGATTCCGAAAAGTGAGAAGCTGATGGCGACCGTCGATCTGAAGGATGTGAAGAAGGTCTACCCCAGCGGTTTCGAGGCCGTGAAGGGCGTTTCAATCGCAGTTCCCGACAGGCAGCTTTGCGTGCTGGTCGGCCCATCGGGCTGCGGCAAGTCCACGCTGCTCAGGATGATCGCCGGGCTCGAAACCATCTCCTCGGGAACAGTTGCGATCGACGGCAAGATCGTAAACTCAATCGGTCCGACCGAGCGGGACATCGCCATGGTGTTCCAGAACTATGCGCTCTATCCGCATATGAAAGTCTACGACAACATGGCCTATGGGCTGCGCAACCGCGGCACGCCGAAAGATGAGATCGACAGCCGGGTCCGCGCGACGGCGAAAATACTCGAACTTTCGGCGCTGCTCGACCGCCGCCCGCGCGAGCTTTCCGGCGGCCAGCGCCAGCGTGTCGCCATGGGTCGTGCCATTGTGCGCAACCCGAGGGTTTTCCTGTTCGACGAGCCGCTCTCCAATCTCGATGCCAAATTGCGTGGCCAGATGCGCGTCGAGATAAAGAACCTGCAACGCTCGCTTGGCGTCACGTCGGTCTATGTCACGCATGACCAGCTCGAGGCGATGACGTTGGCCGACATCCTCGTCGTCATGAACGGCGGACTGGTCGAGCAAATGGGGGCGCCGCTCGACATCTATGAAAGGCCGGCCTCGACCTTCGTCGCTTCCTTCATTGGCGCGCCGCCGATGAATCTCCTGGCACTGACCGAAAGCGCCTCGGGCGCGGTGCTCGCAGACGGCACGGCGATCGCTTTCGCACCTCGGGAGGCAAGAGCTGCGACCCTCGGTTTTCGGCCCGAGGATGCCGACGTCACCTTCAATGCGGAGGCGCCGCCCGGCGCCCTCGTCCTGCCGGCGCTGGTCGAGGCAGTCGAACCGGTAGGCGCCGAAAGTTTCCTTCACTGTGCGGCAGGCGGCAACCGTATCGTCGTGCGTGTCGCGGGTCGCGCCACCGCCACGGTTGGCAACCAATTGCGCGTGGTTGCCAAGGCAGAAAAGCTGCACTGGTTCGATCAGACAGGAAAGCGCGTCGGCTAATCCAAAAGATATGCCCAGAGCGTTTCACCGTTTCACGGAAACGGCGAGCTGCTCTAACTCTTTGTTTTGACGCAATTCCAGACGGAAAACCGCTTCACAGTTTCCTAGAATTGCTCCAGCATACGGTGTTCAGGCGAAGACATGCGCCTTTCCCGATACGGTCAGCCGGACGATCTCGCCGACCGCCGGCGCGTCCATGCCCGGTTTGCGCAGGACCAGCGGCGTGTTGCCGATCGCGGCCGCATCGGGCGGATCGGCATTGTTCAAGAGCCGCACCGCGACCGTGCACATCGAGCCGGCGAATTCGGATTCCGTCACTTCGCCGAACAGCATGTCCGAGGTGCCGGACATGCCCTCGCGCGACGTTCTCTTCAGCGCGATCTGCTCCGGGCGAAGCATGATACGGGCGATATCGCGGCTGTCATTGGTGTCGACCGCGATGCGGCCGAGGGGCGAGTTGGCGAATCCATCCGATATCTTGGCCGGCAGGATGATGGCGTCGCCAAGGAATTCGGCGATCATCCTGTCCTTCGGCTTGAGATAGAGCTCGCGCGGCGTGCCGATCTGCGAGAACTTGCCGTCGCGCATCACCGCGACCTGGCTGGCGAAGGACAGCGCCTCGGCCTGGTCGTGCGTCACCAGGATGGTAGTGATGCCGGCAGCTTCCAGAAGCTCGGCCACCGCCTTGCGCATCGAGGCGCGCAGGCCGGTATCGAGTGCCGAGAACGGCTCGTCGAGCAGCATCAGCCGGGGCTTCATCGCCATGGCGCGAGCCAGCGCCACGCGCTGCTGCTGGCCGCCGGAGAGCTCGTGCGGGCGGCGCTTGAGGATCGCCTTGTCCAGCCCGACGATATAGGCGAGCTCGACGATGCGCTCGGTGCGCTTGTCCTCGCCGCGACCCATGCCGAAACCGATATTGTCGCCAATGGTCAGATGCGGAAACAGGGCGCCATCCTGCGCCACCACGCCGATGCCTCGCCGATATGCCGGCACCGCAGCGCCGCCATTGGCCAATATCGTACCGTCGAGCGTGATGTGCCCCTGGTCCGGCGCCTCGAAGCCGGCAATCAGCCGCAGCAGGGTCGTCTTGCCGCAGCCGGAAGGACCGACAATCGCCGTGCGGCTGCCGCTGGCGACGTTCAGGTCGACGCCGGCAAGGGCGGCCACCGGGCCGTACTGCTTGTGCAGGCCGCCGATTTCGAGAAAGCTCATCGTCCGGCCATCCGTTTCGACTGGACATAGAGCAGCCAGGTCAAGGGCAGCGACATCGCCACCATGATGAAGGCGTAAGGTGCCGCGGAGGCATAATCAATCTCGCCGCTGTAGGACCAGAACGCCATCGCCAGCGTGCGGGTGCCGTTCGGCGCCAGCATCTGGGTGGCAGTCAGTTCGTTCATGATGCCGAGCGCCACCAGCGCCATGCCGGCCGCGGCACCCGGCGCCGACAGGCGGATCGTCGTCGACCACAGCGCCTGCAGCGGCGGGCGGCCGAGGCTGGAAGCGGCGCGTTCGAGCTCGACCGGTGCCTGCGCGATAGATGCCCGCAAGCTGACCAGCGCGCGTGGCAGGAACATCAGCGCATAGGCCACCAGGATGGTGAACAGGGTCTGGTAGAGCGGCAGCGCGATGCGCACCGTGATGGTGACCAGCGCCAGCGCTATGACAACCCCCGGCAACGAGCCGACAATGTAGTTGCAGCCCTCCAGCAGGCGCTGCAATGGCCCCGGGGCGCGGATCGAGATCCAGGCCATCGGCATGGCGGCGACGGTGGCGAGCAAGGCGCCGGCGAGCGCCAGGAACAGCGTCTGCCCAAGCGCCAGGCCGATCTCGTCCAGGCGCCAGACAGCGGCGCCGCCGGCGACAAGCCAGCCGCCGATGGTGACGAACGGCACGCCGAGCGCCAAAAGCGTGGTGACGACAAGCAAGAGCAGGCTCGGAATGGTGGCGCGCCCGAGGCTTGCGCGTTGCTGATGGCGCGCCGCACCCGAGCCGACGCGGGCATAGCGCTCCTCGCCGCGCACCAGCACTTCGAGGCCGAGCAGCACGAAGCAGCAGCTGACCAGCACGCCGGCCAGCATGTTGGCGGCCGGTCCATTGAAGGTCGATTGGAACTGGTCGACGATCGCCGTGGTGAAGGTGTCGAAGCGGATGAAGACATAGAGGCCGTACTCGGCCAGCAGATGCAGGCCGACCAGCAGTGAGCCGCCGCAGATGGCGAGCCGCAATTGCGGCAGCACGACCCGCCAGAACACGCGTCGGGGTCCAAGGCCGAGTGCGGCGGCGGCGTCCTCGAGGGCGGGATCGAGACGGCGCAATGCCGCCGACACCGGCAGATACAGGAACGGGAAATAGGCGATAACGGAAACCAGCACGCCGGCCCACAGGCCGTGCAGTCCCGGCACCATGGTGATCCAGGCGTAGCTGTGGACGAAGGCGGGGATGGCGAGCGGCGCCACGCACAGCCAGGACCAGATCCGGTCGCCCGGCAGGTCGCTGCGCTCGGTCAGCCAGGCCAGCGCAACCGACAGCACGATGGTGATCGGCACCGAGAGCGCGACCAGCAGGACAGTGTTGACCAGAAGCTCGCCGACACGCGGCCGGAAGACCAGCGCCGAGACGGTTTCCCAGCCGGTCTGCACCGCGATCCAGATGATGAAGGCGAGCGGCACCAGCGCCAGCAGCGCAACGAAGATGGCGGCGAGGACCAGCCACAGCGGTGCGCGTCGCCGGGCCCTTCGGCCTGTGCCCGAAGGCAGGCCCGAACGCGCGAGATCGACCGCGGACTGCATCAGGTCAGACGCCGTGCCGTTGCCGTCCAGCGGCAGCAATTGAAGGACCGCGATCGCGGTCGGGAACACAGCGTGTCGTCATCGACGAATGCCATCTCGAAAAACAAAATCACTCCCGCGGAAGGCGAATTCCCGCGGGAGCGTGGTCGGGTGTCCTTTTAGGACGAATGGCAACTAAAGCAAGCCGGCTGCCGTCATCAGGTCGGTGACCTTCTTGGAGTTCAGCGTCGTGGCATCGACCTTCGGCGCCTGCAGATCGGCGAGTGGCACCAGCTTCGGGTTGGAGTCCGCACCCTTGCCGACCGCGTATTCGAAGGAGTCGCCTGTTTTCAGCACGTCCTGACCGCCCTTGCCGGTCAGCCATTTCAGGAACGCCTGGGCTTCCTTGGGATGCTTGCCGGAGGCCAGCACGCCGCCGCCGGAGATCGAGACGAAGGCGCCCGGATCCTGGTTCTTGAAATAGTGCAGCTCGACATTCTTGCTGTTTTCGCCGGTCTTGGCCTGATCGCCGAAGTAGTAATAGTGATAGATGACGCCGCCTTCGATCTCGCCGGCATTGACCGCCTTCATCACCGTGCTGTTGCCCTTGTAGGCGGTGAAATTGGTTTTCATCGCCTTCAGCCAGTCGGCGGTAGCGGCTTCGCCCTTGAGCTGGAGCAGGGCGCTGACGATGGCCTGGAAATCGGCGCCCGACGGGGAGGCGGCCCAGCGGCCCTTCCAGTTCGGATTGGCGAGGTCAAGCATCGACTTGGGCAGCTGGTCGGCGGTCAGCTTGGTCTTGTTATAGGCAAAGACCGTGCTGCGCGCGGCGACGCCGACCCATTTGCCGCTGGCCGGCTGATAGTCCTGCGGAACCTGTGCCAACGTGTCGGCATCGACCGGCGCGAACAGGCCGGCGCTCTCGACCAGCGCCATGGCTGGTGAGTTTTCCGTCAGGAACACGTCTGCGGGTGAAGCAGTGCCCTCGGCGACGATCTGATTGGAGAAGTCGCTGTCGCCGCCATTGCGCACTGTGACCTTGATGCCCGTTTCCTTGGTGAAGCCTTCGGCCCACGCCTTGGTCAGGCTTTCGTGCTGGGCGTTATAGACAATGATGCCGGCATCCTCGGCCATCGACGGGCTGGCGATCAGCATGATTGCCAGCGCCGTGGCGCCGGCGAGGGTGGAAAGAGCATATTTCATGACATTGTCCTAAAGTTCGGGTTGGCACCGGCTCACCTACCGATACCTGACAGGCTTAGTCAACATTGGTGATCTGCTTCAATCGGTCGCTGAAGCACAAACGCTTGATATCGGGCTCACAATTCCAAGTATGAAGGGACGCGAATGGCGTGCGAATTCAAACCGATGGTTGATCCGCGGGCCGGATGAATGGGGCGGCTTGCAGACCGTGGAAAAGCAACGAATGCCGCCTGACGACCCTGGGAAGGTCCAAGCACCAGCCTTTGGCCTGCGTGAACAAGGCCTCCAGCAGTACAGCTATTTCTAACCGGGCGACGTGTTGACCCAGACAGGCATGCAGTCCGGTGCCAAAGGCAAGGGCCGACGAAATGCCGGAACCCAAATCCAACCGGTCGCCCGCCGGAAAAACAGAAATGTCTCGATTGGCGCTCGCCAGCACGGGTACGACGGCCTGCCCGGCTTTTATGGTTGCGCCACCAAATTGCATATCTTCCGCGGCGATGCGCGCTCCGGCATAGTGAACCGGAGCGCAAAAACGGAGCAGCTCTTCGGCTGCTGAAAACCAACTGACTTTCCCATCTTCAAGCAGCGAAAGCTGTTCTGGGAAGCGTGCAAGCGCGACCAGCGCATTGCCGAAGGTATCGACGACTGTCGCCTGCCCGGCAAAGAGCAGGAATACGATGTTTGCAATGGCATCGTCTCTCAGCCAGCGGCCAGCCTCGACTTCGGCAAGCATCTGAGCTGAAATACCGTTTGGGCGCACAGTACCGTGTTCTATCACGCTGGATACCCATGCCTCCAACCGGCGGCAGGCATCGTTTGCGTCTTCGTCTACGCCGCCGGCCCTTATTTCCAGGGCGTTGGCCATAAGCTGTGCGTCGGCGCCAATCCGCCAGGGATCGTCCATGTCGATACCAAGGATCTGTTCCAGGCCTGAAAACGCTAGCGGCAGGCCTATATCACGAACCGCGTCGAACTCCGGTTTTTGTACAGCTGCCTGCGTAAGTTCCGACGCTTTGGCCGCAAGCCGGTCGAATAGCCCGTTGCAGGAGGAAAAGCTTAGCGAACCAGCCAATGGGCGGCGCAGGCGCATGTGCCGCGGCGGGTCGGACAGCAGCATGGAACGGGTCAACAGGTCCAGGGCCGGATTGGCGCTGATCTTTTGCCTGACCTCCTGATAGGCGCCCGGCGGTGCCTGCAGCAACAGTGGGTGTTTCAAGGCCTGGGAAACAAGCGCATGGCTGAACACGTAGAAGGCTTCACCGACCTCGGGATAAGGAGGTTTGCCCCAACTGGCGCCTCCTGAACTCCGACGACGGGCGAATTCGGGAAACGCATCGCTGCCATGGGCGATGGGGTCAAATAGATCAGCCTGATCTGTCATCGGGCAAGATCGACAGCAAAGATAACGCGAAATCCGCCGGAACTCATGTCTTCAGGTAGAAAATCGGACGCGAGATGTAGAAATTCGCACCGGAGAACACGGTTATAGAACCGCAGTAGCGGATCCCTCGTTATGGATTCCACCGAAGGCATGACACCGGTCCGATGCCAATCGTCGATGGTCCGACGAAATTCCGGATCCGGCCGAACCTTGTCGGGCAACTCGTCCTGTGCTCCCGCGTAGGACGGGCAACGTCCGTCGCCGACCAACCAACGCGCACCGACCTGCCGTCCATAGTCAGACATTTGCGACAACAGGCGGCGTGCCATGTCGGTGCCGCGGAATTCGGGTCGCACACCAAGATTGTACACGTAGAGTGACCGTGCAGGTTGGCTCCTGGCAAGCGAAGAGTAGGCGGAGAAGGTCTTGGGGAACCTTCCCGTATCGTGCGGATCTTGGCTGGTTTCCACGAAGCAGATCGCGCCGGCAACAAGGTTCTCAACCATGGCCAGGATCATTGTATGCCCGAGCGAAAGCCGGTGGTGAATTGTTTTTTCGCTGGCACCGAGTCTTCCCCAGGCCGCGGCCTCCATCGCGGCCATGCCCGGAACGTCGTCTGCCATAAGCTGTTGAAATACGATCATCTTCATCGTCGAAAGGCGGCTCGTAATTGCGATATCGAATCGATAATTTTCTGATACCAGCTGTTGATGAGTGCATGAGTAGGGGCGGGTTGTCTCATGATCTTCTATGTTTGCCATCGCTTGCATGCCTATACCCTGGCAAGCCTGCTACTCTATTTTCGAACGGATTTGCAGGGTTCTGTGCGCTTTGTTCCCTATGACGAACGGGCGCATCTGCTTGAGATTTCCAGAGGCACCGTTCTTTGGACGGATTTGGACCGACTGAGCGAAGCAGAGATTGAAGCATGCTCCAATCTCAGCCAGCGGATGAAGTCGCAGCAGCCTGATCTGTTTCAACTCAACCATCCCCGAAAAAGCCTTCAGCGTTTCGATCTATTGCGTATGCTGTTCGCGGACGGCATCAATGATTTCAATGTATACAGACCCGAAATTCTGCCGGCGGGAATGCGTTTCCCTGTCTTTCTGCGTGACGAGACGGGCGCCGCTTATAAAGTGCCGCCGCTGTTGCAATCGCCGGCGGAACTCGGCGAGGCGCTCTCGAACCTGGGTACGATGAATTTTGTTCGCCCCATGGTGGTGGAGTTTGGAGCAAAGGCTGGTGCCGATGGCAGCTACCGGAAATACTCGGCATATCGGATCGGCGAGCGCAGTTATGCGCAACACTGCTTCGCCAGCAAGGAGTGGTTCATAAAGGTACAGGGAGGCGGTATGTCGGGGCAACATCGGGTCGAGCATACCGCCTTTGTGCGCGACAATCCGCATGCGGTAGAGCTGATGCCGATTTTCGAGAAGGCGGGGATCTCATATGGCAGGATCGACTACACCATTGTCGATGGTCGTATCCAGGTTTTCGAGATCAACACCAATCCCACTGTATTGAACGACCCGCCCACACCCTTCGACAGATACGATTCGTTGCCTTACGCCAACATGCATGCAGATGCCTTGGCACAGCTGCCATATGCTAACGATCCCCTATCCACTCCGGTTATCGATGAGACACATCTCCAGATCTTGGGCCGCCTGAAAAACAAGTACCGTCGCAGACGGATGAAGCTGACCGTTCGAAAGGGCTTCAGGTCTTTCCGGGACGCCATGTTCGGCGCCAAGCCTTGAGTTCTCGAACAAGAGCGCGGGGCAATATCGCACTGGCGATCGGCGCGCGGTGTGCCGCAAACTTTCGTGATTTGCCGATAGTTTGGCTTGGACATTATTTCGCCGGCCACGTAACAAATCAGCGCCGAGACGCGAAATTCGGGGGAGTGAACTCTTGTGAGCGGCAAGGACGAGGCCGAACTTTCCCGGCTGATGCGGGCCGCGATCGCGGGAGATGAAAGGGCTTACGCCGACTTTCTGCACCGGATTGCCGCGCTGGTTCGCGGTTTTGCCAGGCGCAAGATCGTGCAGGGCGGGGTCGATCCCGAGGATGTCGTGCAGGAAACCTTGCTGGCCATTCATGTAAAACGACATACCTGGCGCCAGGATGCGCCGGTGTTGCCGTGGATCTACGCGATCGCCCGCTTCAAGCTGATCGATGCGTTCCGGCGGCGAGGACGGCGCATCGAGATCGATGTCGACGATATCGCCGAGACGTTCGCCGAGCCGGAAACCGAGACCGTCAGCGAGCGAGACATCAACCGGGCATTGGACAGCCTGTCGCCGGCACAGCGCTCCGTGGTCTCGGCCGTGTCGGTGGAAGGGCGGTCCATTGGTGAGACGGCGGCGAAGTTCGGCATCAGCGAGACGGCGGTGCGTGTGTCGCTGCATCGCGGACTTGCCGCGATAGCCAAGCGATTCGGGCAGGGGCGGTTCGGGCGGGAATGACATGAGGACGGATGATCTCATCAAGGCGCTGGACGCCGACGCAAGCAGCAAGGCAATCCCGTTGCTGTCGGCCTGGTGGCTGGCCGCCGGTGCGGGGGCGGTGATCGCGACCGTCGTATTCCTGCTGACCATCGGCCCGCGCCCGGACTTCGTGGCGGCCGCTCACACGATGCGCTTCCTCTCCAAATTCGTCTTCACCATCGTGCTAGCCGTCAGCGCCTTCGCCCTGATCCGCGCCTTGTCGACGCCGGGCGCCTCGACGGGCCGGGCAATGGCCTGGATGGCTGCGGCGCCCGTGCTGGTCGCCGTGGCGGTGCTTCTTGAGCTTTTCATGGTGCCGGAGGCGCTGTGGGGTACACGGATGGTCGGCTCCAACATGATGCTCTGCATGGGCTTTATCCCGCTGATCGGTATTGGCCCGCTTGCCATCTTCCTGTGGATGCTGCGCTATGGCGCGCCGACACGGCCGGTGCTTGCCGGTGCGGTGGCGGGTCTGCTCGCCGGCGGGCTGGCGGCAACCTTCTATGCCGCGCACTGCTTCGACGACTCGCCGCTTTTCGTCGCCACCTGGTACACGGCAGCGATCGTAGCGCTCGCATTGCTCGGTGCGCTCGGCGGACGGTTTTTCATACGCTGGTAGCGTTTCGCAACGATCGCGGACCCGTGCACCGATCCTTAATCATGCCGGCAATTGTTTGCCGGTTAGCGACCACGCCGGCATGCCGGACGCAACCTTTCCTTAAAATCGATCCGCCAAGGTTGATGCGAGAACATGCGTTTGCGCACGGGGGTGGCACGTATCGTGATGTGGCGAGGATTAACCAGCCGAAAATCTCTTGGGCATGCAGGGCTGGCGTTGCTCGTCGCCGGCCTGGGCGTGCTGGCGACCTCGATCCTGCTGTCGAGCCTGGATTTCGGCACCGAAGCGTTGAGGCTCTGCCTGCAGATCGCGGTGGCGGTGGCGGCGGGCGCGCTGTTCCTCGCCGCCCTGTCTATCCGCAGGATCAGCAGGGATCGCCAGCAGATCGCCGAGAGCGAGCTGCGCTTCCGCCGCGCCATGGAGGATTCGGCGATCGGCATCGTGGTTGTCGCTCTCGACGGTCGCATCCGCCAAACCAATCCGGCCTTCGCCGCCATGCTTGGCTACACAAGCGAAGAGATCGAGGCGCTGACTTTCTTCCAGATCACGCATCCCGACGATCTGCTGATCGGGCGGGAGACGATGGACGATCTGAAGGCGGGCACGGTCAATTCCTTCCACTTCGAGAAGCGTTATCTCAGGAAGGACGGAACGCCCGTCTGGGCCCATCTTGCCGGTTCGGTCATTCGCGATGAGACCAGCGGCCGCCCGCTCTATCTCGTCTCGCAAATCGAGAACATCGACGCGCGCAAGCAGGCCGAGGCGCGCATTGCCGAGGCGGAGACGCGTTGGAATTTTGCTCTGGCTGGTGCCGGCCAAGGCGTCTGGGACCTCGACATGCGCAAGGGGGGCACGACCTATTCCTCGACCTGGGTCAAGATGCTGGGCTATGCGGATGGCGAGCTCGATGGCGACACCGATCGCTGGCTGACGATGATTCATCCCGACGATCGCGAGACTGTCGCCGAAGCCGATCGCGCCCATCTCGAGGGCAAGACACCGTTCTTTGAAGCCGAATTCAGGATGCGCCACAAGGATGGCCACTGGATGTGGATACTCGACCGCGGCAAGGCCATCGAACGCGACGAGGATGGACGGCTGATCAGGGCCATCGGCAGCCTGACCGACATCACCCGCCGCAAGGAGGCCGAAGAGCGCCTTACTGTGTCGGCGGCAATGCTTGCCGACGAAAAGGAGCGGCTGAGGGTGACGCTGCAATCAATCGGCGATGCCGTCATCTGCACCGATGCCGCAAACCGTATCACCTTCATGAACCCGGTCGCCGAAAAGCTGACCGGGATTGCCGGCGGCGAGGCTCTCGGCAAGATGCTTGGCCATGTCTACTGGGCGGTCGACGAGGAGACGGGGCACAGGATCGGCGTCACCCGGCCCGCGGTTGGCGTTCATGCGCCCGCCGACCAGAACAGCCGCGCCGTCCTGATCCGGCGCGACGACACGCGCTGCAGCATCCGCCAGGTGGTGTCGCCGATCATCAACGAACGGAACGAATTCTGCGGGCTGGTCATCGTCTTCCAGGACTTTACCGATGCGCGCGCGCTGCAGCGCCAGCTGGCGCACGCCGCGGCACACGATGCGCTGACCGGCCTTGGCAACCGCTCGAGCTTCATCCGTGCCATGGAAGACCTGGTCGGCCAGGCGCGCAAGGACGGCACCGCCGACACGACGAAGTCGGTCGGAGGCGCCGGACATCAGTTCATGTTCATCGATCTCGACCACTTCAAACTGGTCAACGACACCGGCGGACACGCGGCGGGAGACGCGCTGCTGAAGCGGGTTGCCGAGGCGATTCGCGGCGTGCTTGGTCCAGACGATATCGTCGCTCGCCTCGGCGGCGACGAATTCGCGGTCATTCTGAAATCGGGTTCGGCAGCCGGCGCCAAGATCGCGGCACGCTCCATCATCGATGCGATCGGCGGGCTGGACTTCACCTGGGACGGCCGTCCTCACGTGATCGGCGCCAGCATCGGACTGGCTGCGATCAATGCCAATTGCGGCGAGGTCGACGAGATCATCGCGAGAGCCGATGCGGCCTGCTATGCGGCCAAGGCGGCCGGCCGCGGCTGTGTCTCCGTGGCGTCCGACGCACGGATCGTGGAGGGCCGGACAGAGCCGCTGGCGGCGGCCTCCTGATCGAGCCTGTCAACCGCCGATCCGAAGGCTTGTCCCTGATTTGCGTCGACGATGCGCTCAGCGCGTCGGAACGGGATGCTCGCCACGATAGTCGTAGAAGCCGCGCCCGGTCTTGCGGCCGAGCCAGCCGGCCTCGACATATTTCACCAGCAGCGGGCAAGGGCGGTACTTGGAGTCCGACAGGCCGTCATGCAGCACCTGCATGATCGACAGGCAGGTATCGAGCCCGATGAAATCGGCCAACTGCAGCGGCCCCATCGGATGGTTGGCGCCGAGCCGCATGGCGGTGTCGATGGCGTCGACCGAGCCGACACCCTCATAGAGCGTGTAGATCGCCTCGTTGATCATCGGCAACAGGATGCGGTTGACGATGAAGGCCGGAAAATCCTCCGAGACCGTGATCGTCTTGTCGAGCTGCTTCACATAGGTCTTGGCCGCCTCGAAGGTCTGGTCCTCGGTGGCGATGCCGCGCACCAGCTCGACCAGCTTCATCAGCGGCACCGGGTTCATGAAATGTATGCCGATGAACCGCTCAGGCCGGTCGGTCTGCGCGGCAAGCCGCGTGATCGAGATCGACGAGGTGTTGGTCGCCAGGATGGCTTCGGGATTGAGCTGCGGACAAAGCTGGGCGTAGATCTTGCGCTTGACCGTCTCGTCCTCTGTCGCCGCCTCGATCACCAGATCCGCGCCGGCAAGATCGGCCATCGCGGGCGCGGCCGAAATGCGGCCCATCGCGTCGTTGCGCACCTTCTCGTCGAGCTTGCCGGACCCCACCTGGCGGGCCATGTTGCCGCTGATTGTGGCGATGCCTTTCTCGATGCGGTCGGGCGAAATATCGTAGATCAGCACCTTGTAGCCCGAAAGCGCGGAGACATGGGCGATGCCGCCGCCCATCTGGCCCGCGCCGATGATGCCGATCGTCTCGATCTTGCTCATTACACCGATCCCGTCCTGAGCCCTTCCGCTTGAACTGCGAAAGCGCTCCACCTTTTTTTACCGCAATTCCGGACGCAAAACCGCTGCGCACTTTTGCTGGATTGCTTTTCGCCTTTGCGGCCTGCTTTTTGTGCGGTGCAAACTAAAAGGGCGGGGCGACTTCGTCTACCCCACCCTCACCATTTAATACGCTTTGGCAGAAAGCGTCAAAGCGCCTTTTGCAGCTCCGGCAGAATGACGAAGAGATCGCCGACGAGGCCGTAGTCGGCAACCTGGAAAATCGGCGCCTCCTCGTCCTTGTTGATGGCGACGATGACCTTCGAATCCTTCATGCCGGCGAGATGCTGGATGGCGCCGGAGATGCCGACCGCGATGTAAAGATTGGGGGCAACCACCTTGCCGGTCTGGCCGACCTGCCAGTCGTTCGGCGCATAGCCGGCATCGACCGCGGCGCGGGAGGCGCCGACGGCGGCACCGAGCTTGTCAGCGACCGGCAGGATGACCTCCTGGAACTTCTCCGCCGAACCCAGCGCACGACCACCCGAGATGATGATCTTGGCCGAGGTCAGCTCCGGACGGTCGGTCTCGGAAAGCTTGTTCTCGACGAAGGTGGACAGGCCGGGATTGGCCGCGGCCTTGACGGTCTCGACCGCCGCCGAGCCGCCCTCGGGGGCTGCCTGGAACGAGGCCGTGCGCACCGTGATCACCTTCTTGGCGTCGCTCGACTGCACCGTCTGGATGGCGTTGCCGGCATAGATCGGCCGCTTGAAGGTGTCGGGCGATACGACTTCGATGATCTCGGACACCTGCGCGACATCGAGGAGCGCTGCGACTCGCGGCGCAACATTCTTGCCCGACGAGGTCGCCGGCGCGATGATGGTGTCGTAAGCGCCTGCCAACGATACGACCAGTGCTGCCGTCGGCTCGGCCAGGCGCTCGGCAAGTTCGTCTGCCTCGGCCAGCAGCACCTTGCTCACGCCCTTGAGCTTGGCGGCAGCGTCGGCTGCCGGCTTGGCGCCTTTGCCGGCAACCAGCACATGCACGTCCGAGCCGATCTGCAGCGCCGCCGACAGCGCCTTGGCGGTCTGGTCGGAAAGCGTTGCGTTGTCGTGTTCTGCGATGAGGAGAATAGCCATTTTTCTGTTCCTTTCCCGATCGCTTACAACACGCCGGCTTCGTTCTTGAGCTTGTCGACCAGCTCAGTGACGCTCTTGACCTTGACGCCTGCCTTGCGGCCGCTTGGCTCCTCGGTCTTGATGATCTTCAGCCGCGGCTTGACGTCGGCGCCGTAGTCGGCCGGGGTCTTCTCGTCGAGCTGCTTCTTCTTGGCCTTCATGATGTTGGGCAACGAGGCATAGCGCGGCTGGTTGAGGCGAAGGTCGGCGGTGACGATCACCGGCATCTTCAGTTCCACGGTCTGCAGGCCGCCGTCGACTTCGCGCGTCACCTTGGCCTTGTCGCCGTCGAGCACGATCTTGGAAGCGAAGGTGCCCTGCGCCCAGCCAAGCAGTGCCGCCAGCATCTGGCCGGTCTGGTTGGAGTCGTCGTCGATGGCCTGCTTGCCGAGAATGACGAGGCCGGGCTGCTCGGCGTCGACGACGCCTTTCAGCACCTTGGCGACGCCGAGCGGCTCGGTCTGTTCCTCGGTCTTGACCAGGATGGCGCGGTCGGCGCCCATGGCGAGCGCGGTGCGCAGTGTTTCCTGCGCCTGCTGCGGGCCGATCGAGACGACGATGATTTCTTCAGCCTTGCCGGCTTCCTTCAGCCGGATTGCTTCTTCCACCGCGATTTCGTCAAACGGGTTCATCGCCATCTTGACGTTGGCGAGCTCCACCGCCGAACCATCAGCCTTCACGCGAACCTTGACGTTCGCATCCACAACCCGCTTCACGGGCACAAGGATCTTCATTTGCCTGTCACCTCTTCACGCTAGTTGGGCGCGCTATAACAGCCTGCGCCCGTTCTGAGTTGTCGAAAGCCGACATTCCTGACTGAATTTTGGCCGGATGGAATTCCGGCCGGATGGAAATTCTGGTGTTTGCCCGCCTTAGGTTGCGGCGGTGACGTTTCCGTAGTTGCGGCAACCCTGCACGTCAATACGCTGCAAGCGGCTCAAATCGGTTCAGTCCGAACTGGAAGTGTTTCCTCGCCCCCAGCGCGGCGTCGCGGCGGGCGGGTCGGGGATCAGCGGTTCCGTGGCAACCGGCGGTTGGTCGGGAGCGGTGGGCGCAACGTCCTCGTCGGCGCCGGCAAACAGCGGCACGCCGCGGCTGCGCAGGACGAGCACAAGAACGGCTCCGGCAATGATGCCGCCGATATGGCAAGCCCACGAAATCTGGTCCTCGCCGCCGGCGGCAAACATCACCACCTGGAACAGCACCCACAAGATGAGCGGGATGAAGGCCGGAATCCGCAGCGGGATGCGGGCAAAGGCCAGCACCCAGACCTTCACCCTGGGATAAAGGATCAGATAGGCGACGACCACTCCGGCGATGGCGCCGGAGGCACCGATCAGCGGCGCCTGCGAATCCCAGGCGACGAGGCCCTGGAAGGCGGCGCCGGCGATCGCGCACAACAGGTAGAAGATGAGGTAGCGGATGTGGCCGAGCGCATCCTCGACATTGTCGCCGAACACCCACAGGAACAGCATGTTGCCGCCGAGATGGAAGATGTCGGCATGCAGGAAGGAATAGGTGAGGTAGCTCAGGCTTTCGGGGATGACGATGAAACGGGGATCAAGCTCGGCGGTGTCATGGACGACCGACGGGATGAAGCCGAGGCCAAGCACGGCGGCATTGGAGAAACTCTCGCCGCCGAGCGCGGTGGCGAGGTAGACCAGGGCATTGACCACGATCAGCCCGATCGTCACATATTGCAGCCTGATGTGCCGCAGCCTGTTGGTGTCGTAAAGCGGGATGAACATTGCCCCAGGCCCTCTTCCGCTTTCGACAATCAGCGGTTCTTGCCGGGAACCCATAGCACGTCGGCGTTTCCGTTGTCATTGACCGCCCGGGCGGCGACAAACAGGAAATCCGAGACCCGGTTGATGTATTTTAGACCGTCGCGGTTGACGTGCTCGTCCGGATCCTGGGCAAGGGCCACGATCAGCCTTTCGGCCCGCCGCGCCACGGTGCGGGCAAGGTGAAGTGCCGCCGCTGCCGGCGTGCCGCCATTGAGCACGAAGGATTTGAGCGGCTGAAGCTCCTTGTTGAGAAGGTCGATGTCCTTTTCGACCCGGTCGGTCTGCACGGCGACGATCCGAAGCGGCTCATAGCCGAGCGGCTTGCCGTCGTCGGGCACGGCGAGATCGGCGCCGAGGTCGAAGAGATCGTTCTGGATGCGGGAAAGCATGGCGTCGATCGCGGGATGGATCGCGGCCGTGTGGACCCGGGCGATGCCGATGCAGGCATTGGCTTCGTCGACCGTGCCGTAGGCGTCTACCCGCAGGTCGGATTTCAGCCGCCTCTCGCCGGTGCCGAGACCCGTGGTGCCATCATCGCCGGTGCGGGTGTAGATCTTGTTGAGCTTGACCATTTCGCCTCCCCGCCGACATCCCTCACTTGCGGGTGAAATACACCGCAAGCAGGATCAGCACCAGCGCCACGGCCTGCAGCATGACGCGCGCCTGCATCAGCTTGTTCGATGTGACGCCGGAGCCGCCGCGCATCATATTGATGAGGCCACGAACAAGCACGACCGCAACGGCGACCATGACCAGAATGGCGAGAATGTTGAAGACGGTTGCCATTGTTTCGTTCCAATTGTTTTGGCGTTCAGGCGCGTTTGGCCATCAGGCGGTAAAGCATCGATGCCGGCAGGATGCGTTTGAGCACCGCACCGATCCTGGCCGGCAATGTTACCACATAGTGCGGTCGCGGGCGCCGCGACAGAAGTGCATGGCGCAGCGCCGCATGAACGACTTCCGGCCCTGGCTTCAAGGCCGATTGGCTGCCGCCGGCCCGCAGCCGTTCGAGTTGCGCCGCATAGTCCACGCGGTGCACGGAATTTTCGTGGTCGATGTTGCTGAGAAACCAAATGAGGCCATTGCTGGCGATCTTCGACTTCACCGGCCCCGGCTCGATCAGCGAAACGTGGACGCCGCTGCCGGCCAGTTCCTGGCGCTGGCAGAGCATCAAGGCCTCCAGTGCATGCTTCGACGCGGAATAGGCGCCGCGAAAGCGCACCGGGACGAGGCCAAGGATCGACGAGCAATGGACGATGCGGCCCTGACCCTGGCGGCGCATCACTGGCACCAGCCGGCGGGTCAAATCATGCCAGCCGAAGAAATTCGCCTCGAACTGCTGCTTGAGCGCCGCGACGGGCAGATCCTCGACGGCGCCCGGCTGGGCATAGGCGCCGTTGTTGAACAGGGCGTCGAGCCGGCCGCCGGTGCGGTCGAGCACCGCCGTCACCAGCGAGGCGATGGAGTCCGGCTCGCAATAATCGAGATAGAAGGCCTCGATGCCATCGGCTTCGAGCGCGGCGATGTCCTGCGGCCTGCGCGCCGTTGCGAACACCCGCCAGCCTTCCGCCTTCAACGCGCGGGCGCAGTACGCGCCTATTCCCGAAGACGCACCGGTGATGATAATCGAGCGCAACTTTCGCGCCGGACTGTTCGTGGTTTCGCCAAGGGTTGCCATTTGCCGCAATCCCTTCCCATATTCCCGGCGTGGAGACAATTGGAGGGCGCGGTTCTTGTTGCGGAAGATCGTAGCCCTCAAGCGGGTCCTCTACGACGCGCTCGGCCATTTCAACACCGATGACGGCTGGGCGATGGCCAGCCATCTGGCGATCACATCGCTGATGGCGCTGTTCCCGTTCCTGATCTTCGCGACGACGCTGGCGAGCTTCCTCGGCGCGCAGGCGTTCTCCGACACCGCCGTGCATCTGGTCTTCGACACCTGGCCCGAACAGATCGCCAAGCCGATCGCGCGCGAAGTGCTCAATGTGCTGACCGTCCGGCGCACCGACCTTTTGACCTATGGCGTGGTGCTTGCTGCCTATTTTGCGTCGAACGGCATCGAGGCGCTGCGCACGTCGCTCAACCGCGCCTATCGCGTTTCGGAAACGCGCGGCATCATCTACCGCCGGGTGCAGAGCATCATCTTCGTTCTCATCGCCACGGCCGGTTTCCTGGCGATCAGCGTGCTCCTGGTGTTCGCGCCGCTGCTGGCGCGGATCGCCGAAGCCCATATCGACTGGATCAAGCCCTATATGGGCACCATCACGCTGTGGCGTTACGTCATCGCTTCGGCGGTCATTGTCGGCGGATTGTTTGCCGTGCATTTCTGGCTGCCGGCGGGCAAGCGCCGCTTCGTCTCGCTGGTGCCGGGCATCGTCTTCACGCTGGCGGCATGGCTTATCGGTTCGACCATCTTCGCCACCTATCTCGACCACTTCTCGTCCTATGTGACGACCTATGCCGGCCTGGCCTCGATCATGATCGCCGTGGTCTTCCTCTACATGGTCTCGGCGATCTTTATCCTTGGCGGCGAGCTCAATGCCGCGATCAGCCGCTATCTGGAGGCACGTGCGCGGGTGGGATGACAGGTAGAATTGAGGAATTGAAGAACTGAAGAATTGGAGAAAAAGCGGGCCATATCCGGCGCTGTCTGTGCTTCTTCCTCA